>DATMWK010000074.1:0-4561 GCA_035562555.1 Nitrososphaera sp. | reverse complement strand
TTGAGCACTTCGACATAGATGCCACCAAGGCCAAACATGATCACTGGTCCAAATGTGGAGTCTTGGCTTGCTCCAAGTATGGTTTCCTTGGCAGACTTGACCATTTCCTGAACAAGCACACCCTTTATCTTGGCGTCTGACTTGTACTTTAGCGCATTCTCTGTTATTGTCCTAAACGAATTCTTTAATTCATCATCGGTCTTGATTCCCACCTTGACGCCGCCTGCGTCCGACTTGTGGATGATATCGGGAGAAACTATCTTCATGACCAGTGGATAGCCTATCTGGTTTGCAGCATTCATACACTCTTGCTCAGTAGTGCACAGGATGCTCTTTGGAGTTGGAAAGCCATAGGCCTCAAGCACTTCATAGCCTTCCTCTTCGAGTAGGTTGCTCCTTCCATTCTTGCGGACATTTTCAAAGATTGACTTTACCTTAGCTGTATCCTTTGCAAATTGCAGGGTAGCTCTCTTGGCTGAAGCTTCATCAACCGATTTCTTGAAATCATACATTGCCTTGAGCGTCCTTATCGCCGGCTCTGAGTATAGGTAGTAGGGTATGCCACCTTCTGACATGATCCTCCTGTTTTCCATCCCTTCGGCAAGACCCATCAGCGACGCAAGTATTGTCTTGTTCGGGAATTGTTGCGACATCTTGACAAGAACCCTTGCAAGGTCGTCGTAGTTGAGTGTGGCTGAAGGGGTGCACATTGTCACGACAGAGCCGACGTTTGGATGCGCCAGTGTCAGGAGCAATACCTTTTCAAATCTTAGGTAATCGGCGTCACCAACAATATCGACAGGGTTCCTTGGCGAACCGTATGCGGGTATGACCCCCACTATCTCATCTCTTATGGATGAGATATCTGCCATCTTCAATCCGTACCTAGAGCAGGAATCAGTTGAAATAATAGCCGGACCACCAGCATTCGATACAATAACAACATCGCCATCTGGTAGAGGTTGCTTTGAAAATGCAGTGGCGAGATCGAATAGCTCGCCCATGGTGTCAACTCTAATTACGCCACACTGAGCAAAAGCCGCCTCATAGTTTGCATCAGAACCACCCAGCGCGCCAGTATGTGAAGCGGCCGCCTTGGCGCCTTCTGCTGTCCTGCCAGCTTTGAGCACAATTATCGGTTTTTTCCTTTCAGCGGTTATCTTCTTTGCAATTTCCATGAACCGCCTCGCGTTTCGAATATCTTCAAGGTACATCACAATGACTCTAGTGTCTTCGTCTTCTGCCAAGAGCTCAAGGACATCACTTTCATCCATGTCCACCTTGTTGCCCATGCTGATGACTTTTGAAAAGCCTATGTTCTGAGCTTCTGCGTCCTCTACAGTTGCGGCACAGATAGCGCCACTCTGTGATACAAGTGCAATATTACCATATTTTGGAGTGATCTTTAGAAATGTGGAATTCATTATGTTATCCTTTGAAAAGCTCATTATTCCAAGACAGTTTGGACCAATGACCTTGATACCATATCTCTTTGCAATTTCACCGACCTCCCTTTCTAGCTTAGCACCAACTTCGTCTACTTCTTTGAAACCTGCAGAAACAATGATTGCACCCTTAATTCCCTTCTTGCCCACCTCTTCCATGACAGAAGGCGTGAATTTGCTGGGCGCAGCCACTACTGCAAGGTCTATAGAATCTGGAATATCAAGTACATTTTTGTATGCTGTTAAGCCACCTACTGTCGGGTTTGATGGGGTAACTGGATAAATCTTGCCCTTGAAGTGCTTGGCAATATTGTAAAAGATCGTCTTGCCCACTCCTGGCTTTTCAGAAGCCCCAATTATGGCGATCGACTTGGGCGAAAAGAAGATCGAGTTTGACATGAAGTGAAAAGCATCTGAGGCTGGTTATAAATGATTCATATGGATAGCTTTTTTACTGCCTGAAGTGTAATAATACAATACTGTCAATGGCAAGCGGTATTTTAATGCTGCTAGTGATTCCAGCAGTCATCGCATTTATCTTTGGAATATGGGTATTTTATAGTGTGGTAATTGATGTCTCAAAAAGAGAGACATCGCAATTTAGTGTAGTAGGGCCTGACACGATCAGAATGCAGGTCGACCCTCCATAATAAAAAAGCATCCTTAGTTTAGCGATTCATAGAATCGGAATTTAGGATGTATGACATTAAATCAAACGATAGTCAAATATCTAAAAAAAGCAACCTTTATTTTCAATTACAAAATCTCTACACAATGCATTGAGCGGGATAAACGAAATAGTAGATGCAGAAATGGAAGGTCTCATTGCAGACCTCAAGACTCTGATAAGGCAGCCAAGCATTTCTGCAAAAAAGCAGGGCCTAGTCGAGTGTGCCAACCTCGTTGCAAAAATAATGCGTAAGGCCGGCATCAACTCTGAAGTTCTCTACCTTGACGACAAGAGTATTCCGCCTATTGTTTATGGCGAATTAAAATCAAAGTCAAATCCAAACAAGACTATTTTGTTTTACAACCACTACGATGTGCAGCCAGAAGAACCACTTGAGCTATGGGAGAATGATCCATTTAGTGGAAAGGTAGAGGGTAACTATGTGTTTGGCAGAGGCTCCACTGATGATAAGGGAGAACTAATTACGCGCATCAAGGCAGTTGAATATTACTTGAAAAAGACAGGCGACGTACCTTGCAATGTCAAGTTCATGGTAGAAGGCGAGGAGGAGGTCGGAAGTGTGCATATCGATCAGTACTTCAATAGGTATAGCAATAGGCTTTCATGCGACGGTGTAATATGGGAGTTTGGGTATATAGACGCTAAGGACAGACCAATAATCAGCCTCGGTATGAAAGGACTGCTATATGTTGAATTGATAGCAAAGGGCCCAGTGCGTGATGCCCATTCAAGTCTTGCAGTGCTTATTGAAAATCCCGCATGGCGTCTTATCTATGCGCTCAATACAATGCGCGATGAGGCCGGCAAGATACTAATCAAAGATTGGTACAAGGAAGTGAGGCCATTTACAGAGCAGGAACTATCACTCATCGCAAACGAGCCCTTTGACGTGGAAGAGTTCAAGAAAGAGTATGGCGTCAGTAAGTTTGTTGCCGATACAAATGGCACTGATATTAAAAAGGCGCTAGTCGGAATGCCTACCTGCAACATCGCTGGGTTTGGCTCCGGCTACCTCGGCGAAGGTGCAAAAACGGTATTGCCGTCCCAAGCGATGGTCAAAATAGACTTTCGGCTTGTCCCCGGCATGGTGCCGGAAAAGCAGCTTGAACGACTCAATAACCACTTGAGAGAGCACGGCTTTTCCGACATCGAGGTCAAGTTCATTCACGGCGAGGCTGCAGAAAGGACGCCTATCAGCGACCCTTTTGTTAGGCAGGTAGAACAAGCTGCAAAAGAGATCTTTGGTTCAGCGATAATAAGCGTCTCTTCTGCTGGCACAGGTCCAATGTACTCTTTTGCAAAAGTGCTCAAGGCACCCTGTATCTCGATTGGTAGCACCTACATGTTTGCCCGAATCCACTCTCCAAACGAGTTTGCAAGGATTGATCTATTGAACAAGACAACTAAGTGTATTGGAAGAATAATGGAAAGGTTTGCACGCTAGAGAATAGCTACTAAATTAATAATCGAGCGAGCACCTCCCTACATTCATTTGTTGAACAGTGAGCACTATCTTGCAGGTGTCTCAGCCAGATGATGATGTATCTCCAAAAGGACGCAGATCGACAATAATGGATGGGGAGAGATTTGAACTCTCGACCACCTGTGTGTAAGACAGGTATCCTAACCAGGCTAGACTACCCATCCTGCAAATTGCTCGTCAGTTGAGCGGATCGATATTAATAGTATTTGGAGTGTATCCTCGCCAAAATAACCAATATATACTCTGCTACAGCATCCGAATAACTGACAAGTCTTATGCACCGGTGTTCGCTGCCTCATACGAATTAGTCCTTGTGGATAAGAATGGCAATAAAGTGACACGCTCCGAACGGGTAACGGCTCCTGGGGGAATATCTTCTCACTATGTGACGTTTGCATCGCCGGGGTCATTCAACGTACCGGTAAAAAAACAAAGGACAGCAACGAAATGGTCCAATCAGGCCTGACTGTAGCGCCTGAGTTCTCATTAGGCATAGCTTCTGTAATGATCACACTTGCAGTAGCTCCAATTACAATAGCTGCCAAGATGCTGTCGTTCCTTCTAATGAGCAAGATGTATTAGATACATCGTCCCACTTATTTTATGTCAGATGACGAGTATCACAAATTGTCGCAGAGTGAGATAGAGCAGGAAGTAGCCAAGCTTAATAACTGGAAAGTTGTCAATGGCAAGATAAACAAGACATTTGAATTTGACGACTTTGTACAGGCATTTGGATTTATGACAAAAGTTGCAATGAATGCAGAAAGGATGAACCACCACCCAGAATGGTTCAACGTTTACAACCGAGTTAGGATCGACCTTGTGACACATGATGTCAGTGGCATAAGCAACTACGATATTGAGCTTGCAAAGATCATCGACACTATTGCCAAAACCTGAATGTATGCGTTAGGATTAAGCTGCTGCTTTTTTGCATCG
>DATMWK010000073.1:0-19399 GCA_035562555.1 Nitrososphaera sp. | reverse complement strand
GTCCAGTAAGTTGATGTTGTTGGACCCCATGTCAAGTGTAGAGTAGTCATCGTGATAGTCAAAAATCACCATTGTGCCGCTTATTCTGGCGATTTCTTTAGCCAAAAGCGAGACTAGATTGCTCTTGCCCATGCCAGTCATGGCAAGCACTGCAAGGTGACGTGATACGACTTTGTTGATATCCACCCGAGCGCCTACTGCAGTATTCCGGAGAAGCGTACCTATCATTACCCACTGCTGTCCAGAGGGTGCAAAAATAGCATCAAGGTCTTTAACCGATGCTTCGTATACTTCGGTGCCAGGCTCTGGAGGCAGTGCAGGCAGTATTGCCTTGCACTTTTTCAATTCAGCCACATAGCCAAGAATGCGTACGTGCCCCTTGTAACTTTTATCTCGACGATTCTCGGTGGCAACCTGTTTGCTCTCAAATGCCTCTTCATAGTTTCGAATGCTGCTGCCTAGTGCATCACTGCTAATGGACGACTTTTCAACAAGCCCAAGCACCTTGTCTCCGCCATAGTCGAGAATAACGTATTCGCCGATGCTAACAGGCCTTCTTGATTCAAATGTCACCTGATCCGGCTTGGTGACACCAATCAAGATGCCTAGTTCTTCACTCATTTAGAGCATCTCTTGCTCCTTGCTCATTCTGCAGGCCATATATGCTTGCGAGTCTGTCTATATCTTCATGGGTTATCTTGCAGGTATTATGCGCCAGCTTCAGGCAGTACGGATAGCCGGCTACACTGTGGTACCGTAGCTTATTTAAGGTCGATCTTACTTCTTGCTCAGTTACATTGCTCATGATTTCAATCCGAATAATAGGAGTATGGTCGCGTAGTCTTGCATAGACTTCAAACAAGGGCGCATGGCAGAACCGTGTTTCAACAGGAACACTGAAGCCAGCCTCCTTGCAGATGTGTCCATAATAGTAAATGTCGCCGGCCTTTGACCCCATATGGCCGAATTGCAGCCTGCTCTCAGAGGTCTTTGATATAAATATGCAGCTTCTGCACTTCTTTACAGTTTCAGACACTGCTTCAGGCCTGCTTTTCGTCAAACGCGAAACAAGTGAACCATCGACGCAAACACTGTCAGCCTTGCCTGCAGCCTTTTGAGCAACTGATGCCTCCATTACCATCGCTCTTGATTCTAAGAGCTCGCTTCTTGCAGAGCCAGCTATGTCTTCTTCCCACTCTATAGCTAAGACCTTGTTAGTGCTAGTGACTGCCGCTGCGTCTATGACATAAAGTTGAAGACCCTGAAAAGCGCGCCTGTTCCAGCTGCTATCAATGCCGACAGATTCGCATATTTCCGGCACAAACTCACATGAAATCCAGCGCGATGATGCTTCTGCCAGAATCTTGTGAAAATTTGAATCTTTTATCTTTGATATCTTGACATCTTTATTTTTCAGAGCACCAAGAAAAACTTCCTTGAGCAATTTATCTATCGTGCTGGGCAGTACTTTAAAAAATCGATCATGCTTTCATCCTATCGGCAATTGCGGTAGCATCCCATAGTGACTTTGCCCCGTCGCTCGTTTGCAGTACACCTGCTCTTATTATCTTACTTGCGATATTGGCTGCCATGGGCAGTGCACCCGTCGCTCCAGGCGAATTATAATTGAGCACATGAAGCGAAGAATCACGCTCGAGTATGAGCGTGTCTGGTACGAATCTGCCAGTCTTGTCAATGACTGACGATCTTATACCAGCGGTCCCACGTTGAGTAAAGGCAGAAGGCCTGAGCTGTGGCAAAAATTCACGAACTCTGTTTATCATCATTGTTTTGGATAAAGAGCTCTTCAGCTCGGTGCTTACAAGTGACAGAAACTGTCTGTCAAAAAAAATCTTTCGTGCACTTGTATGAGATGACTCCATTATTTTTGGTAGCATATCTACCAAGTTCCTACGCCAGCCGTAAGCATATGGCCCGAACACAGGTATGGCGTTTGGCCCCACCTCACGCCTGTCATCTGCTCGCACGATCCAGTGGGGATCGAGAAATGGATATTCTGGGTGCTTAGGAACCGAATAGATCGATAACTTTGTCAGGTTATGGTACTCTGGTGGCGCCTGCCAGTACTCCCCTCTAAAATGCATGTCAGTGTAACTGTGTGCAACACCCATCATCTGGGCAATATCCATCGAGTTACCGCCGGCCACATTGACAAGATACTCTGCTTTGATCTCCTTGCCTTGGTTCGTAGTTATCGAATACACTCCTTGGCCATATGATGAGGATATTCGCTCGACCTTGTGTCCCAAAAGGAGCTTGCTACCAAATGACTGAATATCTTCTAAAAGTCCAATCGTAAACGCACCATAGTTAACCGACGCATCTTTGGAGCAATAGATTGCAGAGACACATCGTACGTTTGGCTCAATTCTTGCCACTTCATCTTTGTCAAGCAATTGCAGTTCATTTTTTGTAAGGCCGTTTGCCATCCCCCACTCCATGTACTTATAGAGCCGGTCTATTCCCTTGTCATTAAGTGCAACCTCAAGGACACCATCACGCCTAAACGGCATTCTCTTATGACTGGAATATTTTTGCCACATCTCGTAGCCAAGCGCTGCAGCCTTGGCAAAGGTCTTCTTTTTTGTAGGGTCGTACAGAAATGGAGCATGCACCTTTCCAGTATTCCTGCTGCTGCTATGCTGCGCAATATTGTTTTCCTGCTCCAGCAGTGCTACTGATTCAGGACTCTTGGCGTGTGCAGACAGAAAGTAGGCAATTGACATTCCAAGCACACCACCACCAATTATTGCGACCTTGCAGTCCACATGTAACATGAATCCATCTGATAGATAAAACGTTTAATATCGATCTATGGACAGACACTCTGTATCTTGGTTCAGCAGCAGGAGGAATTTGTATCAGATCGAAGAAAAGGGTTTGGCAGCCTGCCGGAGTTGCCCAAAGATAGCAGGCCGAAGCTGTTGCTGTCTGCCGTTTACTCTGGCGAAGAGAAGAAAGTCTACCTGAAGTTTTACGATCCACAAGACAAAATTATTTACCAATGGCGCGATAGGACTGACCACAAACCCTACTGTTATACAAAGATGGAGTTTGCGGAGCAGGCCAAACAGGTTGCGCAAAAAGAGACCAAATTCTTACTTAAACAAATCAAGAAACAAGATATCATTCTTGACAAGGAAATTGAAGTCCTCAAAGTTATTGCACCTGATCCTCTCTCAATAGGTGGCACCGACTACAGCTTTCGTGAAAAAGTGACGTCATGGGAAGCCGATATCAAATACCATGAGAACTATCTCTATGACAGGGCGCTCATACCAGGTTCATATTACGTTAGAAATGATGAGCAGATAACTCCGTTTGAGTACCCCATTTCTGAGAAGGTGCAATTCGCGCTCAGGAGTCTATTATGGGACAAGATAAAAGAGACAGGAGAAGCAGGCAAGGAATATAGACAATACATTACAAACTGGGCCAAACTACTCAATCAGCCAATACCAGAGCTGAAGCGAGTAGCTATCGACATTGAAGTCGAGACCGAAGAGGGAAGAATGCCAAATGCACGCGATCATGACAAGCGTATAACAGCTGTGGGGTTTGTTGGAAGTGACGGTTTGAAGAAAGTGCTCGTGCTTACAAACAACGTACCAAGCGATGGCACATCGCTAATTCCAGAAGCAGAACCCTGCGCAAGTGAAAAAGAGTTAATAGAAAAGACGTTCACGATAATCAATGCTTATCCGGTCATAATCACATTCAATGGTGACGACTTTGATCTGCCCTATCTCTATGCTCGCTCTCAAGATTCCCGCATTGATCCTAACGGCGTTGCTATTCCAAAGGACAAGGTGCCTATAATAGTCAAAAAAGAGTCATTTATCAAACATGGAATGCAGGCAGAGCCAGTTGGCATCAGGCATGGCATCCACATAGACCTCTACAGGACATTTGACAACAGGTCGGTCCAGATCTATGCTTTCAGCCGTGCATATACTGACCATACCCTCAATGCGATCAGCGAAGCACTGTTGGGTGACTCTAAAATAGAGTTTGAGGGGGACATAAGCGATTTACCCATTCAGAGATTAGCGGAATATTGCCTCAAAGATGCCGATCTCACATATAGGCTGACCAGCTTTAATGACAATCTGCTAATGAAACTACTGGTTGTTATTGCAAGGATTGGACGGCTGTCAGTAGATGATATCTCACGCTTTGGCGTCAACCAATGGATCAGGGGCATATTGTACTATGAGCATCGTCAGCGAAATGAGCTGATACCTAGCAGGAGTGAGCTGGAAAAAAAGGGGACTGCGTCGACTACAGCCATCATTAAAGAAAAAAAATATCGAGGTGGCGAAGTTGTTGAGCCTGTACCAGGCATACATTTTAACGTCATTGTCCTAGACTTTGCGAGTCTCTATCCTAGCATTATCAAAGTGCATAATTTATCATACGAAACTATCAATTGCTCTCATGAAGACTGTAGGGAAAATGAAGTGGAAGGTACAACTCACTGGGTCTGCAAGCACAGGAAAGGTTTGACTTCGTTTCTAATAGGATCGCTTCGTGACTTGAGAGTCAACTATTACAAATACCTGGCAAAGGACAAGACACTTCCCCCAGAGGAGCGCAAGCTGTACAATGTGGTAAGCCAGGCTATTAAGGTCATTCTCAATGCCAGCTATGGAGTCATGGGCGCAGCAATATTCCCACTATACTGCCTGCCGGTGGCAGATGCTACTGCTGCCCTCGGCAGGACAACCATCAACAGAACCATTAACAAATGCAAAGAGATTGGGATTCGGGTTGTTTATGGTGACACTGACAGCATTTTCCTCAGCAATCCAGATCAAAAGCATATAGAGCAACTGGTGCAGTGGGCTAGAGAGACGCTGGGCGTAGATCTTGAAATAGATAAGCAATATCGCTATGTTGTATTCAGCGACCTCAAAAAGAACTACCTAGGAGTCCTGTCTGACGGAACGGTTGATGTAAAAGGTCTTACAGGCAAAAAATCACATACTCCCCCATTTATCAGGAAGGCGTTCTATGATATCCTAGAAATACTTGGAAAGATTAGCTCAGAGAAAGATTTTGAATCCGCTAGGGAAAAAATTAAGAATGTTATTCAAGAAAATGCAAGGAACTTGGAAGCACACAAGATTCCACTTGAAGAACTGAGCTTTAATGTCACCATCAATAAATCACTAAATACATATGGCAAAAAGACTGGCTCCAAAATGGTGGTGGACGGCAACAGTAGTAGTGATATCTACAAAGGCCTGCCACAACATATCAAGGCTGCCAAAATGCTTGTGGATGCAAACAAACGCGAGGTTCGAGCCGGTGACGTTATTTCTTATGTGAAAATAAATACAGGCGATGGCGTTAGGCCAGTCGAGCTTTCCAAGCCCGAAGAAATTGACACTGAAAAATATCTTGAAACAATGGATTCGACGTTTGAGCAAGTCCTGTCTGCATTGAACTTTGACTTCAGGTCGGTCCTAGGCAAGCCGCGACAACAGAGTCTTGACGAGCTATTTTGGAGTAAGCCTGCATCATAATTTATTATCAGCCAGTTTTGAAGATTGTGTAAGAGTTGGACATACTTTCGTTCTTTACGGTGCCGGAAATGACAAAGGCAGGTTATAGCTTTGCGGACATACCGATCAGAATTTCATTCACGGAATCAAACGTAGCTGTTTACGGTGTACCTCTTGACATCACTACCAGCTTTGGCAAAGGAACATCGAGGGGACCGGAGGCGATAAGGCGCACTTCTGCCCTCCAGAGCGAGACATTCATGCTGGATGAAAAGGCCAATATTCATGACCTTGTCGGCATATTTGATCTTGGTGACCTAAAGCTGCCAAAGACAAAGAGCATCACCAAGATGCTTGATCATCTCGATTCAACAATCCCAAAGGTAGTTACTTCACTACGCAATGGCAGCAAGATCCCAGTGATGCTCGGCGGCGA
Organism: Nitrososphaera sp.; assembly: GCA_035562555.1. Taxonomy (GTDB): domain Archaea; phylum Thermoproteota; class Nitrososphaeria; order Nitrososphaerales; family Nitrososphaeraceae; genus Nitrososphaera. The sequence continues at coordinate 13,435 of DATMWK010000073.1, read as the reverse complement.
GCATACGCTATCATACTATCAATTGAAGGCGCTTGCAGAAGAAGAAGAAGAAGAAGAGCCAATAGTGATACATTTTGATGCTCACCGTGACATGAAGCCCAACTATGAAAGCTTGAAGATCTGCCATACTACTCTGTTCTACCATTTGCTCAAATATATCCCAGGCGAAAATTTGATCCAAATAGGTATCCGACAGACAGACAAAGAAGAAAACGAAACCGCTAGCAAAAATGGTGTCACAACCTTTGATGCATGGGAGGTGCACAATGATATTGACAGTGTCGCAAGGTATTTGCAAAATGCGACTGCAGGTAAAAAGATCTACATTTCATTTGACATTGATGCCTACGACCTGCCTTATGTGCCTTGCACTGGCACGCCAGAACCGTTTGGTCTGGATCCATTTCAGGTACTGAAATTGATCAAGGCGATAGATCAATCAGCCTGCCTGATTGGAATGGATATGGTTGAAGTTGCTTTGAAAAATGGCGACTACCGAGAAGGCACACTGGCTGCTCAAACATTGTATAGAATATTATCTCGAAAATATGCTAGACAATAATCTGTGGCCTAGCTGATAGATGCGGCGGAAGGTTCAAGGGGAGGTAGGGCTTGTCCCTTGTTTGCGCCTTAACTTCATTTATCAGATCATGCAGAGTAATCTCGCGTTGTTTGCCCTCATTTCTGTCGCGTACGATCAGCTTGTCAGAGTTGATTTCTTTGTTGCCAATGACTATAGTGTAGCGTATCCATTCGGTTTCAGATTCACGTATCTTTTTGCCCACTGTTTCATCACGATCGTCTATGTCGGCCCTTATCTGGTTTTCAGTCAGCTCTGCCAGTACCTTTTCGCAGTATACGATATGCTCTTGACTGACTGGTATTACACGAACCTGTGTGTGTGACAGCCAAAGCGGTAGCGAGGCAATACCGCCTTCTTTGGATATCTTGGCTGATTTTTCCAATAGCGCATAGATTATCCGCTCGATTGCGCCTGAAGGTGAATTGTGCAAAATTATCGGGTTCTTTTTGGTGCCATCTTCTTCAACGAATTCTATGCCATAGCGTGCGCCATTCTCAACATCTATTTGATCTGTAGAGAGGGCTGATGCCTTGCCAAGACCGTCGATGAAATTGAACTCCCACTTGAGTATGAAGTAAAAGAAGCGCTCCTTCCATGTTTCAACTAACACGGGTCTGCCGAACCTGTTGATAAGATCGGTAAGGAAATCTTTGTTCTCATTGTAAAAGTCCTCTGTGAATCTTATGGCCATTTCCACATCTTTGATTGTTAGGCCAAGATCGTTGAGTACGCTAATTGACAGCTCAAAGCGTTTGATAAACTCCTCCTTTGCCTGATCCAAGTCTCTGCAAAGTGCATGACAGTCAGGCATAGTGAATGCCCGCAATCGTCGCAAGCCTACTAGCTCACCACTTTTTTCGCGTCTAAATGAGTATCTTGTCAATTCGTATAATTTCACAGGCAGATGCTTGTATGATATATTGAAGTCTTTGGCCATCAGAAACTGGCCAAAGCATGCAGCAAAACGCAGAAACAGCTGTTTGTTGTCTGAAGTGATGCTGTATTGCCTTGCAGGAAACCTGTTGAAGTAGCTCTGAAGTGAAGGGTGCTTGGTGTCATACATTATGGGTGTTTCGACCTCAATTCCACCATATTCCATTACCCGCCTTGTGACATATTGCTCGATAAGCGACTTCATAAGCCTGCCTTTTGGATAATAGCGAATATTACCAGCATCTGATGCAGGTTCGTAGTCGGCTATCGCCAATTTCTTCATCAGCCGGACGTGTGCGGGATATTCATTGACTACCCTGTTCTTTGCTGTTTCATAGTTTACTAGCATCTGAAGATTCTGGTCCTGCTGCTGTTTTTTGAAGTTGTATTTGCTGACAGGAGTCATCTGCTCGCCGGGCTGCGCGATGTACCAGAATGACTGTAATTTTTCCTCATCCTTGAGTGCAGATGATTCCTTTTCTCTATGCAATGAGTCAGCGTGTTTATGCTCTTCCTGCTTTGAAATCTCCTTAGAGTTCTCAGCCAGTGGGTGGCCTTTTACCTTGATGTTAAACGACTTTGTCCACCCAAAAGGCGCGCGGTAGACCTGATTTATCGACCCCTTGGCGAAGCTCTCAACAGATTTGATGATATCAATTGCAAGGGCTGGTGGCGCAAGATCAGAGCTCAGATGAGCGTAAGGGTAAATTAGCAGGCGGCTGCTCTTGACTATATCAAGATATTTCTTTATCTCATCGACTGCAATCTTGGCAACGCTTTCGTCGTCTTGGTTCTCAACTGCTACAAAAACTACCACCAGATCTTCGAGCCTGATCTTAGATTTGGACACGATCTCTTCGGCATCCCTGATCTCCTTTTCAATTGGCTCATATTCAATAAAATCTGAATGGAGCTGCAGCAGTCGCATATCTTAATCCTAATCCTAATATCTTATATCTAATTTAACCCCATCTGGCCCTTTCGTTTTCCCTATCTTCCTTGGTAAGTTTTTTCCATTCTTTATAATGATCCCTGCAGAGGTAGACCCTTTTGCTGCCACCCAATCCCAGATCTGGGGCCATGCTGGCCTTGATTCCGCTCATCGAGCGCTCAGCCTGGTTCCCACAGCTATCGACACTGCAGTTGACACCCTTGTCTACTCGGCCCATATGATTGCATAAAATTATTTTTTAGCTATAAAAAGCTGACTGGGTTAGCTTAATACCTCTGGGAGCATGTAAATAATTTCGGCAGTTGCCATACAACGATCCTCTATGTATGAAATGTCTCCACCCTCAGGAACTTCACACGCAGGTAGTGGCAACTTTGCCGCAGAATGTTGGACAGATAAAACGGTGCACTGTGGGCATTTGCTCTTGCATGGTGACTGTCAAGCAAAAGGCGGACAAGTAAAGAGCTCAAGATATCGGGCTGGTAAAATTTATAACAAGCGTTCAGTGAATTAACCTCAATCAAGCATTATGTCCGAAGAAGACAACAATAATAGTTTTGACGACGATTTTGATGAAGAGTTTGACGAAGAGGAGGGAGACGAGTTTGGCGATGAAGAGGAAGGCGCCAAGATGTATCTGACTCTAAGAACCCCACAAACTTGAGCTCTTGTACGTCTAACTTGAGGACTCCCTGTTTTCACTTTTCTTTATTCTGGCTAATTTTTTCTCTACAGCCATTTGATTGTATAAGAGCAAAGCATTATGAGGGAGTAGAGAACCCTGGGTGGCATATCAATGATGCACATCCAGCAAAGGCGAATGAAAAAACCGTTACGATTGTAACGCTCGATTGCGAGACTGTGCCCTTTAGAAGAAAGAAGCCCGTTAGGAACTGAGAGGAGCCGCGCTATCGATACGGCTGATACGCACATTACCTGGATAACGCTTTCCTCTGCATGCATACATTCTCACACGCGCAAAACAGCAGCAAGACTTGCACGAGCAGATTCATTATTGCTTGTAATCTTGTTATTTCTCATAATCAAACTCGTCATAATTATTATCTCCCTTTAGCTCGTCACGTTGTTCCTCTTCCTCTTCTTCTCCTAACTTCTTCTTGTTCTTTTGGATTTTATCATAAGTATCTCCATTGTATGCTAAAGGATTTGAAATCTGCTTTTGATGTTGTCGCCTGAATTCACCTGCAACCTCCATCCTTTCCCTTTCGGATGGGTCTTCTTCTTCTTCGTCCTCTATTCGACTCATTGTTAGCGCTGGATAAATGCTCTTAGGCTCAGGCAATAGTCCTTGTTTTCTTAGGTAACTGGGTGCCATATACGACATGTCATGGACTGCTCTTTCAAGCTCCGCTGCAAACTTGTGCGCTTCTAACCTCTGCTTTACATCCACAGATTTGTCGTCACCTATTGCAGTTAATTTTCTGGCTCGACGAAGGTATCTTTGATTAAGAATTAAACTTTCACTGAGTAGTCGTTGATAAGTGTAATTATTTCCTGAGATGGCTTCGTGCTCCGCTTTGAATAATAGATCTAAATACCGAAAGTAAGTGGACGACGACAGGTTAAGTCTCAACTGTATTTCGTTGTGTGATAGACCCTCCTCCACTATTAGGCGGCGAATCTCTAAAAGAGCTTATCGACGTCGAGGAATGTTATAAGAAAGAGCAGAAGGTGTAGAGCATGAGTATGAGGAGGAGAAGGGGTGAGGCTTGCGTTTTTCTCCCAAATTACTACCAAATTGCTATTGTTGCTCGCAGTATATATACCAAAGGCGGTTTCCAACTTTTGTAACCTGAGTCGGCGGTTACAAAAAGTAACATGGTTACCACAATTGAAAACCTAGAATTACCTCAAATAACCTCTTCTTCTTCTTCTTCAACCATAGCCTTGAAGAGTGTTTTTCTATCTTTATTATTTGTAGTCTGAAAGTATATCGCGGTAGCGTGAGTCCTTATACGCTATGTACTTTACATATTCGCCATAAGTCATATCAAATGAACAGTTAGAGCACTTGACAAATGAAAAATCGTCTGCCAACTCTGCAGCTCCTTTGCAGTCAGGACAGTGAACCTTCATGTACAGTTTTGAAGCCAGAAAGTGTATAATAACGTTGCCAAATTTTGGTCTGACTTATAATAATAGCTTATAAGCTAAACAAGTCTCAGGCAACCTGTGGAGAGCACTTAGGATGAATATTGAACAGTAAAATTTGACAATAGATGCAAGCCTAGTGCTGGATTGCATTTTTTTCTGTCTACTTTGTTTTGCTTTGATAGCGCTTGCAATAACTTGCAATGCTGATGGTATACATCATCTTTTACAACAAGTCATAAAGTGTGTTATGGTACTTTTGCTGCTATCTTTTATCTCTAGTAGGATTAGATGCCATTTTCCAGGAATAGAGAGAGGATTTAGAGGAGTATTTCGAGTTCTTCTCAATCTAACAACTTATAATATCTAAGCATCACCATTTTTGCAGATGAGTAAGACTTGCTTGAGGTGTGGTAAGACCGTTGAGGAGATTATCGAGGATCCAGCCGCTGAGAAGTACCCTGCATGCTCAGCATGCTGGAAGGAGTGGACAACTTATGCTGTCATAGTCATGAACGAGATGAGACTGGATATGTCGCTGCCAGAACACAGAAAGGCCCTCCGCAAGTACGAGAGGGCATTCTTTGGGCTTGAAAAGGGCATTGGCGAAATAGAAAAAAAGCCGGACAACCCCGAGGAGCAACACGACCACCATCACTAATCATTTAAGCCCGACAGTTTTTAGCGAGTGCTCGGGAATCATCTTTAATATTTCGCTAGTGTTTGGCAGCCCGAGGAGCACTTCATGCAGCGAATCTGTTAGGCGCTCTCGCTGTACATGATTAAGGGACATAAAAGCAGCAGTCAGCGACTTAAAGTCAAGCTTTGCAATAGAGCAAGGATTTGCTAAAATCTGCATGCAGTAAGTCTGGAACATCACTCCACGCTTTTCCGCATCAAATTCTGATAGTAATTCAAGCCAGGTCTTGAAAAGGATTGACAATTTATTTGGATCTATGGTGGGCACCGCTGCTAGTGCATTGTTTATCATTTCACTCTTTTCGTCAGCACTTATTTCATAGAACTCTTTGAGGCGGTTTTGCAGCATTTGTTTTCGCAAAAAATCCGGCAGGTCTGCAAGTATATGGATGATGTTGCCAGCAGCATTATTCATGATTAGATTGCGTATTGAAGGGATTTATCTTATTTTAAGGATGAATTAAATAGCCACGCTAGTAGGAGAGAATCCTATGCCATGCCTTGTTACAGTCGGAGGATTCTATGGAGATGAAGGAAAAGGCAAGATTATAGCCTACCTGGCGAAAAAGGACAACCCTTCAGTGGCTGTGCGTGGAGGCGTTGGTCCAAATGCAGGTCATACTTTTACTTTTGAAGGCAAGGAGTACAAGGTGCGCATGTTACCAAGTGCAGTGCTGAACCCAACAACCAGGCTTTTGGTCGGCGCAGGAGTACTTGTCAACCCACAGGTTTTGATAGATGAAATAGCAAAGTTTCATTCAGACGACAGGACATTTGTGGACAGTCAGTGCGGCATCATTGAGCAAATACATATTGAACGTGACATAGGGGAAGACTACCTTAAGAGCAAGGTGGGCACTACGGGCACTGGAACCGGCCCAGCTAATGCTGACAGAGCACTCCGGAAGCTCAAACTTGCAAGAGACGTTCCAGAATTGTCGCTTTACATGGAAGATGTCAGCAATTCAGTTAACTATGCTCTACACAACAATGAGAATGTGATAGTGGAAGGGACACAAGGCACTTATTTATCGCTGTTTCACGGTGGGTACCCCTATGTCACATCAAGCGACGTGACCGCTTCTGGCATCTGTTCACATATTGGCATCGGACCTAAAAGAGTCGACGAAATACTAGTGGTCTTCAAGGCATATGTTACACGTGTTGGCGGCGGGCCGCTTGAAAATGAGCTGAGTGAAGAGGAGTCAAGAAAGCGCGGCTGGATCGAGCACGGGAGCGTGACAGGCAGGCAGAGGAGGGCTGCGCCCTTTGATATGGAGCTTGCAAAGAAAGCGATTAGACTCAATAGTGCAACACAAGTTGCAGTCACAAAGTTGGACGTCGTTTTTCCACAGTGTGCAGGCTTACGTGAGTACATAAAGTTGCCCGAGAATGCAAAAAAATTCATTGAAAACATTGAAGGCGAGATCGGCTTGAAAGTGACCCTGATTGGTACTGGAAGAGAGGTCTACGATGTTATAGACCGCAGGTCATCATAGCTTACTTGCTACCAGCGCCTTTATGATATTTCTGCATGAACGCAGGTCATAGAGCAATTTTTTCTTGTCGCCGGACGATAGATCAAGCCTCATAATCATGGACTTTGCAGCAGCGAGATCTGCGGACTTGACAGGTTTGGGCGGAGGATTCCCCTCAAGGCCATGACGTAATTTCAGATCTAATATTGCATATTCAAGGGCCACGTAGGCACGCCATAGCAACATCCTGTCGGGGTTGCTATTTTCAAGAACAATTGATTTCGCCTGCTCTACAAGCCTGTCTAATTTCTCCAATGATAATTATTCCTCTACTCCAACGGATGACTTTAATACCGTAAGTATTAACAATATTGCAATTTGCAATTTAAGGCTCCATGCTATATTGCGCTGGCAAGCCTCAGGGATTTTGGCAGGCTAGTATGCGCGCTGGAGCGGACTCCTTTGCCTGCATTTTCACTTCAGTTTAACAGGCACGAAGTGCTTGCAGTTCAGACTGACATCATCAACGGAAGGCCTGTGATCTTTTATGCGCAGGAAGACTCAAAGGAGGGTCAATACCTGGCCTACAGAGTAAGCAATGGCTTTGAAGAAGTGTTGCTTGCCAGCTCGGTTGACAATCCCACATATGTATACTCGCCTATTCTCAAGGTGGAAAAGTTCCCTCGCTCGCTTGCAAGATCTGCGAGAATTGACAAACGATCAGGCTACACAGTCATAAAGCTTAAAGATCTACCAAGCCTTGCAAAGGCGGCAGCCTATAAGACAATATACGATGAGCCTCCCTTGCCGCTCTTTCTATTCAAAGAACGTAAAGGCAAGATCGTACTAGGCACTGCAATGAGTGCAAATGACAATGAGACCATTTCATACTTTTACTACGTGACGGTAGAGGAAGAGCCAAAAGAGCCATTTTTGCGCTACAGCAGTCAAAGGGCCGATCAGCCAACATTCTTGACAAGGCTGGATGAACACGGATACGTTTATCTCAAGGTGATAAGACTGGCAGAGGATCACCCGCTGGTAAAGACCTATGACTAAGCCATTTTTGCAAAGAATTGCTACAGCGGCTATAGAAAAAAAAAGCCCAATAGTTCTTGCCCTTGATCCTAGACCACGAGGCAATCAAAGGCTGCCAGAATTTGCAGTAAAGACCATCTATGCAGTCGAGCACCACATCTGCGCCGTCAAGATGAACTTCCATATTATCCTACCACTCTCTGCGTCTGAGATTTTGCACATAAACAAACTGACCCACTCTTTTGGGCTACAATCGATAGCAGACATCAAGTTGAACGACATTGAAACCACCAATGCTGTTGCCATTGACTACCTAACAAAGATGGGCTTTGATGCTGCCATAGCAAATCCCTTTATTGGCAGAGACACGCTTGCTTCGCTAGTACAAAAGGCGCACAAGGCAGATGCTGGCATCATTGCGCTTGTATACATGAGCCACCCAGAAGCAAAGGAAGGCTTTGGGCTCAAAATACGGGGACGCGGGTTATACAAAATGTTTTTTGAAAGGGCCGAGAGTGCAGGTGTCGACGGTATAGTCGTGGGCGCAACCCAACATGAGATTTTAAAAGAGGTTGCGGGGCGACTGCCAGTGTATTCGCCTGGAGTCGGGGCGCAGGGGGGCGATTCAGAGCAGGCAATCAGAGATGGCGCAGATTATATAATAATCGGCAGGTCAATAGTTGAGGCCAAGCAGCCTGCCAAGGTCGTAGGAGAAATCCAAAACAGAATTTTATCGATAGGCAAGTGAGTGTTGCTGAAGATATTTTTTTGCAGCTGACAGTAGGTTTTTGGCGTTTAGATAAGTTAGTTGCTTCATTGCGTCATCGAATTTTCTCCATGCAAAGCCAATGTGCTCATGTGAAAGGATCACTGTATGTGTGTGTGTCCGTGCAAGATACAACACAACCTCCTTTCGCACGAGCTTCTTACCATGTCTGTATTTGTATTCAATTTTCATGCGGAAGCCATCTAAAAATTCAACATCAGTAATGCAGGTTTCTTCCTGAATTTCACGAGTAGCGGTCTGCATTTCGTTTTCGCCAGCCTCAATGTTACCCTTTGGAAAGTCCCAGTGGCCAGCGGAGTAATGCAATAACAGGTATTCCGGCTCAGAATTGTCTTCCATATAAAACACTACTGCACCGGCCGACCGCTCGTCTATCAATAGTCTGTGATTGATCTGGTTATTTGTAAGTTTTTTGCAGTATCATTCTTTGTCATAATTATTCTCTTTTGCTGTTGGCTCCTTCTCTTGATCCTGCAGTAGAGCAGGCACTGGATAGTTATGTATGTCTAACCATTCTTCTTGAGACATCCAATAACCGCAAAACCATTTTTGCTGTTTTGGATCATAGTCTCCGTGCTGAGGAGGCATGGTAATTTTTTGTTGCAGTCACCTTTACATTAGTGTTTCAGAACCTCGCCGCCTTTTCTGTTCCTAAAATAATAGTAAAGGACAGTTGCAGCTACAAGCGATACTGCAAGGCCTATCAGCAGAGATGAGATTAGCGTAAATGGGTTTGTGCCTTCTGTAAGCACAGATGTAAACTGTAGTAGTGGGATATAGAGCAGCGCAAGCACGGTAAGGCGCAGTATATCAGACATAATCCTGCTACTTCCTTTGAACCAATCGCTCAACAGTATACCGCCAAGAATTGTAGCGATCCCTATCCATAGCAGAGTTATCGTACTGTTGGCAAATCTTCCCACTATGGTCCTATTTGAAACTACGTCAAGTGCACTCATTTCAGGGGTAAGCATATTGGATGGTATGTTGGATATGCCATTTGCAATGGCTGCAAGTATAATAAGCACGCCGCCAATGATTGAGAATATCTTAATAAAGGATGTTGGAGTCAGCCTGCCAAACGAACTAAATGCCTTATCGATGTCAAACGCCCTGACTATGAATGCACCGCCAAGAATTGCAAGCACAATTGCGGTTATCCACTTTGCCGCATCGAATATGACGGCAAGTGCCCCTGCCGCTAGCAGGATACCAGGGACGCCTAAAAAGAACTTTGAATACTGAGAATCATAAACTAGCATTCTAAGATATCGGCCCAGCACTGCGTACGAATATTCAACACTTCTGCTATGCCGGATAATTACACGCCGCACAGATATCACAGGTACTCTTGATTGGATGACAGGCAGGATTGTCTCGTCGTCCTCGCCATCAGAGACAATAACTGCGCCGTCTGCGCGATATTTCTCAAGTATACCTTTCACTTCAAGGCTTATCTTCTCATCAGCCTCGACGCCCCTATTGAACTTGCCAGCCACTACCGCAACCTCAGCATCGTAGCCCTTGCTCACAAGTTCTTCATATGTCTTGACTGCGCCAAAAATGGCGTTAGAGTCTGCATCCTCTGGATCCTCAAGAGCAAGCCTAGTGCCAGCATTGATGCATGCATCACGGCCAACTATTGGTGTCTCAATGCCGCCCTTTGAACCAATGTCGTTATCCCTGTCTATGCAGAGTACCAAGATCTTGCTATAAGCAGCTTCTTCTTTGCTTGTGCTTTTTACGCTGGTGGGGTTCATAGAATACGGCATCGATACCTATATTGAATTCTTCATAGATTAATTAATTTAATCCGCTTTCTAATAAGTGGAATAATTGGTTTTATTAAAAAGCAAGATTAACGGCTCATTGTCATATAGAAATCTCATTTATATAATGAGAGAGCCTTCTTCCTATTTGAAGAGGTAAAAGCTACTTGAGCGACGGCCTTGCAGCCTATGCTGGTTTGAATATAAGTGCCTAATAGGTAAAGGCGATAAACCATAATGTAAGGATAATTTTTGTAACTGCTCGACATTGCTCAAGAACTTATCTCCATATTGCCAGGTTTAAAGGGAAAAAGGTGTTATAAGAAAGGCCGTAGCAGAAGCGAATTCATTAAAATCGTCGAAAATCTACATTTACAACTCTATCTGAGCAATAGTGTACATGCTTTAAACCTAAGGCCGTATTCTATAACTGTCTGTTATCCCGCAAGTTTTTGACTTAGCCTGCAACAATAGATGAAATTATTGCAATAAGGTGTTCCACACTGCTTAGGTGTAGAGCAATCTCATCAAATATCAGGCGATCTTAGGCCGCATGCCAAATTGGCATTTTATGCTTTAGACCATCAATTAAAATGAATGTTTTGGAGTTCATTGTTTAAAGTTTAAGCAGACGAGGTATAATTCACTACTCTCTTGTCGACTTGCAGAGGGTTTGTTTAAAAGCACTTTACCAAAGCTCTTTCGTAATTCCGATTTGAACTCCTCTAGCATGTCGCCCTCAAACACCTTGAATACGCTGCTTCCGCCTATTCTCAGCACATGCTGTGCAAACTGTAACGCAATCGTGGAAAGGGAGATCTGCCTTGCATGATCTATATCCCATACGCCGCTTACATTTGGAGCTAAATCAGAGAGTACAACATCGGCCTTGCAGCTTAAGATTTCAGCTATTTTGCTTAGCATGCTTGGATCCTCTATGCTGCCTTGCAGAATTATTGCACCAGCAATGGGGCTAACAGGCTTGAGGTCTATCCCAATGACCTTCCCCGATGACTTCACTTCCTTCACGGCTACCTGCAGCCACCCTCCTGGTGCACACCCAAGATCAACTACGGTATCACCCTTTTTGACAATGTTATAAGAGCAGTTCATTTGCAGCAGCTTGTAAGCTGACCTTGCGCGGTATCCCTGGTCCTTTGCCAGTCGCCGGTATTGGTCACGTCGAGCGTCAGCAAGTCTCATTTTTTATAAAGTTTTGGAGGCTTCAGGCTTGCATTGTCAAAAGATTTGATGAGCCATTCCTCAATTAAATTACAGCTTATTGGGCTGTAAGAAGCCTCTATAGAGCACATATGCTCAAAAGGACATGTCAAACAAGGGGCCTGTTCGATGCTTGTAGTGTCAACCGGCAGCTTTACTGCAAAAAGTCTATACGTCCATCGGCCATTTTCTAACATTCTTTCGCGCCGAATCAATGATCGTTTTTCAAGCCGGATCGCAACTCGAGAGCCATCGCGGCTTGTCAGGTCAAGTTCCTTCCACAGCTCTGACTGTAATATACCATCTTTGCCATTGCTAATTATAGTACGAAAAACTTTGCCAGTGATATCCTCAATTTGAGCTTCGTTTAATCTCAATCAACACAACCCCGGAGTAATACCATAATAATTGTGTTGAACTGATAAATAATCCTTTTTGAGATCAAATTCCTTGAAGGTAATGCAAAAAGCAATGGCTGAAAAATCGCTACAGACTGCCATCGTTGACTCGATACCACAATAGACTTATTTTAATTTATTCTTTGTATTGAATATTCTATCAAAATATTCTGTAGATTCGGGCATCATTTCTTCAGCCTCACCCTCCTTAATTTGTGCAAGCCTCTTTGCAAGCTTTTTCTTGGTTTCAAGTTGCATCTGGCGCGCAATCTGGATTCTTTGCGCCTGAGGCGATCCTGCGCCATGCATTGACTCTGTCAAGTAGCCTACTGCATTTCGCCCAAGAGTCATATTTTCAATTAGCCTTAGCACTCTCATCCTGTTCTCTGTTGATACACCTTTCCGACCCTTTAGGTATTTTTCAAGCAGGGGTCCAGTCTCAGGATTGCGAAACTCCTTCTCAGACGGCATTGTCACTACAAGTCCGCCTGCAATGTCTTGTGCAAGCCTTCCTATTTCATATGGAAACCTAGTGACGTTATGCTTACAGACATTTGCTAACATGTCGTCATTTTGCCAGTTACCCGCTGATGTTTTGTGCGCTCGGTATGAGGATGCAATGCCTGCCGCAAATATCGTCTCATTGAGGTGCGTCATTTCAACCAGCTTGTCTTTGATGTGTGATGCGTTTGCCACACCATTGTAGTCTGCAATGGCTGCAGCGGCTCCAATCAGGACATCGCCAAGACCGGTCTTGCATACATAGCTTCGACGATGATAGCAAGTAAAGCGTTCAACCAACATTGAGGCAAACTCATGTTCGCCATCCATGAATATCAGATGGTTTGGAATGAAAACATCCTTGAAGATTATCATGGCTTCTTGGCCCGAATACATGGCATTCCCGGCGTCAATGTTGCCTCCTTCCATACTTCTTGTATCACAAGACTGTCTCCCATAGATGTAGGTGATGCCGGGAGCATCTACAGGGATTGCGCCAATTATTGCATAATCTTTATCTTCAGACTTCAATCTCATTGTAGGCATGGCGATTATCCAGTGGGAGTTGATGCAGCCTGTCTGGTGAGCTTTTGCGCCGCTGATGTACACGCCTTTACTGTCGCGCTTTGTAATATGCACAAACATGTCAGGATCTTCCTGTTGCGAAGGCGACAGGCCACGGTCACCTTTCACGTCTGTCATGGCACCACCGATCATCAAATTTTCCCGTTGCAACATCTTGACGAATTCGACTAGACGCTTATGATACTCAGTGCTATGCTTTTGGTCGATTTCATACGTAGTTGAATATAATGAGTTAAGCGCATCCATGCCTACGCAACGCTGGAAGCAGGTGCCAGTGAGCTGTCCAAGCTTCCTTTGCATCCTGTTCTGGTCAACTAGGTCCTGCGCGCTTTCTACAATGTGCAAGAACCTGTTGACTTGCGTTCCCGTCAACGAAGAA
>DATMWK010000072.1:0-21191 GCA_035562555.1 Nitrososphaera sp. | reverse complement strand
GCAACTAGATGAATATACGTAGTGTACCCTCCTTTTTCCCTTCAGGGCTAGCTGAGGTATTTATTGTAGGTATACGAGTCAATTATAAGAAATGCTGATGCTACAAGTAGCAGCTTTGTGATTTCATGGAGGAAGACCAATACTGTCATTTAGGATTGCGCTTGGAATGAAGTAGACTGGATGGAAGCCATTCTCAGCGCCCTTGGCAAATCATATAGAAAAGGAGTTTTGATAATGGATAATGTTTAACATTTCTAGACTGTTTATTTCTCAGCTTGTTCTCTTATGCAGTTCAGCCTGTAATATTCTATCCAATACAGTTAATGTCACTTCTGCTTACTGCTACAATCGACTGAGCGACTGCATTTCACTAGTCAAACAGATGATGGACAACCTGGAAGGCTTACAAAAGTAGAAGAAGACTTTGTCATCATAATCAAAACTATTTGCTTTCTAAAGTTTCTAAGTTCAAGCAAATCAAGAAGCTAACCAATAGTTGCATAACATCTGCTGCTATTTTAGTGGTTGGAAACATAGAATATCGTCATTTTCATCTTTCTGCCTTTCCCCTTCCGCCCTTTCAAAGATTAGAGTATCAATATATGGCAACACAATAGGATAGGAAATGATAAGTGCAATGTGAGGAGGATAATCATAAGCGCACATTTCCGTCTCCTGAGAATGGATCTACTTGGGGGGACCAAGCAAGATAAGCGCTATTAAGGGAGACATATATCCTCACGAGCCTCTGTTGTTGTTGAATTCAAGAACCATATTGATCAGATGCCTGTGCATCCTTGAGTCACTAGAGAGCTCAGGATGAAACGCAGTCCCAATGATGTTTTTTTGCTTGACCGCCACGATTCTGTTGTTAAACTTCCCGATTACCTCAACATCCTTGCCTACCTCACTTACTGCTGGTGCCCTGATAAACACTCCCTTAAACGCCTCTTTGCCCAGTATGCTTATCGAAAGGTCTGCTTCAAATGAGTCGTTCTGTCTTCCAAAGGCATTCCTCTCAATAACTATGTCAAGGTTGCCTATCAGTTTCTGCTTTGTGTCTCCTACAATCCTGTCATATGCCCTCTTGGACAGCATTATCATACCAGCACATGTGCCAAGCACCGGCATGCCTTCTGAAATACGCTTCTTTATTACCGGCAGGGAGCGCTGAATTGCGGCAAGGGTGCTTTGCACAGTGCTTTCGCCACCCGGCAAAATGAGACCATCAATCTTTTCTATCTCCTCGGGATAACGCACCATCTCTACACCCCCATCCACATGAAGTTGTTGCAGCGCCTGGCTTGTAGCAGCTACGTTTTCCTCTATGTCCCCCTGGAGAGCAAGAACGCCAATTGTGACTGATTTCTTTTTGCTATTGCTAGCACTACTACTCAGGCGTGCTCGCCTCTTTCCTGCATACGAAGCTCAAGATTATTTGTGTCCATGCCAAGCAGCGACTTCTTTTCATCAACCATCTTTTGTGCTTCCATCACTATCTTGGGATCGTTATGGAACGTCGTAGCTAGCACAACTGCCCTTGCCCTCTGGGCAGGGTCGTCAGACTTGAAAATACCAGAACCTACAAACACACCATCGCAGCCAAGATTCATCAAGAGCGCTGCGTCTGCAGGCGTGGTAATTCCCCCTGCTGCAAAGTTAACTACAGGTAACCTTCCAAGGCGCGCCGTTTCTTCAACTATTTCATACGATACTTTAAGTTCGCGTGCGGCCTTCATCAGCTCTTGCGTGCCGCCGTCCTGATATATCGATCTGACCCTGCGTATTTCGCTGTTAACCATGCGGATGTGAGTTACTGCCTCGGACACGTTGCCAGTTCCCGGCTCGCCCTTCGTCCTTATCATGGCGCAGCCCTCTTCGATCCTGCGTAATGCCTCGCCAAGGTTCTTGGCTCCGTTGACAAACGGAGTTGTAAAATCCCACTTCCAGATATGATGTTCTTCATCCGCAGGCGTGAGCACTTCACTTTCGTCGATCGTGTCGGCGCCGACGGCCTCAAGTACCTTTGCTTCGTCGGTATGACCAATTCTGCACTTAGCCATGATTGGGATTGTTACCGCGTCCATTATCTCCTGAATTACCTTAATGCTTGCAGTCCTTGCTACTCCGCCTGCCTTTCTAACATCGTATGGCAGCTTGTCAAGGACCATAACTGCTACAGCGCCGGCCTCTTCTGCAATCACCGCCTGCTCGACGTTCGTCACGTCCATTACGACCCCGTGCTTTTGCATGTGGGCAAAGCCGCGCTTCAATAAAGTGGTTCCGCGAACCATGCGGGCATTCTCTATGGTCTCTACTTTAATGCCCTTGGGTTTTGGCTCAGTGGCCACGAGAGATATTGTCATTACCTAGTACAACCTCAATTGGCTCAAATGCTCTATATAGTTTCTGTCGGATGTGCTCTCCAAAGATTGTCTCAAGCATTAACCAAGCTTTCACTATTATCGGTAGGATTAGACAACTGAAAAAGCGTCTAAGTTGACCCAGCTGAAGATTTTAAGCTGCGTTTCCTGCCTAGCCTTGAGCAGGTATATGTTATGTTGTTAAGGCCATCCCTTTGCGCTAATCAGTCTTTCTTTGGTATCTGTATATAGCGGTTTACTGCGAATTGTCTCCTTGATATGTGTTCTCTCCATCTTTCTTTAAAGTCAAAGTACATTGCTGGGGAGTTATTTTCAATTGTAAGCACTTTAGCAGTGTTGTAGTAAAACCCACCCGTTTTTGGTGTTGACTAATTGTTGTCGGTCAACTATCAAGATCTATGCTGAGTAGATCTGATGTAGTTCAGAAGGCCGCCAGCTATCAGAACTTCTCTTTGCCTTGGAGTTAGATCGACCTTGAGTGTGATCTTGTTCTTATTAGCTATCGTTTCAATCATTTTATTCTCGTTCTTCAAGCTGCTGACTACATTTTCTATTGTAATAGGTGTACCCTGATTCAATAGCTCAAAGTCAGAGGCATTATGGAACTCAAATGGTATGATCCCAAAGTTAATTAGGTTTGCTTTATGAATCCTTGCAAACGATTTTGCGATGACACCTTTGACTCCGAGATACATCGGTGCCAATGCAGCATGCTCCCTGCTAGACCCTTGACCATAGTTTTCACCTCCAATAATAAAGCCACCATGTTTTTCCTTGGCTCTTTTTGCAAAGTCAGGGTCAATCCAATAGAACACGTACTCACTTATCGCTGGCACATTGCTCCTAAGAGGCAGTATCTTAGCTCCGGCCGGCATTATAGCGTCAGTGCTGATATTGTCTCCTACTCTTATCAGCACTTCACCCTGCAGCACTGACTCCATAGGCTGTCGTAGGGGAAGAGGACGTATATTGGGACCTCTCGATATCTGTATCTTATCAGCCTCGTCTGCATGAGCTGGCGCCACAATGGAAGAATCATCGATTACAAACTTATCCGGCCATGGGATATTGGGATACTCACCAAGGTCGCGTGGATCAGTTATCTTTCCTGTCACAGCGCAAGCAACACATACTTCTGGCGATGTCAGGTAGACCTTATCGTCCTTTGTGCCGCTCCTTCCCGGCCAATTTCGATTGAAGGATCTAATTGAAATCCAATCAGTTCCTGGCGCGGAGCCCATGCCTATGCAGCCCTGGCAACCACTTTCAAGCAGTCGGGCGCCAGAAGCAATGATATGGTATATTGGGCCGTCACGAGCTACAGTTTCAAGTACTTGCTTTGAGCCCGGGTTAATGGCCATCGTGACATTTGGGTGCACCTTTCTGCCTTTGAGCACGTGAGCAACAGTCATCATTTCAACATAACTTGAATTGGTACATGAGCCTATGAGCACCTGATGAACATTGATCCCCTGCACGTCGCGTACCTTATGCACGGCGTCAGGTGAGCCCGGAAGCGCAATTAGTGGCTCTAGCTCGCTCAGGTTTATCTCTATGTTTTCGTCATAGCTGCAGCCGGGGTCGCCAATGTAACGCTTGTAGTCATGCGACCTGCCTTGACGAGTCAGGTAGTCAAGCGTGACTGCATCTGATTCAAACAGAGATGTGGTGGCACCAAGCTCTGCGCCCATATTGCATATTGTTCCTCTTTGCGGGACACCGAGGCTCTTGATACCTTCGCCATAGTACTCAAAGATCTTTCCGACCCCTCCTTTGACAGACAGTCTGCGCAGCATTTCAAGGATTATGTCCTTGGCAGTGACCCAAGGTCTGAGCATGCCAGTCAACTTTACTCCAACTATCTTGGGCATTTTAGTATAGAACGGTGCGCCGGCCATGGCTACAGCTACATCTAGTCCCCCTACTCCAATTGCTATCATGCCTGCACCACCGGCAGTAGGAGTGTGACTATCAGAGCCTATCAGCAATTTGCCTGGTACTGAAAAGCGTTCAAGGTTTACTTGATGACAGATGCCATTACCCGGCTTGCTATAGTAGATGCCATATTTTGAGGCAAACGTCTGGAGGAAACGGTGGTCGTCTGCGTTTTCAAACCCAGTCTGTAGAATATTATGGTCTACATAGATGGCGGCGTGTTCTACTTTGACCCGCGGTATTCCCATGGCTTCAAACTGCAGACATGCCATGGTGCCAGTTGCATCTTGCATAAGAACCCGATCTACCTTAAGACCGATTTCTTGGCCTTGTTCGATCTTGCCTTCCACAAGATGGTTCGAAATTATCTTTTGGGCGAGATTTAAAGAAGCCACATTATCCCCTAGGTTTTTAGGGGCAATGGATATTTAATAATATATAACCTGGCAGATGCGGGTAGTATAGGACAAGATAAGGAGAGAGCACTATACGGTTATATTCACCAAAGCCATCAGTGCCACAAACCCCTAATAAAGAACTTGTGTCCAGCTTGACGACTTAGCTTCTCGTCAGTACTCGGCGGAGCAGCACATGTTCTACAGGATACTCTATTCACCTGGCAGCTACAAGTTCTTTACAGAAGCGTAGCCTAATAATACATTATTCCGCGGATCCGTCCGTTGCCGCCAGTGGTTTGATATCTTCAACCTTTAACTCTTTACTGCAACGAGGGCATTTGACATGCTCAGGATCATCTATCGGTTCGAGCTCACTCTTGTCTGACGGACACTTGTTGTCAAAATGTGCATCCAGTACATCTGCATCTACTAGTGTGAGCTCCTTTTTGCACACAAACAGCTGATATTGGGCGAATTCATTATTGACGTCAGTTAGGATCTGATCCATGTCTGGAGTCCCAACAGGGTGCCTTGACTCATAGCCGCAGGCTAGGCACTTGAAGTTGTAAATCTTCAACAACTTCTATAAAGCAGCTCGGAATAAAAACATGGCAGATTGCAATTTTTCTTCAAGAAGGTGTATTTTGTCCAAGTTTGAAGAGTCTATAATTTGTCTGTATAAAGCTAAAGCGTTCTTGGCCATAATCATTCGACGATCAATGCCATGGGTAGAGTGCTGAGAACGCTGCTTCACGCATAATTTGAGACCGACTTGTTGCTGTTTATCATCTGTACACACAATACATTGGAGCACTTTATTGGTCGCCGAGCTGCTGAACCAGGTATGTATACGCCGGTAACGGCTGGGCACAAAGTAAGCTGTAGAGGCACTTGTTATATAGTATAGCAGAAGTGGGCCGGAAGGGTTATACCTTCTCATGACCGATCTTGATTCAGACTAATTGCAAAGGTAGACCCATTAACCGCCTTTGCCCCTAAGCCACGTAAAGCTCGTTACTGAGGTCACGTATGATATAAGAAAGAGCGTAGAAATACACATTTTTATAAAATTACTACGATTTAATAGGAAGCAAAATAGTATATAATAATTTAATATTTCTATAGAATAAACGTTTAGTCTATAGTTATAGTCTTTGTATCCAACTCACTATGAAGAAAAATTACCTGTGATTTATTAGTTAAATAAATCCAGAGTACAAACACTCAATAGATAAAAGCTCTCTTTCTCAGAGATTGAGTGATGTGTTCTATCATTGGCATCCTTAGTAAGGATATTGTCGCTCCAGCATTAGTCGAGAGCCTCAAGAGAATGGAATATAGAGGCTACGACAGCGTAGGGATAGCGACTCTTTCAGCTAATAAGATCTCCGTAAAAAAAGGGATTGGCAAGGTAGGCCAAGTGAACAGCAGCCTTGACCTTGCAGGGATGGAAGGGTTTGTTGGTATCGGCCATACCAGATGGGCCACGCATGGTGGTGTCACGGAGTACAACGCCCATCCTCACCCTTGCTGCAACAACAATATCGCAGTTGTACATAATGGAATAATTGAGAATTACTTACCACTGAAGGAAGAGCTAGTTAAGAAAGGACACATATTCAGAAGCGAGACAGACTCCGAAGTCATTGCTCATTTGCTTGAAGAGTATTACAACACAGGCAGAGACATCAAGCGCGCAATGATGGAAACAGTAAATCAGCTTGAAGGGTCGTACGCATTTGTGGCTATGTTTGAAAATGGCGCACTTTCATGCGCTCGCCTTGACGAGCCACTTATCATTGGAATTTCTGATAATACTTATTATGCATCAAGCGACGTGCTTGGCTTTTTGCAATACACAGATCAGGCAATATTTCTTGATAATCGAGACATGGCGATAATCGATAAGGCCGGCGTCAGTATTGTCAATTTCAGCGGCGAGCCGGTGGCAAGGAGTATCACCAAGGTCGCGTGGGAACTTGCTGATGCCAACAAAGGTGAATTTGCACACTATACGATCAAGGAGATATTTGAGCAACGCACAAGCGTCAAGGCCGCCACCTATCAAGACGAGCACAAGATAAAGGCATTCTGTGACTCAATTGTAAGCGCTAGCAATATCCTTGTCACTGGTAGTGGCTCAAGTTATCATACTTCACTCATAATCTCTATGATGGGCTCTCGTTTTTTGAAAAAGCGGTTTGAGCCAGTTATGGCAAGTGAGTTCCAGTACAATATGGACTCAATAGATAAAGATACAGTAATTATTGCGATATCTCAAAGTGGCGAGACCGCAGATGTACTATCGGCTACCAAGCTCGGAAGAGAAGCTGGCGCAAAAATACTATCCATTGTAAATGTTCAAACGTCCTCCCTTGCGAGGACTGCAGATGTTTCCCTCAGTATCAAGTCAGGCCCCGAGATCGGCGTTGCAGCGACAAAGAGCTTTACTGGCCAGGTGTCACTAGCATATGCAATACTTGACAGGATCAGTGGAGGAAAGATTGGCTTTGAGAGGGAGGTAATTTCAGACAAGATATCGAAAATGCTTACGCAGCAGGAGAGCATCGAAAGGCTAGTGAACATTACGATGCCAAAGGTAAACGACATCTATCTCCTTGGTAGGTCCATTCATTTCCCAATTGCACTTGAAGGCGCACTAAAAATGAAAGAGCTCGCTTATGTCCATGCGGAGGGAATTGCGGCAGGTGAGCTAAAGCATGGTCCACTTGCTCTGATGGATAAGAATGCAGTAGTCTTTGTGCTCAACCCTGACGACAGGACTTACAGCGACATGCTTTCTAGCGCGTACCAAGTTAAGGCAAGAGGTGCCAAGATAATTGGCATTTCAAATGTGCCAAATGACATTTATGATGCAATGATAGAGATTCCCAAGATAGACAACGACTTGCTGTACCCGCTGGTTGAAATCATCCCGTTGCAATTGTTTTCTTACTACCTTGCACTTCAGAATAATGCCAATCCAGACTTCCCGCGGAACCTTGCAAAATCAGTCACTGTCAGGTAAAAAAGTATAATTAGTTTACTTGCATGAGAACATTACGAAGAAGATGGCAGGCAGCGGTATTGAAGAAGTAAATTGCGAAATTTGCGGCAACCCCATTGATGCATGTATGTGCGTTTGCCCTTACTGTGGTCAGAAGGAGTCATGCGAATGCTGCCTATATGATGCCGCGACGGGCGGCGGATAGTTCTAAAGCATTAAAAGAAGGACGCGTCAAGGAATTCAAGTTGGAAAAGACAATTACGAATTCGTTGAGTTGGGTAATAGGTGGAGCCCAAGGAAGCGGAGTCGATTCTGCTGCGAACATTTTTTCTCGTGCCTGCGCCACAGGAGGTCTGCACCTATTTGGCAAGAGAGAATACTATTCCAACATCAAGGGCGAGCACAGCTACTTTACTGTAAGGGTTAGCGACAAACCTTTGCATTCTCATGTTGACGAGATCAACATGCTCGTTTCGTTTGATGCTGAAACCATTTTTCGCCACTTTGAAGAGGTAACTGCAAGTGGTGCTATAATCTACGATTCAGACATCGTCAACACCTTGCTTGACGAGGTGCCAACCGTTGACGACCCCGCCGCAGAGCGTATTAAAAAGGTGCTGCAAAAGGCGGGCCTAGGATTTACAGTGCAGGATGCACTTGAGCACGCCAAAAGACGTGGCGCGATCTTGTTCCCTATGCCATTCTTTCAGCTCTTGCAAGAGTTTGCCCAAAAGGCGAACGATCCTGCACTCAGCAGGCTGAGCCGTATGATAAATGTCATGGCACTTTCGGCTTCGATGGCAATAATGGATTTTGATAGCCAAGTGTTAGCAAGGGCCATTCAATTCATCTTTCGCACAAAAAAGAAAGTAGCTGACCTTAATGTACAGGCTTCTGTTCACACATACAACTATGCCAAGGCAAAATTTGCAGAGAGCAACTTCAGCTACCGTCTAAAGACAAGGCCTGCCCAGCCGGACATGATAATAGTGCAGGGCAACCAGTCGTCCGCTCTAGGCAAGATGGTCGCAGGCTGCCGCTTCCAGACCTACTATCCTATTACCCCTGCGTCAGATGATAGTGAGTTTCTTGAGGCAAACGAGATACTGGATCTCTACGATTCCGGCAAGAAGGGCTCGACTGTTGTCATACAGACAGAGGATGAAATAGCAGCCATCACGATGGCGATTGGCAGTGCCCTTACCGGTGCCCGCACTGCAACTGCAACATCAGGCCCAGGATTTTCACTGATGGCTGAAGCGCTTGGCTGGGCCGGTATGAACGAAGTGCCAGTAGTGATCTCCCTCTATCAGAGAACAGGTCCTTCGACAGGTCTCCCAACGCGCCACGAGCAGGGAGACTTGAACTTTGCGATTAATGCCGGCCATGGCGAGTTCCCAAGGATAGTGCTTGCATCAGGCGACATCGAGGAGAGCTTTTACGATACTATAAAGGTGTTTAACTTTGCAGACCGCTACCAGATGCCGGTGATACACATGCTGGACAAGGCAATAGCAAATAGCCTCATCACTTGCAAGAACTTTAACGTCAACAAGGTTGCAATTGACAGGGGCTTACGGGTAGAGCAGATAACAGAGGAGGACAAAGGGGTAGCCGACAACTACCTTCGTTTCAAGCTGTCTGACAATCCTATAAGCCCAATGGTAGTGCTTGGCACCAAGAATGCGATTTTCTGGAACAGCGGAGATGAGCATACGCAGGAGGGACACATTACTGAAGACCCGGAAATAAGGGTGCAGATGATGGACAAGAGAATGACTAAGCTGGATGTTGCGATAAAGGAAATACCAGACGAAGATAAAGCAGTGGCTTATGGCAATGGCGACATAGTCATAATCAGCTGGGGCTCAACTAAGGGCGCGATATTGGACGCATTGGACAAACTGGCAGCCGAAGGCATGAAGGTCAAATATATCCAAGTTCGCCTCATGCACCCATTCCCATCAGAGCTGGTCAAATCGATGCTAAAAGATGCCAAGATGGTGATCAACATAGAGATGAATTACAGTGGTCAACTGGGCTCCCTGGTGCGCCAGCATACCGGCCTAGAAGCCAATTATTATATCGTAAAATATAACGGCAGGCCTATGTCACTTGACGAGGTTTATAATGGTGTAAAGAGAATAATACGTGGGGATACTCCAAGGAGGCAAGTGTTGAGAAGTGGCGCTTAAACTATCAGATTACAAGACAGATGTTCATAACGATTGGTGCCCGGGCTGTGGCGACTTCGGAATATTGAATGCCATCCAGATGGCACTTGCAGATCTACAGGTTCCACCATACAGGACCACGATATTTTCTGGCATTGGATGCTCTGGTAAAACGCCGCATTTTATCAAGACATACGGCATCCACACACTGCATGGCAGAGTGCTGCCATTCGCACAGGGAGCCAAACTTGCAAATCCTGAGCTTGAGGTTATTGCTGTAGGTGGAGACGGGGATGGCCTTGGAATTGGTGCGGGTCATCTTGTGAGCGCAGGGCGCAGAAATGTCGATATGGCCTACATCATATTCAATAACGCTGTATATGGGTTGACGAAGGGGCAGGCTGCGCCTACGCTCAAACTGGGCATGAAGACAAAATCGCTGCCGCAGCCAAATGTTAACAATTCTGTCAATCCTATAGCTCTTGCACTTGTTGCAGGCTTTACTTTTCTTGCACGAGGCTATTCCTATGACGTCCGTCACCTGAAGGAATTGATCAAGAAGGCAGTTGCCCATAATGGACTTGCATTCATTGATGTGTTACAGCCATGCCCTACGTATAATGATATCAATACCAAGGAATGGTTCCAAGGGCTTGACAACATTGATCCGAAAGCGGGCAAAGCTATGCCGAGGATGTATAAGCTGGAAGAAACAGGGTACGATGGCGTGGTGCATAGCCCTGATGAGATAAATCAGAAAATGTCCCAAGTGATTGAAAAGTCAAATGAGTGGGGCAACAAGATACCGATTGGCATTTTTTATCAAAACGAGCATATTCCTACCTACCAAGAGAGGATAGCTGCACGGATCCCTGATTACATGGAGAATCCACCAGCACTGCAGCAAATTGCCAACAACGAGGGCAAATCGGTTACAAACATAGATAAGTTGCTGGAGGATCTTCAAGTGGTCAAGGATGCATGATAAAGGATATCCTTAATTAAAATCACTAAATGTTACAAGAACCTCAAAAAGGCCAGCATAGGGTTATACCGTACTTTCGCTATCAGAGTACTTTATGAAAAAGAAATTAGCAATCTTATCCTTGTACATAGGCTTCAATTTTCTTTGAACTAAAAGGATATCATTTAAATTATTAATTTGGTTTTCATCTTTTAGAAATATCTTTTCATATAAGCACCATATTTGAGGTTGTTGCTACTACCACTCACCCTTACTCTATAAGGTTAAATGACAATAGATGCTTATGGTGTCATGATTATGCATGAACCTGCTAATCCAAACAGGCGGGATCAGTTTTAACCGCCAGGGAATTATTAATCCATAACCTTATCTCGGTCTGGGGTGTGCATAGTGTTCTGGTGGCAATCAGGCAGTCACCATCGCGCTCCTTCACGGTGGAAATGATGATGATAATGATAATGATGGTTCTAACAGCAATTGCTACTGTTGTCCTTCTTCTTTCTGATTCCAACGCAAAGATAGCAAACGCACAAGAACTGACCAGCATACCTGCAGTGATTCAGAATGGTACATTTCAAAACACAGCGGATGGGTTTAGAATGCAAGTACCAGATGGCTGGGTAGTACAGGACATTGACAATTTACATCTTCCTAACTTTCGTGTTGCGAATGAGGCAGGTTTTCTGATACAGGCCATAATTTGTCCACAGCAAGAGGCAGTGCTCTCTGCTAGAGGAATGTATAACTGCGAACACTCTGAAGACTCTGTAGAAGTTCTACACGATCGCTTAAGCCATAGACCTGAGTTTGAGATCATCGAGAACCCGGCCAGCATTACACCAGATGATTTCTTGGAATTTATAGTAGACGAAATGCAAGAGCGTAATTATACTAACATCCAGATTATAAACAACACAGACCTCACAATCAATATCACCAGTCCTGAAGATCCTGACACAACAATAAGAACGGCGCAGGCCAAACTTATAGAAATGACATATCAGATCAGTCTTGGATTGGGAGATATGAGGAGTTATTCAATTCTCGCAACTGTTCCAGAGGGGTCACAGCCTGGACTAAGACAGATCGTGTCAGGCGAGTTTATCACCTATGAAGGTCCTGCAGTAGCAACGCCCTCAGGTAATCCTCCACCACCAGTACAGCAGATATTTCAGAGCCTCGAATTTATCAGATGAGGGATCAATCATATGACTACTACATGTAGTAGCAACACCAGTAGTAGAGTATAGCAATAACAATAACAGCACGATGAATGTGCATTACAACCTAGGTATGCCGACCGTAAGTGCTTGCCTTATGAATATAAGATAACCCTTCGCATAGCAAACGTCCTAATTGCAAAGGGAGATAATTTTTCGCTATTTGACCGCGGTGGTGCGTGACTAGCTTTGTCTGAAGCAGATATACTCTTGGTTTATACCTTGTCTTGGCATTTTCGCATTCTTCTTTATCTGAGGTCCCACGTATGTATTATGCATTAGCAGACTTGTTGCTTCTTTTAAAGCAACAAGTCTGCTAACAACTTGTGCATTTGAGAGCTATGAATTGAATTACTTGTGTGATTTTCTTCTTTTGCTGCTACTCTTGCGTCCCAGCTTTGCATTTGCTACTGCATAAGGATTCTTTGCACTGCCTTTACGTTTTATTTTCTTTACGGTTCTTTCAAATTTTAGCTTGCTAACTCCTTTCTTTACTCCTCTTGGCACATCGTCCAATGCAAAACATGGCATATTAAAAGAGCTGCAGATTATTCTTTTACTGTGATTATCCGGCAAGAATGCTAAATTTTTCTTGCTTGTCATACCTTGTAATACATGATAAAACGCTACGAAAAGGGTAGGATAAGAAATACATACAGATCAGTTAGGTGAGGAATGGGACGGCAATCATGCTATGGCCGAGTATTCCTCTGAATAAATAGTCAATTGTGACAAGATGAGAGATAGAGAAATTGCTGATAGCGAGTCACGCCGGCGACTACATCAACAACGTCAGCGAGCAAAAGAGCTTAGAAAGCAGCAAAAGATGAAAGGGATGCAGCAGCAAGGGGTGTCTTGACACGGGTTATGATTCTTGAAGCAATACTAGGTGTTGCTGCAGCTGGAGCTTTAGTAGCACTGTGGATATTTTTTGATGCTATTTGGTTCTTTGAAATACCGTCAAAGAAGGACAAGAAATTCAAAGACAGAAAGATAAAGCGAATAGACTGGAACAATCAAGGAAAATAAAAACCATCTAATTCAACCCCCCACCCTAAATTGTCCAAAAAGCTAATCGGTTGATAGTAGTCAAGGACGGATAATTGCGTTCATGATATTTGAGAATAATAACTCAGAAAACAGTTTGTAAATCCTTAACTACATATGAGACACACGGAGATGAATGTTTGCAAGAACAATTATAGCGTTATCCCTAAGCTGTGTACTTGTTTTTTCTTTTCTTATTAATGGAGTGTACGCTACTACTACTGCACATGAAAACAGCAGCAAGACCATCAGGCACAGAGATTTGACTATAGATTTAGGGAATGGAATACAGACAGATGCAGAGCTGACAATGCCTGTACTGGCTAACCGTTCCCTTCCTGCTATTCTCTTGATTCATGGTATAGGACCTTTGGACAAGGATCAGTTTATTCCGCCAAATAGCAGAGATTTTAAGCAAATTGCAGAATATCTATCTGAGAGAGGCTTTGTGGTTTTGCGTTATGACAAAAGAGCAATTGGAGCAAATGACACTATAGAAGACCCTGACATGTGGTATAACCAGACAATGGATGACCTGATCAGCGATGCAAACAAGGCTCTGCATACCTTGGTCGACCAGCCAGAAGTAGATAAAGACAACATTTCAGTATTGGGTGGAAGCCAAGGATCATGGATCGCAACAAGAGTAGCTGCTGCCAATCCATTTGTAAAGAATGTCTTGCTGCTATCTACTGGAGCTGAAAAACTAGGCGATATTATACATACGCAAATGGTAAACACTACCCTGCAATACACCAAGGAAGTCTTGGACATGAACCACGATGGCTTTGTCTCGCTATCCGAGGTTGCAGCAGCTGAGAATACACCCTATTGGACTTATGAGCCTCTGCTTCCAAGCATGATACTAGTAGTAAGAAATGACACCACTGGCAACTATCGATTTGTAGGAGGATTAGAGACAAGAGAAATCAACAGCAGCAGCGGCGAAGAAGAAGCTATAGAAATCGACACCACCCTCAGGGACTTCCTTGAGCAAAGATTTCAATCAATATTTGTAGATACTGAGGACAAATCATGCCCATATCTAGGTGGTGCGGGGTGTCCTCCTATGATGAGGTCTATAGCAGAACTTGACAATCTAAGCGTAATTGGAAATATCTCCTCCTCTAGCATTCTGATAATTCAAGGTGGACATGATTTAGGACAGCCGCCTGCGCAAGCGTTCATGCTAGAACAGAAACTGCTGGATCTAAACCATCCCGATCATACCATAATAGTATATCCGGGGCATGGACATCTTTTGACCAACATTGGAGAGGATAGTTGGATTGAAGTAATTGGTCCCATTCCCGATTACATCTTGCAAGACATATACTCTTGGTTGGTAGACCCTGACAGAAAGCTGAGTAGACAGAGTGATATGAGTGTAGAACTGTCAAAAATGGACAATTAAGGCTTAGAATTGGTCCAAGCTTGCCCAAATGTGAATAGTTGATAATACTACACGAGGGAAATAATGGCATTATTGGCACAAAATCAGAATCATCATCATGTAAAGCCATTGAATTCTAAGGTAAAAAGGCTCCAACTAATGCTTGAGATTAGAAGGCTAGTGTTGGATGGGCACTCTTATTCCGAGATTCAGGAAGTTTTAGGCATTCCCCGTCGCAGTTTCTACCGCTTACTAGACCGCGTCTTTCAACATGATAAGCGCGTCCTTGAGGCTCAGAATACACAGCAAGTCATATTTCAGCTAGCATTGTTAGAAAGTCGCTACAACTCTATTTTTCAAGAACTCGCGAGCATAGGTAGAGACAATTCCCAAAACGCAGCAGACCGCATGAACGCGTTGGCTGCAATGGCAGAGCTATCAAGGACGATTGCGAAGTTACATCATGATGCGCCAATCATCTCAGTTCTACAAGCCAAGAAGTTAAAGGCAATAAAGGATAGAGATATTCCTCTATATTGGTGTGGAGAAAGCGGCAGTAGTAGCAGAACAAGCTGATGAGGGCAGGAATAAATTTGCTAACAAATTCATTATAATAGGGGCACCTAATTATTTATTTAATTTATTATACGGATGGCTAGCTCTCTTTTTTGAATAGTTGTGGTGGCAACTGATTTTATTAGCCTAATTGGTATTGGAGCCACTTCATTTGCTGCTACCAACATTGACGATTTGTTTATTCTTATGGCGTTCTTTGCCAACCGCCGTCGATTCCCTATTTCTCAGGTTGTTCTTGGGCAATACGTGGGAATGGGTGCACTGCTAGCTGTAGGTATTGTAGGCTCGCTAATAGCCCTGGTTGTGCCAAATAATCTCATAGGACTCATAGGAATTTTTCCGATTGCGATTGGAATCAAAGAGTTGTTGGAATTACGAAAGAATGATGATCATGATGACGACGATGCGGAAGAGCCTGCCACTGCCAAACAGCCGTCACGAAGGATTTGGATAGTAGCGTACCTGCCTTTCCTAACAGTTGCGGCTGTGACATTCTCAGGTGGCGAGGAAATTGGTATCTATACGTCGGTTTTTGCCATAAATAACGAAGCATCAGAGATAATTGTAATTATCTCAGTGGTTTTGGGGTTGACAGGGGTTTGGTGTGGAGTAGCATTCTATCTTGTTAATCATAGCTTTATTGCAGACCAGTTTCGCCACATTGCTAGCAGAATATTACCATTTGTATTAATAGGACTTGGACTGTACATAATGGCAGAAGTTTTTTTGTTATAGTTTTTAGTTTTGCAATACTCTAAGACCAGATGAAAACTCCCACTGCTAGCACGACAGTTGAAGTTATCAGAATTCTAAAGTCTCTAAGTTGGGGCAAATTAGGATGCTTGTTCAAAGCAGGCTTAGAAGAGGAGCATATCATAACGCTATTCTTTGAGCTTCTTCTCAATGTAGTCTAGTCTTTCTATGATAACAGAAAGGAATGGGGGTGAGACTTAACTCACCATCACCTTTTGATTTTTCCCAAGCGATGGATTCTATCATGCTACGAATTTGTTTCTAATTTGTAAAGTGCGAGCATCGATACGCTCTTGGTAAACAAGTATGTAGGTATACTTCCTGCAGTAGTCTTCTTGCTCAATCAAACCTCACAGTTGACTTCAGGGTCTGGGTCACTAGTGCAAGTGTCGGCAGTGCCATCACCCCCGTTTAATCTGTCATTATTCACTACACCGTCAACGCTGTTGAGGTTGTCAGTACCAGCGTCGCCTTGCATGAAGTCACTACCAGTACCGCCATTCATGGTGTCATCACCATCGCCGCCAAGCAGCGCTCCTTCTATGAAATCTGTGTCAGGGTTATCACTGTCATCACCAGCGCCGCCATCTATGATGTCATTACCAGCGCCGCCAGACATTAAGTCAGGATCAGTACCGCCATCCATGAAGTCAATACCATCGCCGCCAAACATCTGGTCAAGACCAGTACCGCCATTCATGGTGTCACTACCAGCGCCGCCATTCATGAAGTCATCACTATCGCCGCCATTCATGAAGTCATCACCCTCATTACCACAGATAAAGTCGGTTGCACCTAGTCCATTTATTTCATCGTCTCCTGCGAGAGCTACAATAACATCAGTACCTTCAGTCCCTTCTATCTCATCATCGTCAGGCGTACCAACAATGGTGGCAATTCGTGCAAAGCAGGTAAATTGATTTACAGTTATCGTAAATGATGCTGTTGCTGTATTGCCAGCTGCATCTGTAGCAGTACATGTTACAGTAGTAGTTACATCAATTGGGAATCTAGTACCAGAAGGTGGGTCACAAAATATTCTAATGTCTCCTCCAACATCGTCTTGTGTGACAGTAGTGCCATCATCTTCTAGTGTGGCAGTACCGTCTACATTATCTTCAACTGTTACTGTGAATGTTACTACAGCACCTTCTGTGCTAGTAGCTTCCCGTGTTATGTCGTCAGGTACTGCAATGGTAGGTGGTGTAGTATCTTCTTCTTCTGGTGTTGGAGTTGGAGTTGGTGTTGATATAACTTCTTCTTCTTCAAGGATATCGGCATTAAGTCCTAACTGTTCTGCGAGATTAGCATCTCTTTGGTCTTGAGTTGTTATTGGTATTGCTATTTGGGTGTTAGTGTCACCCTCATTATCTCCAGTAGCAGTAGCAGCTCCTTCGTTTTCTTCTCCTTCTTGCTCATCCTCATCCTCAACACCAACGCTATCTAAAACGTCAGATGCAATCCCGCTACCGAGGTCGTCTCCTTCACCTAATGATGAGGTCTCCTCTTGTTCTTGTGCAAAAACTGATGATGGTGATGGTAACAGCAGAGCAATGCTCCAGCTGCAGGTGTAATAATGGCACAAGCAAGAGTAGCCATCACTAGGATCACATGCGAGATGTTCGAAACCATTGGCAGCGTGTAAATAACTACCAATTTATCCATAATAAGGGATTCTTAAGAAATTTCACCTATACTTGACAAGAAGAGATAATCATTACCTATTAACAGGAACTTATTCGAGAAATAGACACAAGAGACAGATACAGATATGGTTTTTATTATGAGACAGAATTTACAGAAACAATCGTTATAGAAGGCGCCACTATATGCTTTAATGCATAATAATCTGAGGGGACGAGATACCCTTCGCTTTATAAAAAATGTACATTGGCTTATAAAGGCTGTACATTGGCGTGCGTGCATTTTGAATTAAACCTTATCGTCGTTATTATGATATGGCTATGATGGGGTTTTGTTTGTTGCTCTGCTGCTGTTGTTACTACTTCCTGATGTACTTGCTAAAAGAGCCATGTTGGTATGGCTTTTCTCAAGTGGTTATTGCTTATCAGTACTATAGCAAAGTGCTCTTCTTACTGTTCTTGAGAAGCTTCAAAGTCAACTATTGCAATAAGTCAGACTGACATATGTTCCTATCTTAGAGGAGATATATATCAATTACTACAACCCAAGCTCTTTGCTTGTCTTGATTGCTATAGCGATATCTTTTACTCTCCTGATTATAAATGGATACCTGGAGTTGATCCAGGACCAGATGAAGTTGAGGGCACAAAGGTAGTTTGTCGGACATGCTATAATCTAGTTGTCGATGACATGATACGAAAACAGAACGAGAGGCTGAAAAGAAGAAGAAGTAGAAGAGAAAAAAAATGAAAGTATCCATTGACATCGGGGACTTCAAAAGAAGCCATAGAGGTTTGATTCATGTGCTTGAAACTATCGACAAAGCTGGAGGCACCATGTCAACACGCAACCTATTACAAGCCATGAACAACTGGGGTGCTCATGGTCTTAACGGTATCTAACACATTATCCAGCGTGCTAGGAAAGAAAAAGTGAAACCAAGTTTCATAGAGATTGAGAAAAAGGTACATGAACAGCAGCAATATCCTGACATAAGCCCGGTCCATTTCTTACTATGAGAAAACTATGCGTTAAATCATGGTTGTTATAGAAAGTTCTCGTCTTTTGGCATGATTACTTTTAGTTTCCATGTTTACACTAACTTTTGGCACCTCTACTTGACAACTTAAGTAGTTGCTAAAGTAAAGTAAAGCATTGGTATGGAAAAGAAAGATCAGCAAGAGGAAACAATTCCGGTTGAGCTTGGTGAGTATATAGATATGAGAAATAAAGTAGGCAATAAGAAGATACCAATGGCATGTATTCTGCCCATCCACGAACAGGCTAAAAGACGGGAAATAATTATCAATGATCTTTCCAAAGGAGTAGAGGAAAAAAAAGAATTAAGAGATGGATTTTCTTTTAGATATCCAGGTACTGATGAGTGGATTTCTAAGCTTTCAGAATTCATCATGTTTGAAAGGATGTGTTGTCCTTTTTTGACCTTTGAATTGTTATTTGCTTCAAACAGTGGTCCAGTTCATCTTCATATAAGGGGATCAAAAGCCGCAAAAGAATTTATCAAAAAAATGGGGCTATAATTCAAATCCTAAAGATTAGGAGTATTGTTACTATCTTAATCTTCTTGGACAGCGAGCCTTTGGATGACACGTTAATACAGTCATTTTCATTTCTTCTTCAGCGGAGTTAACCTTCAATTGGTGAAGAGGAGAGTAGTAGTACTTAATGCTCCATCTAGGTTAAAACTCTCGTTTTATCAATGACTCAGTTATTTTACAGGAAGAAATAATCAGACTTCTTGTATGTCGATACGCTACCGCATTTAGGACACTGTTCTCTCTTCTCCTGGATCATAGCAGTTTTGAAATCAGATGTGTCCATTTGAATAATTGATGGATGCTCATGACCGCAATCTCGACATTTTACCATCAGGGTTGTGGTGGTTAACAAGTCCTCTATTACTAGCATTTTTCATTCCTCAAGTTAGAGAGAGACACACACATCGTGTTATTTTACTACAGTAGCATCCACTCTCTGGAGCTTTTTATGATAAAACTGTTCGACTCTGTCTAAAAAATCTCAGGTATAGACCTGTCATCTATCTGGGGTATCCGAAGAAAGATATCAAGAATTGGAAGCTTTTATCGCATTAACTACACCCATCCTTTAGATACATGATGTAACCCAAGAAAACTTCTGCTAAGGTCGTGGGTTCAAATCCCACCACCCAGTCCATCTTTTCCTGTTATGGAACTACGGTATTGAATTCAATTTTTAACAAGAAAAAGGAAGGAGAGAGAAATTGGGGAGTCTTTCTTATTGACCTGTGCTGTTACTACCGCTTGTTACATTAGCAGTGCTGTTGCTGCTTGATAGGGTTGCGTTAACCATGAAGGGATGGTCTACTAGCTGTACCTGTGGTGGAAATGATGGCAAATCATCATTGGGAATCCAAGTAATGATTACTTTACCCCATGTTGGAAGCATCTTTGCCATCTCAGCTTGCGCTTGTTCTGGACTCAATTCTGGCATCCTTGGGTCTGCTCTTTCTGATCTGAGCTCTTCTCTGTGAGCATGCCAGTATGGCTTTTCTCTGTTTGGAAGCGAGTCGTACTGTTCTTGCGTGATTATGTATTCTATACCAATCAGCGTGGCATTAGCGGAACTGGAGTCGTAGAGCTGGCATACCATCATTACCCTGTCATGTGGTTTGCAAAAGTGTTCTACTCTGAGGGATGGGTCGTCAAAGTTGTGCCTCACTGCGTTTAAGTGACCTTGTGGTAAGTTGTAACCATCAACTGGCTTTGCAGCGGTTGCATTCGTCATTTCTTGCTGTTGAGCTGTTGCAGTATTCGATACAGGAATACTGAGCATTAGAGCAGCTGCCGCCATCATAAGAGCAGTGGTAGCAGCAAAGCTGCTAGTCAGAATTATCTTTCTTGCGCTTGGATTCTTTTTACCCATAGAGGTAACCCATTATGCGGCTTTTCCTGATTTTTTTATTCCCTGAGCTAGCTTCTTCAATTCGCTGTCCAGACCAGGAGCAAATTCTTGTGGGTTTTCAGGGAAGAATGGAACATCTGCACCTTCAGGAAATCCTTCGATTACCTCTAGTTTGCCACCACCGTCGTCAAACGGTGAATCTCCTTTGAATATCTTACCAATTTCACTTGTTTCCCCGTTGTTTGTAAAGGTCCACATTTGGTTGTGAAGGTTCTTTCTTTCCAGATCTCTGACTTCGGGCATACCTGATGTATCAATCCTAGGGATTGGCAACGCTTTGCCCCAGTTTACACCCATAGTCTCAAGTGCTTTTGCAAATACTTTTTCATGCACGAGGTCCCGCACTATGAGGTATGATACAGTAGATCTGTATGCTTTATTGTTACTCATTTCATACAATCTGCATTTTTGCAGTCTTCCTGTGGCTTCAAGCATAAGATTGTATATCATATTTAGCACGAGGTTGCCGCTATCATATACATAGCTGGCTGTCCAAGGATTTCCTGCAGCATCTACAGGTCTTGCACTTTGACCTGCAACGAGAAAGTGGTGTATATTCGGGGAGTCTAATGCAACTGATAAGGGCAGATCATTTGGTTGTTGACTTGTCTTAGATGCACCTTCAAGCAGCATATTGATAGTATTTGTAATCTGTTCAACATGACCCATCTCTTCTGTTGCGATGCTTCTTAAAAGATCTTGATATTGCTT
>DATMWK010000071.1:0-9920 GCA_035562555.1 Nitrososphaera sp. | reverse complement strand
CCAATATTCTTTCAATCTTATTAGCGAGGCTATAATCTTCAGTAACAACCGAGTGCTCAACTGCAAGTCCTACAATTACCTCATATGATGGCATAGGTAACAACATCAATTTACAATCTTTATAAATAGTGATAATAGCTTTAATCTCTCCAAAAACATCTTTTACCTCATTTGCCAGACTAAGAGTTGCAACAGTAAGGCTATTCTCTGTCCTGAGTTTTCTTCACATGCTCTGGTCTATATGACCTGACAAGCTCCCAGTCAATTCCCTTTATGCCATTAACCCAGTAAAATTTCCGTAATGGATTAATGTAGTTATCAATGCCATTGGCACCTAAACCCTTTTTCTTTTTGTGTATTACAAATTGAATTATCCTATCCTGAAGGGTTTGGATGTCTCTTTCTACTACTAGCGCTGAGGTTCGTTTTCTGGCTCCATGATGATGGTGATAGTCATGTACACCACTACCATCATCATTATCATAATCATCACCAATCAGCCAGTCATACCGGAAAATAACATTATTGCTCTTCTCCCTCTTATTCTTATTGTTATTATGTCCATTATTATCATCACCATCATCATCATCATTTAACAGGTGTTCTTCTTCTTCTTGTTCTTCATAAAGATTCCAATGTCTCATGTAGGCGTGAATATAATCAAGCACATTAGACCGGTATTACTTCTGACCTGTTGCTCTGAAGGAACCTATCTAGAAGCTGTTTGTTACGTTCGAGGGAGGAA
This sequence comes from Nitrososphaera sp., assembly GCA_035562555.1. Lineage (GTDB taxonomy): Archaea > Thermoproteota > Nitrososphaeria > Nitrososphaerales > Nitrososphaeraceae > Nitrososphaera. Next base: position 9,175 of record DATMWK010000071.1, on the reverse strand, counting down.
GAAGGAGAAGAGGAATAAGAGGAATAAGTCTTGCTGCTGTTACTTCTGTTAGTACTGGCTTGCAATATACCTCTATATCTGTTAAGCAAGCTCTAGTTATTTACTCTTCATATCACTTCCAAGTTTTAACTTTTGTCACTCTTTGAATTCTTTCAATGAATGCATGTTGGTAGTTCTGGTAAACATTCTTGTCCTCCAGACATCTATTGCAGATATAGGCTTGTGATAATGTTTGTCTGTAATAGTCGTCAGCGTCAAACCCTGAGTTGGTGGCTGCGACGGGCATGCCGCAGATAAAACAATTAACATTTACCGCTGCAGTCTTATGCTGCCTATTCTTATCTGTGCCATTTTTTCCAGTTGTTAGTGGCAAAAGTGCCTTGCATTCGCTATGCTTGATCACCTTGCTACTCTTTGACCAAAAGGCATATTCGCCTGCAGATATTTCCTTGCCGCATACGGAGCACTTGCCTTTGTATTTCACCAGAAGCCTTATCCAATCGTTCATTTTCTTTTCGCCTTCTCAATCTCTTTTGCTATCGACTCGCCAACCGACTCGTCCTGAAAGTTATCTATTGCGAACTCCACTGGATCTATTTTTTCATCTATCATAGTCCTGATAAAATATGGCAGGACAAATAATCCTGCAGAGCTTCTCGACATATGAAGAGTCAGAGCAAGTTCATCCAGGATCTTCCTTGTCGACTGTGAACGGGCAAATATCGGTCCCATAGTAGGCCACGGCATTGAATACTGGTGGTATTTGATGCCCTTCTGACGAGATTTTTCGTACAACCCTGATGCGATCAGGCTGTTTACATATTTCAGAAGGTGCCACTGCCTTAATGCGTTAGCCCTCCCAACGATCATATCTGCTCTTGAAAGTACATCCAGCAACAGAGCAAGGTCGTGCTGTTCTATTTGTGAGGATGCTATGCTTGAGAATAAGGCTGCTAGCATATCTTTCCGCCTTTCCTCTGGGGAGATTAATCGGTATCTTGGATCAGGATATGACACATCCGCCCTTATCATAAACTGGATCGCTTGGTTCAGGCTGTCGGCATCAAAGTAACCATTGATTGCATCCGCAATATCCACATCTACCACGTCTTTGTTTGAAATAGTAGAATAGCCAGCAGCACGGGACTGCGCGCTGTTGAGCAACGACCGGATATCACCCCTACTGTTGTCTATGATCGATCTTTTGTCGCCTGATCCAAGTTTTACCCCTTCACTTTGCAGCACATAATCTAGAAGCAGTAGCAATAGCCTCGAAGGCACAGGATTAAGCTCTACTATTTTGCAGGCCTTGGCAAGCTTCGCTATTTTAAGTGACTTTTTATTTGCAGCCATTATCACCGGCACAGTTGGCTCTTTTATCAGATTGCTAAGAGTGTCAAGGCCTCCTGTGTCCTCCCTGCCCGAAATGCCATCTACCTCATCCAAGAACAGCATTATCTTTTTCCCAATCAGGTTGGTGGTATTTTGAAAAATTGGGGTTATTCTTGCCTGCAGGGCTTCCCTGTTGCGTATGTCGCTTGCATTCATTTCTACAAGATCATAATCAAGTTGCCTTGAGAGTGTGTGTACTAGGGTAGTCTTGCCCGTGCCCGGTGGGCCCAATAATAGAAGCGGCCTGCTACCACTCACCCAGCCTGCTAACCACTTTATTACAATAAGGCGGGCCTCCTCGTTACCCACCATTTCTTGCACTGTCTTTGGCCTGTGTGTTTCAGACCACATCATCACTATCATCTTCTTTTAACAGCTTCTTCTATCTTTTTGTAGAATTCACCAAAGGGCGCATGGCGTACAAGCTCGTTAAACCAATACTGATTGTAGTGACGTACAGTCAAGAAAAGAAATTCTAAAAAAGGCTTTATTTGAAAGTTCTCAGGCAGCATGTCAAGCGCAATTTTTGCTTCATCCAGATAGAGATCACTCTTTGCCATTGTAAGTTCAAAGCTGCGCTGGACATTACCCGTGTTGACAGCAAAGTAGAGTGGCCATGATGGAATCTTGACTTCCTTATTTCTTAAGGCGTCTTCGATCTCATTACCACAGCCGACACACTCGCCAGCCTTGGCCATGCCAAGGTGGAAAATATCAGAAAGTGGGCGGCGATTGAGCGTCATGTTTCTGCCAGCAGTCCCCATCACTGCCCGGTATTTTTTATAACATTCAGTCATGTTTTCATCATTAATTGATGCCGGTTCCGTCTTTAGCTTAACATCCACATACTGGCCGATTCTGGCATCGTGAAAGCCCTCTTCAAAAGCCTTCAGAACTGCATCGCCTCCTCGTGCAATATTGGTGCGCGCTATTGCAAGTATGTACGGGTTCATGAATTTGTAATCGTCAAGATACTCCAGATCTTCGTCCTTGTCAACTATCCTATCCATAGGTTCTGAAAGATCAATTGCGATTATGTGGCCGTCGATAACGGCTTTCCTATTTTCTTCAGAAACTTTATCGCCAAAATATTCAGATGCGCTGTCATAAAGTGCGTTGAAAACCGGAAACGTCATCTTGACAAAATTAGAATCTAATATACGCCTGACTCTGTCTGCAAGAATGTCAGGGTTTGATAATCTCATCTTGATGTCTGTTACTCTACTGTGTGAGAGGGCAAGCTCTTGTGAATTAGTCTCTTCAGCAAATTCGCGTATTGTACCGGAAGGATTGCTGTCAGCAGTTACTGCTTTATGCAAGGACATGGTGAACCGCTGCACGAAGCCAGGAAATTCCTGCGCTGTCTTTTCCTTATAGTGATTGAACTGCTTGTAGCCCTTACTTTTCAACATTCTCTCCTTGATTATGTCCTTGCCGGCATGTGTCCTCAGCAGAGCCTCCTTTGAAAAAATCAATTCATCCTTGCTACTCATTTCTCTGGCTTCTGCCACCTATTGTTATTTAATCATTCATAATCTATGAACGTACTTAGGGAAAATTTCTTTTAGTTAGACATCTTCCACTAAGCCTAACCTGTTTTGAATCATTAAGTCGCAGCAACCACTAAATCTATTCTTGCAAAAATAGCAGATTAGAGTTGTACACATTTCATAATCCGGAACAACATTCTAGATTATTAACAAGTGCTCCTTACTGCTGGCAGGAGAAGAATTGACGGCTCCTAGTAACAGTGTTAATTCTTCAATTGCTATTCCTTTTTTGAACATCCTTCTCTTTCAAGGTTATTGGTGCATTAACTAATAGACAACTTTAATAGAGCTTGAACTCTACATGTAATGCTCAAAGTTATAGTTGCATGATCAATTTTCTCAAAAATTCTGCTACTATTATTGCTGTCATTCTTCTTTTCCTTTTAACAGGACTAATACCAAATGAGGAGGAGCAGCATATTCTCTTTACCGCCGAGACAGGAGGAGAAGGGGCATGCATAGACTATGATCAAACAGAAAATATCATTAATGTAAACTGCAACGCTTCCTTTCTAGATGTTATTCAGACTATAAACGATCCTAGGATACTTAAGAGCCTTGTAAATGGTGAATACCTTCTGAACTCTAGCCTAGAACTAGCCGATGCTGTGACTTTTGAAATGAGTTCTTCAAGCGGTGGTGATAATCTACAATACCTAAAGATTGCTGGTGCAAATGGGATAATAGTTCATGGAAAGATACTGATAGATGGTGTAAAAATAACATCTTGGAATGCTTCCTCTAACGATGTTATTCAACAAGATAGGAATGGCACCATTCACCGTGGATATGTACAATTTGCTGCAAGCGAAGGCTCTCAAATAATAAATTCAGAATTTGCATATTTAGGGGATGTCCAACCGGGACGGAGGGGATTTGACCTTCTTGGTGAGGGAGATGGAGAACCATCCCATGATATAGCGATTAGGAATAGTAAGTTTCATGATATGTGGTTTGCATTTTATTCTAACGGAGCATATAATATTGTAGTTGATGGTAATGAATATTACAACAATATCAAGTATGCTTTGGATCCTCATACTGTAACTCATGATATGAATATTACAAATAACTACCTTCATCACAATCCAATAGGGGTAATCTGTTCTGATGGATGCTTCAATATTCTCATTGAAGGAAATGTGATAGATCACAATACAGACTATGGGAATTCTTCTCAAGAAACACACATGATTCAATTGCAAGGAATAATCAAATTTACAATGTAAGTACTGGAATAATGGTATCAGAATCACCAAATAACCAGATATATAACAATACAATTGAAGAAGCAACCTCGCAGGGAATACGTCTGTTTAATCCTATATTGCCAGACGATGGCTTTACAGAGGGCAATTTAGTCTATAATAATACCATAATTGACTCTCAAAATGGTATTGTAGCAACAAGAAGCCAGGATAATATTGTACAAAATACTACGTTCTCGGATATAAAATCAAGCCAATACCGCTTATCAGGAGATTCAAGTATAATAATACTAGGGCAACAATTTGATAATGCATTAATATCACAGGATGGTTCAGAAACGACAGTCAGGCAGAGATCGTAGATTCAGAGATGAGATGATACAAGTAACACAGAAGGAGCAATAAAGTGATGCAGGAGAAGGAAACGATGAGGACGATGAAGAGAAGAAGGTGAACTTCCACAACACAGACATTGAGACATACAGGGCTATCCTGGGCGATGGTGACAGTATTAACCATCAACTCAACCAATCGCTATCAAAAGATTGACAACCGCTGCTCGACTAGCTAAATTTACGAATTTTGTGTCTAGTAACAACAAAATTCCTCCATTTGTATTAACAGTTAGCAGTTAGAACAGCAACAAAGGATTGACTGGAGAAGAAGCAGTGTTTTAATAGCACAGTAAAACACTGGCCGCATCTAAAAAATTACTGTGATTGTCAATAGAGTAGTAGTTTCAAATCTACACGTATACTATATTTCATAATCTGGATAGCTGGGACAGAGTAATTGAGTAGGTATGTACTCATTATTCCTCCTTTTTCTCATGTTTGTTACTTTCTTCCTCGTCCTTGTCTTTTTCCTCTTGTTCCGCTTCCACTATGACAAAACCAAGCTCCCTTGCCTTGTTTACAAGTTCTGACATCTTTTGGAACACGATAGATCCATCTTCTTCATTAATTCTTAACTCCAATTCAACTTCAAACACCATATATTGTAATACCACTAATTCAAAAAGAAGCATTTACTTAAATGCATTATTATTACGTGCTCTGTTGTTAGCATTATATTCGAGAATCTATAACTCCAAAATCATAGAGACTACAGATACTGTCCAACCTGCTGCATGGCTGTATTGAATAGTAGTATTATATTAGTATCAAGCATAGGCATATAGTCCATAATTAATTAAGTTGTTGGATGATATAATATTATTACCCCAAAGATGACAATCCATCTTAAACTAACTATCATTCTTGTTAAGAGCAACACAACTACGATATAGACAAAATGTGTAGATACAAAAATAAACACGAATCTCTACCCTGTAGAGTATAATAATCTATCTCATCAGACTCGCTCTACACACAGTAAAGATATTACTTTCCGAATAATAGAGTAACCATAAATTTCAGAAAAGGAAACTAGCAAAAAGACTTAATTCACAAAACATTCAAGAAGAAGAAGAAAAAGGTTTTTACTTACCTTGAAGCCATTGCGATTCTTTCTTGCTCATTCTTTTTCTTGATTGCGTGGCTTGCCATGTCGTTATTGGCAGCCAAAATGATTTCCTTGGCGAGTGCCTCTTCTATGGTCTGCAGGCTGGAATACGTCGATTCTCTTACACCTTCTGCAATAAAGCGAAGTGCAAGGTCGACTCTGCGCAATGGAGCTACATCAACCGATACATGATAGACGACGCCACCATATACTATGCGGGTTGTGTCCTCGTTTGGTGAAGAGTTCTCGATTGCTCTTACCAGTAGATCTACAGGGTTTTTACCGGTTTCAAGATATATGATTTCAAATGCTGTTTTGATTATGTTGAGCATTTTTGCCTTCTTGCCACCCATTCTGCCCGTGTTCTTTGCATACTTTTTGCCAAAGTGCATCATCTTGTTTGCCAGACGCTCGACAATATTGACCTCTGCTTTCTTCAAGCGCTGATGCTCGTGCCTACCAAACGTGACTGGGATGACGGCCGGCTTTAGATTAATGACAGATTTAAGACCGGGATCGTTTATTTCGATATTGTTCATGTCCCACCTGCGGAACAGTTGAATATTTACCTGCTCCTTACCGCTCATCTTCTCGGCTTCTCCTTTCTTCCATGCACAAGTTCATTCAATGAGACACCGTTGACTTTAAACACCTGCCACCTGACCCCTGGAATATCGCCCATTGCCCCTCCCATCGCGCCTCCGATACCTCCAATAATTACCTCGTCATGTTCGTCGACAAAGTTAAGAGCGCCGTCCCTTGGTAAGAAGGCAGTAACGGACTTGCCATTCTTTATCAGCTGAACCCTGACGCACTTGCGTACAGCAGAGTTAGGCTGCTTTGACTCAATGCCAACCTTTTCCAATACTATTCCTCTTGCCTGTGGTGCACCTTCTAGAGGGTTTGCCTTCTTGTCAAGCATGAGCATTCTTCTCTTATAATATTTTTCTGACCACCGAGCACGGTTCTTTTTTGCCTTAAGAACCCTGCCTGCGAACAGACCTAGTGGAGATTTACCCATTCATATTCACCCTATTATTATTTCCCTGCTCAGGGCCAACTATTAACACATTGGATATTTGGAAGTATCGTTTCGCAAGAAGCCTTGCTTTCTCTGCATTTCTACCTTCCCTTCCTACTACAGCTCCTTTCTTCCTAGGATCAACTGTCACAACTGCCTGCTTTGTCCCGTCACCTCTTTCAGATATCCGAACATCATTTATCATATCAGCATTAAGCATTTTACGGATGAACTCCGCAGGCTCATCAGAAAATTCGACAAGTTCTATCTTTCTTGCGACCATGTTTTGCAGCTGCTTGATCGTAGAGCCACCTTTGCCAATGGCAAGCCCCATCTGACCTTTATTTACAACGAAAATAACTCGGTCCATTTTGTCGTCTACAATACAGTCTCTTGCTGTTGCGCTTGTAATGCTCTGGAAGAGAGATATGAGGCGCAACTCATCTGAAGTAAGCTTAATCTCAGTCATTTTCATAGCGTCCCTATCTGGAGGTATGGTAGAGAAGTTGATAAAGACAGTAGCAACAACAAATCATTCTCACAACTCAATTTATGTCTCACATGTGTGCCTTTTTTGTATTACTTGTCTTTTTTTTCTGATACTATGGAGCTTATTTCGTCTGCTGTCGCGCTTTTGATCGCTATGGTAGTGATTCGGTAAGGCTTATTACAGAGCTTGCCGAGCTGTACAGAAGTACCGGAATACTCATAGATTGTGACATTGGTAGACTTGGCCTGATCTTCTAGCTTTTTTCTGGATTTAGGGTCAATGGATTTGCTGACGATTATCAGTTTGGAGCCTTTAACTGACTGCAATACTTCCTTGATACCACTCTTGTACTTGTCGGCGGCTATTGCATTCTTAACCACTTTTTCCACTGTTCTCATTGTCCTTCACCTTCATATACAGGTCTACCATTCCAGTGCCCACAGGTACAGTAGCACCCACTATAACGTTTTCTGTCACTCCTCTCAATGTTTCAACCTGTCCTTCAAGCGATGCTTTGGCTATTGTTGGCACTGTAATTTCAAATGCAGCCCTTGCAAGAACTGAAGTCTTAGTTCCGGCAATGCCATGTCTGCCTATCTGCTGCAGGTATCCCTTTGATGTCATAAGGTCAGCCACAAGCATGATGTGTCGTGTATCTACCTCAAGCCCCTGCTCTTCAAGCGTATTTGTGATCTCTTTGACAAGAGCAGTTCTTGCGGCTTCAATGCCGAGCATCTGCCAGATCTCGTAAACATTGTTCGTGGTAGTTCTGGTAGTATCCACACCATCTACTGCCATCACCTTCGCAAGGTTAGATCCAGCGGTCTGTATGACCCACTCTTCATCCTGCTTTACTATTGTTACACGCTCAATATCGGATACACCCTTTACACGCGTGTTGAGTAACTTGCTCTTGAGTGTGAGTAGCGTCTGCGCGTCAGGCTCATCTGGAACCGTTAGTTTGATTAATAGCTTGTTTTCATTTGGTTTGATGCCGTACTTCTTCTTAGAGGTCTCAAATACTTCTTGTACATCTGCAAAAGTACATCCTCGTTCTGCCAGCTTTGCTTCAGATAGATGGAATGTCAATATGCCGCTATAGTCAGTCTCGGTCCTGTTAACAAGATCGCCTATCTGAGTGAAGAGTATTTCCCTTGCCACTTCAAGGGCCTTCTCCCTCGATATCCTATGGTTCTCGTCAAGGTAAATATCCATCGTAGGCGTTACCGGCTTCTTTCTTGCATCTACAAGCTCGATTAGCCTTGGAAGGCCAAGCGTCACGTTTCTTTCTTTAACGCCGGCAAAGTGAAATGTCCTGAGCGTCATCTGGGTTCCAGGCTCACCTATAGATTGTGCTGTCACTACACCGACCGCCTCTCCTGGCTCTGCAAGCGCCTTATCAATAAGATCAAGCACCTTCTTCATTACTTTTTCAACACCATCTTTGCTGAGTCTGTTTTCAAGGAGCGCTTTTTCCAGATTAGCCTTCATTCTAGGATTGAGGCTTCCAGCATATTTTGAAATTATATCCTTAGTGACATCTTCGATAGCCTTGCGTCCTTCATCAACAATTGATTCAGATTCGATGAGCCTTGAGATGTTAACAGCCTCTCCATGATCGCTCTTAGCAGGGTCAATGCCATCCTCACCATATAGATACTGCACAATATTGCCATGGGGGTCGCGTACTGTATGATCATATTCAATCTTTAGGTGCTCAAGCGCATTGATCAATCTCCTCTGCATGTAGCCAGACTGCTGGGTTCTCACCGCAGTGTCTACAAGGCCTTCCCTTCCACCCATTGCATGGAAGAAGAATTCAAGTGGGGACAGACCATCGCGATAGTTTGACTTGACAAAGCCCTTTGCGTCAGGGTTGGTTTCATTTGGCTTAAAATGTGAAAGCGCTCTGTTGTGATAGCCCTTCTGGATTCTCTTGCCTCTTATCGATTGCTGTCCTAATGCTGCAGTCATCTGGCCGATGTTGAGTGTCGAGCCTCTTGCACCCGTA
>DATMWK010000070.1:0-12154 GCA_035562555.1 Nitrososphaera sp. | reverse complement strand
AGTAAACGTGCTTATGTCACTTTCAAGGCTAATGAAGGATGGAGTTGGCGAAGGAAAAACCAGGTCAGATCACATGGAAGTTGGCAATCAGCTCTATGACGCTTATTCAAGAGCGCAAGAGGTCAGGGCACTTTCAGAGATTGTTGGCAGGGCAGGTCTTACAGGCGTAGACTTGAAATACCTCGATGTTGGCGATAAGTTTGAGCAACACTTCCTAAAGCAGGCACCTGACGAGAACAGGACACTTGAAGAAACACTCACTAGAGCATGGGATGTACTCTCAGGTCTACCCGAAGGCGAGTTGACCAAGATCAAAGAAAAGCATGTCAGGCAATACTACAAAGGGTGAGAAATAGAGAGAGATATGTCATTTGGAAGTAGGGTTACAGCAACAAAGATAGAGCTTATCAAGATAAGGCGCTCGATGCAAGTAGCCAAGATGGTTCACAAGATTTTAGACGACAAGCGCGAAGTATTGTTAAAAAAGATAGACGAAATGATCGAGGAAGCAAACAAGGCAAGGGAAGACATATGGACACCCTTGGGTGAAATATACAGCTCTGTTTATAACGCCTATATGTCCCTTGGCACAATGACGCTTGAATCAATATCGGACTCGACCCCCAGTATAATGGAAGTCGACGTCAACATCAGGCGCATCGTAGATGTTAAAATACCAACGCTCCAGGTCGAGACAGAGAAGGGCAGGCAGCAGCTGTCATATGGCTTTGTCGAAACAAATGCATCTGTCGACAAGGCGGCCAAGCTCATCAAGAGCATGCTCCCCGGTACATGCAAGGCAGCAGAATACGAAAATGCTATATTCAGCCTTGCAAAGGAGCTAGAGCGTACTCAAAAGCTGCTCAACGCACTCGAATACGTCATAATACCCCAATATCAAGATGCAATATACTTCATCAAGGCAACATTGGAGGAGCGTGAGCGCGAGGAGTTTGTCAGGCTCAAGAAGGTTAAAGTAGTACTGGACAAGAAGAAGATGGCAGAAGAGGAGGCAAGCGCGAGGACATGACAGAAGAGATTTTAAGCTATTTTGAAAAGGCAAAGGCGCAATTAAAGTCCGAGCACGACTCGATGGTGCAGAGAATCAAAGACGACATTGCTGCAAGCAAGCGCAAGACTCTGTCTAAAGTCTGAGCCTTATTTTCACCTTTTCGAGTAGGCTCTCAAGTTTTGTTGAATTACATACATATGTGCATTTCCAATCCAGACGCAACTTGCTTAAAAGAATTATTCTAGCGCTGACTTTATCGATTGAGGAATCTGTCAGCAGTCACACATATCTTTTGCGGCATTGATTAATTCTATTGCTATGACATACTCTACCCTTGGTGCTTTCTATTTTAAATACCACACACAGAATTGTAGAAAAATTGCACAATATAATTACTTGGCAGCTCAAATCATTACTGCATTAAAGTCAATCAAGCAGCATTTTGAGCCAACACCAGAATTACTCTCCAGATTATGAAAATGTTCCGCATAATGGTCGATGACTACATCAGGATAGGGTTGGAAAATGATGAATCAACAAGAATCAAGCTCACAAAACTGTGCTATCATCAGCTGGCAAGATACAAAATTTACTCTGTTTACAAGTTGTATGATCTCTCTCATGCAGGAGGCATACTTGCCAATAGGAAAAAATTTCTATCAAACGCGGCTTTCAGCCAAGACAGCCGTATGCAGCAAGACCATTATATGTTGCGTATGTTGGGTTCAAGGTTGTCGATGGCATGTTAAAAGTGCCGCTTGGTAACATACAGTATTTTGACATTCCACTAAATGGCTATGTTAAACACATCCCGTCGGACCCTTCATATAAGGTGCGATCATTTACACTTTATTAAATTACGGTCAGCGCAGAAAGAATAGAACTGACCAGCTGCTACATCATGTTTCAAAACACATTGTACGGAAGGCAAAAGACGAGAGATCAGTTATCGTATTTGAGAACATCATCCACATCCGCCGGCTGTACCAGCGTGGTAACTATTAGAGCCGTGCATATAGGGGCAGGATGAATAGTTGGTCCTCTGCAGAGATCAAGCAAGCGCCAGATAGAATACAAGGCAGCATGGGAAGGCGTACCCATTATCCAGCTATCCGTAAGCGAAACAAGAGGCACATCGCAGCTCTGTCTACGATGCTGGAAGAAGATAACCCAAGTGGACAGGCTAACAAGGCAGCAGCTGTGGTATGATAATGCAAGAAGTGGATGGACAGAGACACATTGAGGCGGCAATGGATCTATCCATCAAAGGGCTGCCAAGGTTCCTAAGTTCAAAAGGGCTTGCAGGTGAAGCAATGAAGGGGATTGTGGAGAAGGAACCACCATTCCTCAGAATAGATGCAAGCAAGTTGAGTCTCCAGTACGGAGCTTAGCATAACCCTAGCAGTTATAATTAAGATAGCCATTGTTCAAGTAGTGCTATTGCTTCCTCGTTCTATCCCATCTATCATGATGTGTATATGCTCATTTGGGTATAAATGATTAAATATGGCATTTTATTCTCGAACCTCTGTATGAATAAGCTGAACGGGCGGGTTGCGATTTCGGTTTTGGCTGTTCTCCCTACTGCAATAGCTTTTACCGGTTTGATGGGAATTGGACAGGCGTTTGCTCAGGGAACAGATGAAACTGCAGCAGCAGCTGGAGGCTCAAAGGTGCTTGGTGCAGGCTTGGCTTTTGGTCTGGCGGCTGCAGGTTCAGGCATCGGACTTGGCTTTGTAGGAGCCGCGGGTCTTGCAGCAATCAGCGACAATCCGAAAATGCAGTCAAGGGTGTTCATCTTCGTAGGTATGGTCGAATCGATCGCTATCTACGGCATAGTCATGATGTTCATCATCTTGGGCCAATAGATCGAATAGATCGCATAGGCGGATCAGAATCCCCCATCTCCTTACTCTTTAATTTCTAGGGGCAGGAACTCCATTACATTTAGAATGCACCGTGTTGAACAAATTGTTTGAAAGTTATGCACTTGACTGACGACCTTCTGTACAGATAAAAAGGAGGAAACTTTTTAAAGAGATTTGATTTACTCTCTAAACTGAAATATGGGACTAGCCAAACTCAAGAAAGCAGCATTAATTCTGCCGCGAATAGAAACCCAAGAAGCTGTGAGCAGGCTGGCAGAGCTTGAGTGGTTCCACCCTATTCAAACTACTTCTGAGCACCTGAATCCGTATTTTGACGATCTTTTGCTGAAGGCTCAGAGGTTATTCCAGGAGATTGACGAGGTCATCAGGGCTCTTGGCATCCCGCTTGAAACTGGGGTCATGGCGACTATGTTCAAGGGCGCGCCAAAAGAAAAGACAGATTACGTTATTGAAGATATCCAAGAGTTTATTGCTGATCTGGAGGACAAGAGCAAGACACTGCTTGATGAACCCAAAAAAATTCTGGCAGAACAGAACAGGGTTTCCAAGCAGCTCGAGGAATACAGCAATGTTGAAGCGGCGCTCAAGATGGCAGCTAACCTTAAGATTGATCTGACTTCATTTGCGCGCCTAAAGATGTTTTATGCGGACATATTTGTCATAGATTCCAAAGATGAAATAGAGATTCGAAAGAGCATTGGCGACCTGCCGCTTTACACAAGCAAGCTGAATGAGGAAAAGACGTCCATGGTGGTAATAGGTTCCGGGGAAGACTCTGAAAGAATCATCAAGGTCATGAGAAGCTTTGGAGTTCATCCACTTCAAATTCCTGCAAACATGCCGCAGAACCCGAGCAGCGCCTATTCCCAGGCACAGGCGAAAGTTAAGGAACTTGAAGGCAAGTATGCTGAGATAACAAAAAATGTAGAGAAGATGAAGCGTGCAGGGCTATCAAAGATCCTGTCGCTTCATGAGGCCGCAAGGTTGGCCAAAGACGTTCTGGAGATAACAAGGAAGCCTGGCGGCACAGAGAACTTTGCCCTTATCCAAGGCTACATCCCGTATAAAATGGAGGAAAAATTCAAGAAACTTACCAGCGATTATGTTTCAATAATTGAAGACGCACAGTTTGACCAGCATGTTGAAGCTATCCAGCATCTTCCCACGCTTCTCACCAACAAGTCGTATACGCGCACTTTTGAAGTCATAACCGAGACGCAGGGGCTGCCCAGGTACAACGAGACAGATCCGACCCCGATCATAGCGTTTGTATGGCCGCTTTTCTTCGGCATAATGTTTGCCGACTTGGGGCACGGTCTTTTGCTATTTGGACTCGGCATGCTGCTCAGGCACAGGGGCAATGGCTCGTTAAGGACCTGGGGAACACTAGTAGCCGTCAGCGGCGCTGCCGCCAGCTTGGCTGGACTTGGAACTGGCGAATTTTTTGGCTTCTATATTCCCGAACTGGCCATACTGGGTCCAATATTTGCCCCTCTCGATGGCATCGTAGGCGTGCTGAATGTATCGGAACTCACCTTCGACCAAGTGGTAAAGATATTGAAGGTTTCAGTGGCGATAGGGATCGTGCATCTACTTATGGCCATGGGCTTGAGGCTGCACCAGGACATCAAGGAGAAGAACATGCTCTTTGTATACACGCATGATATCCCGGCCATCATACAGTTCCTAGCAGTCGTCGCACTGATTCTTGCTGCCATAGGATCAGGCTACGACATTATTGGCATGTTTGGCATTGGCGGCGAGGTCCACACCGAGCCTGTCCCCTGGCTCAGTTTTGTGTTTGGCGATTGGGTGACAGTTGACCTGGTAGCGAAGGCGGCGCCACCGGTGATTTTTGCAACCGTTGGAATCATGATCTACGGAGCAAAGAAAGAACAGGAAATAGCCGCAAAGCACGGGCACGACGAAGGAGGAGGCCTGGCGGGAATTGTCATCGAGGTCATTCTGGTAAGGATCATAGAAGTGCTTTCTAACGTCATCAGCTATACGCGACTTGGTATCATGCTCTTGGTGCACGCTGCACTGCTCGTGACCGTAAACCAGTCCTATGAACACGGCGGAGGTTTGGCCGTACTGATCGGCGGCAACATTGGCATCATGCTGATCGAAGGGTTGATCGTCTACATTCAGACTATCAGGTTGCACCTTTACGAGTGGTTCCCGAAGTGGTATGCTGGCGAGGGTACGGAATTCAGGAAACTTGTGCCCAAGATGCTATATTCCAACCTTGTCTGGAGAGACCCTCGCATTACGTTAAAGCGTAAGACGTAACTTCCAATTTTTTGTCATTTTCTAAAAAAAGCAGCAACCAAATTCTTAAATTACACAATGGCAGATCTGTCTATTAATTGTGACGCAGGACACCATCTCTGAAGAAAAAAAGCAAATCGTCAGGAACCTTTACCTGTCGGGCATATCAGAAGAATTTGTAGCGCTGCAGCTAGACCTAGAGATTCCTGTCGTGATAAAAATTCTGAAAGAACTGGATGTGTACAAGGGGTAAACAGGGCATTAGGATCCTCCACGCCGGTTCTGCCCAAGCAGCGCCGGGTTGCTGTTATTCAGGTTTGACTAGGTTGGTTATGATCGATTCTATAGGAACCTTTTGTTCTACCCCGGAAGCTATGGCCGCCAGGTTTCTGACTTCAATCATCATCAGTTTCAAGGCTGCAACCATGATTCCTACGTTAAACATCGTCCTGAACGAGCTGATGACCCTCTTCAGCTGCAGGGATTCAAAGCTTGCCTCAAGCTGCATTATTGCGTTAATGTCGTTGGTTGCAGACTGCGGAATGATGTCTTTGTAGACCGTGTTGCCCAGCTCCGTTATTGCTTCAGACACCTTTTCTATATTGATCATCTTTTGCAGCGTGTCTTTTGGGATCTTAGAAGTGGTGGCAACTATAAGATCATCAATGTCGTTTTGTGACAGATTCCAGTATTTTCCTCTGAGCACAGCAAGTATGTTGTAGGAATCAATGTCGGCCGCAACTATGTTCTTCACTTCAGGGGACTGGGATTCGATCGTCAGGGCTTTTCCTAGATCGCGATAGAATACATGATCGATATAGGTATCAAAGAGCCTGAGGTCGCCCTTGTCCTTGTACGCTGCAGCGGCTTTTGCCGCGTCCTCTCCAAACTCGCTTCCAGCAAGGGCGGCTACCGCTTCTTCCAGATTCTTGGCCACCAGGGCCTTCACTATGATGTCGCGCCTACCGACGAGTTCTTCAGCTCTCAGGTTTATTTTGGGAACCAGCTCTTCATATGATTTCCCAAGCGCCTTGCCTTTCAGTATCAGTTTCAAATTCCAGGTAATGTATTTCTCAAAGTATGCGTTCAGCACGCCAGAGCCTCCGGCGATGCTGACCATCTTGACATGGTTGTTTACAAGGTTCTCCCTTAGTGCCCCTTCTATTTTTTCAGCAGTGTACGGCTTTGTAAGCTTTGAAAGGACGTCGACGTAGACCGTGTTCTTCATTCTAGTGACGAGCTCTTCGATATCTCGCGCTTCCGCAAGCGTCTGGAGCTCATTCCTTGTAAGCATCCTCCCTTTCATGCCGTGTGAAAGTACCGTTCCGAAAATCTTGCCGGGCATACTTACCTTACTCATAAATTACCACTAACTCCGCGTCTTGTGGTGGACGCCCCATCAATTTTAATATTTACAAAAGTCGGCAGGAAAAAGCTCTAGTCTTCGAACAGCGTGGAAAGAGCTGACGATATCTTGGTCGACAGTGCGATGAGCAGGAAGTGGAGGCCGAATCCTACAGATACACCCACAAAGAGGTTGCCAGTAGTTTGGAAGATGGCTATAAATAGCCCTAGCGAAGGAAGTGTAAGAATCAGTGCTATAGCCGTGCTAACCCACGCTGATTTCAGCATGAAATCAGGTGTTAAATTGTTCAGAGGGTGGTTGACGTATGTGACTTTTGTCCGGCTATAACTCAATCTCTTTCATCATGAAATGAAAAAGCACACAATATTAATATTGACACAATAAATTATAAGTACAACTATTATCATAAACATATAAAATTATGCTACAATGAAATTGTTACAAAAATATTGAGTTTTGTCAGCTTTTACCCAAACATTATTAACAAATTGAAGAAAAAGGCAGTACTCTGTAATAAATTTGCATGACCATAACCGTTCAATATCTATAATAATAATATCTGTGAATGTGATATATTACAAAAACTGTATGAAAAGAGGGGGGTTGCAAACAATCTTAATTAACTAGTTGATACTGATACTGAATGATGGAATCTCTGGTGACGGAGAACAAGCTTGACGCCAAGCTGGAGGGGTTGCTGGACCAGTTCGAGCGGGAGGTTGAGCCTTATGACCGATGGGTAGGGATTTCGATGTTTGCCACGCCAGTAGGCGTCGTAATTTCCATGTTCATGCCCTTGCTGCTGCTGAACTTTTCGGGGTCTTTTGCAATTTCGGAATCGGTCCTGTACTGGATTGTGGGCGGCATAGTGGCAACAATAGGCCTTACAAAGCTTCCGCTGCTTTACGTGGATCACAAAAAGCACGAGATCTCTAGAGTAAAGTACAAGCCAATTGCAGGTGTGTGTATGTGCGATCTCAGCCAGCTTCGCTCTCACATGAAGAAGATGGAAAAGGCTAAGGTGACAGGCGAAAGGATGAAGCATGCCAAGTTGGTGAAATACTACAAGCAACAGATTGGCTGGGAATAAATTTCTTCTTTTTTTGGCTGCAAGGCAACGCTAATAAATTAAAATGCTTGTTGAAATGATGATGAGCAGAGACAAGCCAAACAAGATCACCGCAACCCGCGTTTTTGCTGCCAGCACAGTTTTGGCGCTCGTCATTTCCATTCCTGCCATAGCAGTGACGCTTGTAACGCATTACGTCGTTAAGACTAACCTTATCGTAACTATGGTTGCAGGCTTGATTACTCTCTTTATTGCTACGGGCTTTGGATACAAGCTATCCAAAAGGCTTACTACTAAGGTGCAGGACGGTTAGTAGTTGTAATGATGGCAGCAGCTAAGATATAGAAAAAATGAAATAGTTGAAGGGACAAACTCTAGCATATATATATATGAACCTAAAGCACATCGCAATACAGCTGTGTACCTGTACCTGGATTGAAATAATGACTGGCGTAGGGATTACGCTTTATCTGTTGTACCTGCACAGCTATCACCTAGCGGCACTGACTGTCGTGGTGTTCGCACCCCTTATCGGATTCCATTTTATAATTGACAGGCTGTCTAGCAACAAATTGGAGCCAGGCGGTCGCCTTGTCAAGATAAAGAAAGATGTAGCCCTTTAAAAGACGATCAGCTCAGCCGTTCAGCCTAGAAAAAAGAGCAAAAGAAATTATGAAATTTCCCAAAATCCACTTTTCAATAGATCAGACTTTCTCTAATGATAGCCTTAAGTTGCATATTAGCTCAACCACGACATACAATGAAGATGGATATAGCATATACTAAATAAGTGATATCTTTACAAAGAAGAGACAGCAAAGAAGATCAAATACAAATAATAGTTTCTTATTTACACTACAAATAATATGGTGAGAACATCTCTGCTGCAGGTGAAGAAGTTTTCAGAGGTACAGGTTTTTCTGTTTTAGCTTGAATGCAAGCAAGTTTATCTTAATGTTTGGTGAATGCAAAGGATGTTTCCTTCGCTATCCTTGAACCATGCAGCTTTGTGCGGGCCATGCGTCGCTATACCGTTCTGAGTCTTGATTTCAGGCATATCATATTCCTCAAAAATGACTCCCTTTCCTCTCAAAGCATTAACCTCCTCTTCTGTATCAGACACTTCAAATGTAGCCACTGTATGGTCTGCTTTTGAAGGGGCACGTTGATAGAGCTCTATATGAGTGCCGTTGCCACATTCAAAGGTAGCCGTGTCAGGGATGTTATCATTCTTGGTAGGGGCAGGCTTCAGTCCTAGTGCTATTTCATAGAATCTTTTTGCGCGATTTAAATCCACTACAGGAATCGTTGGCATAACAGGCGAATTCGCTAACATATATGAGATAGATCTATGACTAAGTATTTGTAAAATTTGTTAATTTTTTCAGATTAACATCATATAAGAATATTCATCTACATTTAGAATAAGAACCAATCAAGGGTGATCGCAGCGTCTCATCAAAACACTGTGATCTGTCTTAATTTTAGTATGATGATTTTATAATATTGTCCCATTTAGAAATACTGCTGCTCGGTGTATTGAAAGTTTGGAGAAGAGACAACAATATAAAAGGCGATGATGATGAACCAACTGAAAGAAAAATGCTTGGCGTCAACTGTTAAACTTTGCATCCCAAAAGAGAGGGTTGAAAAGCTCAAGAGCATCACAGACATGCAAAAATATTGTCAAAGATTTTCTAAAGTATTATTATTATTATTCTTATTCCTATTCCTATTCCTATTCCTATTCTTACGAAATATTACGTGGCTTTCGCCGCTGCCCTCATAGCGCTGCTCAAATGTTATTTCATAATTATAATATTTGAGAAAATCAACAACTTTATCATAATGGCGGGGATCTTCAATATTATGTATTTCAACAAAAAGAGATACGTTCTCACCAGATAACATTTCAGTTGAGCCTTTCAATACCTCAAACTCTGCGCCCTCTACGTCGATTTTTATCCAATTGACTTGATTTACTCCATTTTGCTTAAGGATATTGTCCAATGTATCTGCATTTACCTCTACATAATTCTTAGATTCCGCGGCCCGTGCCAACATTAAGCTATTATATTTAGCTGAAGCCGATTGTTCATACAACTTCATTCTTGTTCTTGTGGAAAATACTGCATAGTTTAATGGTAGGACATTTGTCAGGTTGTTAAGTGCGATGTTTCTTTTTAAGAGTTGAAAATTATCAGGATCAGCCTCAATAGCCACTACTTTTCCACTCTTACCCACCTGTTTTGAGCTTGTTATGGTATAGCGACCTATGTGCGCGCCAATGTCAATAACTGTGTCTCCTGCTTTTGGAGTAAACCTTCCCACAATGTGACCTTCATGTCCAGGAAGAAAATCACCCTTTCCTATTCTGCAAAAATATTGGTAATGATCTCTTGGGACCTGTATCTTTAGCAGATGAGCATCATCTTTATTTCTGTGAAGAAAGGGATGTAGATGAGCCATTAACAGATATGAAGGGCTGCTGTCTAACCAAAACTTTCTCAGAAAATGTATTTTATTTCTTCTCTGCCGGCCTAGTAATACTCTAAGAAGTAGTCTCAAAGTTATATAAGAGAACTTCAAAATTGGTAAAGTAAATGCATCAACAATTGGAATTGGTCCTTCCAAAGAATCAGTTGTTACCCAAGTCAAAAAGTGTTTTATGTGCAATTCTTCTTTGTTCAAGTAATTTTTTTGCTATATAAGTCTATAATTAACTAGATATGCCTCTTGGCAATAAGAGGAGATTGATTATTTTTGAGCTTTAACCTCTAGTTTTTAGATGGTAGTAGTAGAATTATTCCACATCATCCAGCTGCGATAACCCTAAATTGCTTGCATAAGAAGTTATGTAAATTACGACAATAATGGCAGAGTAAATGCAAATGTCGCGCCTTCTCCGTCTTTATTGTTCTCAGCCCATATCTTGCCACCATGAGCTTCAATAATCTTCTTTGAAATATACAATCCCAGACCGGTGCCTTTTTCTGATGCAGTTACAAACTTTGAAAATAGTCTGGGTATGACATCGGGACTTATTCCAGACCCTGCATCTTTCACACTTACAGTTACGCTGTTTGCGTTACGGTCAATAGTTGTTGTCACAAAGATAGTTCCATCTTGACTAAAATTTATCGAATTATCGAGCAGATTCATTAAAACCTGTGTAATTCTAGTCCTATCTGCTTTGATTAATACCTGTTGGTTGTCATCTGCTGGCATATATGAAATTTTAAGATTCTTCTTTCCAATATGTTGACTTACATCGATTACACAATCTCTAATAACAGAGTCAATGGAGAATATCTCCTTGCTTAGCTCTAGATACTTGTTGTTTTCGATTCGTGTAACGTCAAGCAAATTATTTGTCAGCTTCTCGAGCCTTTTTGCATTCCTACTTATGATCTCTACCATTGGGATAATCTTCCCTATAGATAGCGATAAGGAAGGTCTATCGATTGAATTAGATCGAATCGGAACGCTAGAGGAATCCCGTAGTTGTTCATAAACAACCTCCTCCTTCTCTCCTCTTTGCAAATGCTTAGCAATGCTCAATATTCTTTGCAGTATAATATCAGACAATCCAAGAATTGGCTGTATTGGTGTTCGCATTTCATGTGCAGCAATATTTATGAATTCATTTTGCAAACGGTCTCGCTCCCTTAACTGTTCATTGGTAGTACCGAGTAACCTATTTGATTCCTGTAACTCTGCAGTCCTTTTCTTTACTTCCTTTCCTAGGCTGGAGTTCCAAAGTAATAGAAATGTTATCAAAATTGCGGCAGCCCCAGTAGGAGCCGCTAAGAGTAATGCTAATTTTCCGCTTTCTTTTGAAATAATAGGATCTATCTGCGAATATATATCCTCAGTTGGAGTAACTACCTGCAGAAAGTATGTAGGCTTGCCTGAAACATATATTGGTTGGGAAGTTGCGAGCCTTTCTCCTCTTCCCGTGTCATAGACTGCACTACCTGCATTGCCTTGCAATAACTCAGTTATTTGCTTATTGAGTGTGGGATTGTGGTTTATATAATTCTGTGTAGTATCTCCAAAAAAGTCAAGACCTACTAGGTCAGGGTTAGCTCCTACTGCAAGAATAGTGCCCTTACTATCAAATGCCGCTAGAAATTGTGAATTAACGTCATAAACATTTCCATAATGCGCAAAGAAACGTTCTGTGGGAATCGAAACTCCCACTAATCCCAAGTATTGTTTTGTCTCTCGGTCTATTACAGGATTAGTGATAATTACTCTGTATTCTCCAAGGTGTTCAAACCCCTGTGAGAAAACAGGTTTGAGGGTATCGCGGGTTTCTCCGACCCACGGTCGGAATGAAAGATCATTTCCTACAGGCGCTATTGTGCTGCTACCACCGCTAGAATTTCCTGCTCCAACGACCGCTACATCTTGGGCATCCAAGACAAATATCCTATCCACCGTATCGCTTATTTGCGCATATTTTTCTGTTGCAAGCTGTTTAATCTCTTGGCCATAGAATTGGCCGTCTTGCAAGTATTTAGAATTTGAAATGCCGTCAAGAA
>DATMWK010000069.1:0-4064 GCA_035562555.1 Nitrososphaera sp. | reverse complement strand
TGATAGGTGCCAGCTACCTGTCTTTTCTCTTTGAACTTAACATCAATTGGGCCTTCTACTTTGTCGTAGCTTGTTCCTGTGCCACTGAGCGATATAGTGGTTGGGCCGCCACCACCACCAACAGCAGCACCAGCAGCAGCTCCTGCGGTTGTAGCTGCGGCCGGTGGTGTAGAGGTAGCTGCAGCTGCTGGAGAAGTAGCTGCAGCTGCGGCCGGTGGTGTTTTGGCCACAGTAGCTGAGGCAGCAGTAGCAGCTGGCTTGGGCGCAGCTACCTGCGCAGCCATTGTCTTTTGTCTTTTAACAATACATAATTGATTGTGAACATCCCTCATGCTTTCAAGGGTCGTCGGATTCGTGTGACGTAAAAGGGTTCCACAGTCTTGGCATACGTACTCGGTTACCGTGGTAGACATAAGATAGTATGGTTTTTAACTTATTTATTAACTATGCCAAAAAAAGGAAGAAGAAAAAATCGGTTTCTTTATTGTCTCGTGAACTGTTGTTGCTGTTGCGTAAAGAACGTTGTCCAGGCCTTTGCGGCATTGGTGGAAAAGTCAGCCATTGTATCGACTGTCCTATTGTAGATCTTTAGGTTTTCCCTTGCTGCGTCCAACGCATTGATCGTCAGCTGATTGTTTATGCCTACCGACCTGATTGCGTTATTTGTCACTTCGTTTGATTGCCTTATGAACACTTCTCCGTATGGCACTGGTGGGACGTTCAGGTTGCTTGCTAACTGCTTCTGAGCAGAAAAGGAAGTCTGGATCATGTTCTTGGTTGTCTGGATATAGTCTAGCTGAAGGTTAGAAATTGACTGTGAATACTGCGGCTGAGCCTTTGCAAATTCGTCTATTGTTCTTATGACATTGTCTCTCGTTGCATCATATACATCTACTGCTGTTCTTTCATCTTTTGTTGGAATAGTTTTTTCGACCATTTTGATTACCATCTAATGGTAATCAATGGTAGTATATAAAGTTTGGTCAATAACGGTGTTGATTGCCATACAATGACACTAAAAGCCAGATATTGTCTCATTAACTTGCTGCCTTTTTTTCTCGCTTTTTTTTTCTGCATCAAATCTTTCCAGATTATACCTATTCATATCGACGAACTTGATTCCCTGTGCAAGCTGAGGGTGTACACGCTTGATTTCACTGTATATCCTTTGGCATGCGACCCGGTAGTCAGGATGACCTTGTGGGGCCGTACGTAACTCTACCATGTGGCATGCTTCTCGCAGATTCATCTTAATAAAATAGGGGTAACGGTAGGCAAAGTTGACGACGTACTGAGCTTCCTCTGGCATAGTCTTAGCCATTTCTTCGTAAACCTGTTTTGAGAGATACATGCAATCTCTGAAATCCTTGTCAAGTCCTGAATCAATCAGCTCTTGAGGAAGGTCATAACCGTGCCTCGTAGAGAGCAACTGTCGCTCAATGGTAAGAATTCTGTGCCTATGCAGGTCTCTAAATATGCCAAAGTTGGTGAACAATTCGAAGGTATAATCAACCATTTCAAACGCTCTGCCTGGCCTGTGACGGCGACTGGTACGAAATTCTGTGTATGCACGAATCATCTTGTTCCGCTCTTCAATCGGCATTGATTTGACATAATTCATAATCCTATTAAGGGACTGGCCCTGGGCCTGTTCATACAGAATTGCAGATATCACGTTTACTTCCGCTTCAAAGTTGTCTTTGTAGTCAATCAGCTTGACAAGTTCAGGCCCTTCTTCAGGTGGGATTTCCGATAAGTGGAACCTAGCAAACTCGCTAATTGCATTTTCAGTTTTTGCTGTATATTCTTGCAGTGTCTGCCCGTACTTGTCGTTTGCACGCCGGATAAAGGAAGGGATGATTGCGTTTAGCTCGTTAAATAACTGGGACGCAATAGATTTGACCTCTTTTAGATTTGATCCGTACATTAGCATCAGCAAATATTCAAACGCTCTGCCATTGCCTGTAACACCAATGTTGGTCATAGTAGATGCAGGCAAAAGACCACGGAGTATGTCCAGTGCTTTTGCCTTTATCGTCATACCGTAGATTCGCCTGGCGGCTTCAATGTCTTTGCCGGCTATCAAGTTTCCAAAGGACACCTCCTTTTGAGACATCGAATCAAAGAAACTAAAGCGCTCTATTGGCTCTCTTTCCTTCAGGAAAGCTTCTAGTTGCTGGATGCTCTTACTATAAGTGTTAAATGAGTGGTCGCAAGCCTCGATGTATCTGTCTGCATGAGAGGACAACATAATGCTGTCTTCTCGGGCATATCGATAATAGCCGCCGACCTTTTGGTTAAAAGCTACATAACGAGATGATTTTTCTAGATAGGAGAGCCCAACTCTACGATCCTCAATCTTTTTTGCAGCAATGTTTGATATCCCCTCGATAGCAACCTGAGCCTCGCCTAGCTCAGCTACCGAGTCATCCCCATATTCAAGAAGGACTCGTCTATAAAATTCTTCACCCCTATTCGGATTCTTTGCAAATTCATCTAGAAACACCCTGCGCATTGTCTTGTCCGTGCGGGAATAGCGAGACATTAAGGCACCCCTGTCCACTTGTCTAGGGGTGATTATGGCAAAAACCTGCCCGTCGACATTAGAGAAGTGGTTCTTGAGGATCGACTTTTCCTCTTCGGTAAAACTATCTAAAAAGACACTCCCATCAAACATAGAGATGAATACACATGAACAATAATAGGTCAGTACCAAAATATTTTTTACTAAACATCCAAATCTTGTAAAGAAAATCTTTCAGACTAGAGGGCATGATTAATTCCACAATTTTATCGAACTGTTTTAACACCGTTATCATTATACAATTTTTGCTCAGCTATTCACATGAGCGAAGAAAAGCTCGGATTTGTAGGCAAGCAAGTTAAGGACATATATGGCACTTACATCGGGAGAGCGGTTGGCATAATTACGGAAAACGATGGCGAGATAGAAGCTGTCGGAGTAGATTGTGGTTCTGGAGGTCTGAAGCAACTGCCTTACGAGCAGCTAGTTATCCAAGGAGAATATGTGTTCTTTATACCCAGATGGAGGCTTGACGCACAGAGGCTGCTGAGGCAAAAGTCCCTCACGCTTAAAAGAATAAAGGCACTCCAAGATATTCTCTCTGAGAATGATTCTATGAAAGAAGATGCAGAGCTAGTGTACATGAAATATGAGAAGAAGCTGCATGAACTTGATGAAACTGGAAAGCAGGTAAATGACAAGCTGAATGCAAGGCTTACAGAGCTTGACTTAGAAGCCAAGAATATCAAGGCAGTCCTTTTTGATGCAAAACTCCAGTTCAGAAGTAACGAAATGAAGGAAGAGACATATCAGCAGGTCAAGGTTCAGACTGATGAGCTAATAGAGCACATAAACAACGAAAGGGCCGAGATAAACAATGTAAAAGAAAAGTTGACAACTCAGACTCTAGAAAATATCACTACAACTAGTAGTGATAGCTCTTCTTCAACAGTTGCTGTTCCACCAACCAAGGAAGAAGGAGAAGATGAGGAAGAAAGGCCAACTGAACAGACACCAAGCCAGCCTGCAGAAGTGGTTTCTGTTGTACAAGTGACCGCAACAAACTCTGATGAAAAAGAAGAAAAGGAGAATGATGATGCCCCTTTGTCTTCTAACGAAGTGGAGCACTCTGAGACCAACTGGCTCAACCAAGTAATAACAAAATAATTGTAGCGCCGGGCGCACAGTCTCTGTGTCCGGTCAGTTTTTCATTCTAAAAAATTTAGATGGGCAGCCTCTTTAGCGTTCTCTGACGCTTGTCTGTAAAAGCTCCCCAATCTCACTATGCATCTTCAAGAAGTTAAGCCCTTTTGCAGTTGTTTTGTATGTCTGTGTTCCTTCCATATATTCGAGCAGCCCGTTTTCAATCAAGACAGCGAGGTATTCTCTTAGTTGTGCGTAGCTCAGGAAAGCTTTATACATGATTTTTGTCTTAGTTGCTCCGCCATTCGCTGCCTCTAGGATCATTGCTACTATTTCTGTTCTGCTTCTATACTTCAAACTATTATAGAAGTGATTTTTCTTGATTTTTAATATATCG
>DATMWK010000068.1:0-119407 GCA_035562555.1 Nitrososphaera sp. | reverse complement strand
CAGGTGGCAAATGCTACAAGCGCAGGTACAGGCAGCGCAGTGAAAGAAGAACGCAAAGACTATACAGACAAGGCAGATCCCATCAGAGAGCATGACTGTATCTGGTGCATGGCTTGTGTTTCTGTGTGTCCTCCACAGGCAATCAAGGTCGACCAATCAAATCTAGAGTATCACGAAAAGTCCGCTGGTACATTCAATGAAGCCTTGTCTAAAAGTGGTGCACCTCCGCCACATGCGCACTAGGAACTACTACTACTACTACCAGTAAATCGTATTAGAAGTGTTGCGATGGAACTATATATATGGTTGAATTTGCCGGGGCTAAGTTTAGCCTAAAACGCCTAGTCAACAACTCCTACAAGGCCATAGATCAGGGCGCCTATCAAACAAAGCAACTATCTATCCATAATACGATAAGCCTTAGAGAAGGCATCAGCTTATGTGCTCATGCTCCCCTTGTTACCGAGATAAAGTTCTCCTCACCTTCTCAAGGAAAGATAAGGAGTAAGGAAGAGCCCGCAAAGATTGCAAGGGCAATGATAGAATCTGGAGCAATCGGGATATCAGTATTGACACAGCCTTTATTGTTTGATGGCTCAATCGAATATTTGGCTGCTATTAGAAAATCATTGCCCACAATCCCTATACTGATGAAAGATATCATTGTAAGTACTGTCCAGATAGATGCAGGGAAGAAAGTAGGTGCAGATTGTGTGCTCCTTATCAAATCCGTCTTTGACTACAATCTAGCCGAACATGGTATGGAGAAACTTTTAGAACATGCAAAAAATAGAGGCCTTGAGGTATTAGTTGAGGTTCATACTGAAGAAGAATTTGGAGAAGTGCTCAAAGCAAACCATCATTTAGTCGGCATCAACAACCGCAGCCTTGACAACCTGCAGGTAGACATCACAAATACCGAAAGGCTACTGAAAAGGTATAACAAGGGCAAGAGTATCATAATAAGCGAGAGTGGCATAAGTGGGCCAAAAGACATACAGTACTTGAAGAGTGTAGGAGCAGACGCTTTTCTGGTGGGCACAAGTATAATGCAAACACCAGAAATTCGTACCAAGATCTCCGAAATGTATCATGCGTTATAGAATCAGACATCCCTTAAAATACCTCGTTGAACACTACATGATCCTCCTTTGTTAGGAAGTTATCCGATAGATGGAAAATTTGGAAGGTACGGTGGTAAATATATACCTGAGACGTTAGCTCCAGCAATTGAGGAGCTAGAATCCGCCTATCAGAAATATAAAAACGATCCTGACTTTCAGAAGGAACTTTCATATTATCTCACCAAATATGCTGGTAGACCTACGCCACTATACTTTGCGAAGAACTTGACAGAACACTTAGGGGGTGCCAAGATATACCTAAAGCGGGAAGATCTTTTGCATGGTGGCGCCCACAAAACCAACAACACACTTGGTCAGGCTCTCTTAGCAAAAAAGATGGGCAAAAAAAGGATAATTGCTGAAACTGGTGCTGGCCAACACGGTGTTGGGACAGCCATGGCATGTGCAGTACTTGGCCTTTCTGCAGAAATATTTATGGGGGCTAAAGACTTTGAGCGACAAAAGCTGAACGTCTTTCGGATGGAACTATTGGGAGCAAAGGTTTATTCAATCGAGTCGGGCGGCAAGACGCTGAAAGATGCAATAAATGAAGCAATCCGTGACTGGATAGCAAATGTAAAGAAGACGTACTATCTTATTGGCTCAGCCGTCGGTCCTCATCCTTATCCAATGATGGTTAGGGACTTTCAAAGCATAATTGGGAGAGAAATGAAACAGCAGATTTGGGAAACCGAAAGAACCATGCCTAGCGCTATAGTTGCTTGTGTCGGTGGAGGAAGCAACGCTATAGGCTCGTTCTATCCTTTTCTTGATAAGAAGGACGTGGTGCTATATGGCGTAGAAGCAGGAGGGAAAGGAATCAAGTCTGGAAAGCACTCAGCTAGTCTTTCAGCTGGCTCGGAAGGTGTCCTACACGGCATGTTCACCCGTCTACTGCAAGATGAGTATGGACAAGTCCTTGAAACCCACAGTATTTCTGCTGGACTTGATTATCCCGGTGTCGGACCAGAGCATGCAATGCTCAAAGAGATCAAACGTGCAAGATACGCTGCATCTACAGACCATGAGGCCATTCAAGGATTCCTGGCGTTGTCCAGACTTGAAGGTATAATCCCTGCTCTGGAGCCATCACACGCAGTTTCATATGCAATGAAACTTGCGGGGGAAATGAAAAAGGACGACATTATAGTAGTTACTCTTTCTGGTCGAGGAGACAAGGATGTACAAATAGTTCAAGATTATCTTAACAGGAAGAATACAAAGAAATGAACTAAGCATGCAAAATAGAATCGCTGAAAAATTCCGGGAGCTGGCAGAAAAAGGCGAAACTGCTCTTATTTGCTATGTAGTTGCAGGGTACCCAGACACTGAAACTTCAAAACAGGTAATCAACGCCTTGGTGAATGGCGGCGCTGATATTATCGAGGTGGGTATACCTTTTTCGGACCCGATAGCTGACGGTCCAACTATACAAGCTGCTTCAAACGCTGCGCTGAAGAAAGGTATGACACCACAAAAGGCTCTCCATTTAATAAGAAGTGTGAGAAAGCGGCACCCAAATCTTCCATTGCTTGCAATGACTTATTCGAACATACTTATCAGGGCGGGCATGGAGAAATTCATATCTAGCTCTAAACAATGCGAACTTGACGGGTTCATATTGCCTGATATGCCCGTTGAGGAGGCAGATATATATAAGTCGACAGCCACAAAGTATGGCCTTGCTACTGTATTCCTTGTCTCTCCAAACACACCAGAGGCAAGACTGCGCAAAATTGTTGCCAGCACTACTGGCTTCCTATATGTTGTATCAGTTTATGGCATAACCGGCGCCCGCAATTCTTTTCAAGAATATACTATAAACACAATCAGAGCAGTTAAGAAGCTTTCTGGCGCAAAGGTTCCTGTGGCAGTAGGGTTTGGAATAAGTAAGCCGATACACGTTAAATCTATCACAGCTGCTGGCGCAGATGCAGTTATTATAGGTAGCGCACTCATTAGCAAAATATCAGACGAGTCAGGTAAAAATATGCTCCAAGATTTGCAGTATTTTGCAAGTTCTATGAAAAAGGCCTGCAAAAAAAAGACTAGGACAAGATACATTTAACCGAAGCTGCAAAAAACTATGAATGAATGAGAGAGCGCTCAAATCGCTATTTTGTAGCTCGCTTAGATCCAATCATATCAAGAACAATGATCTTATACCAACGTCTGAAATAAGGGTAATTGAAGAGGCGCATTGCCGCAGTTTTGACCTGTTGATCGCATCAGTGACCAGAGAACCAGATAAACATGACTACGCTCACTACAACAACATCCTGGTCCGAACACAGCCGCTTAAACAATTTTCTCGCCAGGAAAAATGTAGAATAGACTGCATCCGATTTTACCCTGTTGAAATCAAGTCAGATGATGATATATTAGACGAGCGCCTACCGAAGCAGATAATAGAAGCAATATTAGCCTTTGGACTGTCTATATTGGTGCTTGATAAGAACCATTCAAAGCTAGCCCGGGGTCTTGGCAAATTCTTACCGACTACTCTGATATGCTACACAGGCATCGATGACCACTTCGAAGTGGTTACAAGGTTTGAGCATCTTATTTCAAGCGGTGTTCTTAATCTTAAAAAGAGCATCTTGGCTAAGGCACTAGAGGGTAGTAATACTGGCAGTAAAGCGTATAGCCGCCTCGTCTCGCTAGAGCGTATATTTCAAAAAATCATCTTCAACCAACTCTATTATGACAATCTTGGCATGACTGAACCAGAATTTGAATTTTTACAAATAATAGCAGGTATTAAGCCCCCTTCGTATTCCTCCCAGGAAATGAAAAAATTATCAAAGTTAATAAAGGAAACATCAAATACAAAGATGACAGATTATATGTAAGCCCTAATTTTACAACCATTCCAATTAACTATAATTAGTCTTTAATTACGTCTTAGAGTACATTCATACTATCCGTTATTATTTGATGTGTTAAACTATAACTCAAATGAGTCTTCTATTAGAAGAGGAAGAACGAATAGAGGGAGTGCCGGTGTGCGGTGCAAATCTGTCGTCACCAGTAGTCGACACTGCGTACTACATTGATGAAATCCGCTACAGTGTAGGAAACAGGATGTACATTGAGAATGCAGACTAGAAAGAACAACACACAAATTCCTGACATAGATGAAGAGCGGGATATAGAATTAGAGAACATTATAGGAAACCTAATGATAGCGCAATACCAAGTTGATAAGTTGCGCTCTAGGCTGAGCGAGCGTGTCGGAGGATACGGCTCTGCTGGCAACAAAAAGGCGTCTGCGCACATTTTCAAACACAACGAAAAATGGTACAAAGTGACAATTCGAGTAGACGAGATGGCAATAAGTCAACGCGAGATATCTGATGATATCAAATAACCCGCGACTACCAGCGCACCAATTTTTTTTCTTAAAATGGGAGCACGATTCCAGAATTGTCGTGTGAATAGTGTATGAAATTTAGCGGCACCTGTAGCTTTATGCCACCCCGTTCGACAATGACTTCAATTTCGTCAAGTGAATCTGATGCTTCGGTACCCTCCAGTTTCTTTATGATTACATGAATTGATTCATGAGAAATGAGAGGCTCCATAAAAGGTTCTGCAATCCTGACAAAGTTGTTAATGCCTGCCTTTGCTTCTTGCTCGGACTGTACTATTAGCATAGTGTCATCATGATATGTAAAATAACCCACTATTGAACCGTCAACAGAACAAGCAAATGCAAAATCATTTATCCCCATTTTATGATCTATTTAGTTACTTGGATGTCGAGTAAATCAAATTAATCTTTATCGCCATAGAGAAGCTTCAATTCTTCTAAGCTCAGCTTTGAGCCTGCTTGCAGCTTTTTCTTTGCTTCTTCCTTTACCTTGAAAAGGGCGTCACTTTGCTCAATATAGCCATATTCCTTTCTCTGCTTTCGCCTCATCTCAGACATTGAATCAAGCCGTGCATTGATTGCATCAAACTGGTTTGCGATCGAGTTGTACCTTGTAAGATAAGACTGATGCTGTGAGGTTAGTTTTCTTTTTGAGTCATATAAGTTATCCAGTACCATATTTACCTCAGATATCTTGTTTCTAAGTGAATTGCGTTCTTTGTTTAGCTGCATTATGGCATTATTGATGCCGGCAGAGTCGTGATTCAGTTCGGACAATTGATCTCTTATGGTACGTGTAGCCTTGATTGCCTCCAATTTCATTGTAGCGTCCTTTATCCGAGATAAAATCTCATTCCTTTCACGTTCACTCTTGTAATCTTTGGCGTCAATCATATCTTGATTCTTTTGCACTATAGCGTGCAAGTCCTCTTCCTTTTCCGAAGGGAGTCGAGCTTCCATCATTGAAAGAAAGTTCCTCGATTGTGATAGTTTTTCGCTTACCGACAATAACTCTGAGTTACGGCTATCTACTTCAGAGCGTATCTGTTTTAGCCTCTCGGTGTATGAATCAAGAAGACTCTTCTGCTCCTTGATGCTATTACCTATTGAGCGGAATTGGTTCCTGTCAATGTCAATAATCTTGTCCGACAGCTCCTTGAGTTCACTGGTAAGCTGACGCTTTTGCGAAACTAGATCATGCCACCCAAGGGACTCCCAATCTTTCTCAGACAACCAAATATGGCTTAAAGAAGATGATATAAAAAGATAGCAGGTATGAAGAATACAAGATATCGTTTGCAGCACAGAATGTCTTGAAAAGGCGATCTACTACTTTTCTCTAGCCGCTCTAGAAAGAATGCCCGACATAAGCTGTGGGATATACGAAATTTTTTATTAACTCCTGGGTGCCAAAGACATTATTTACTTCAGGAAATAAAAAATTTGAGCCTCAGTAATTGCCTAAAGACCCAAACCATAAAACAATAACTTTTGAGCTTGGGCCAGTCTGAAAATGATGTCATGGAGAAGATAAATCAGATTACAAATATTATGGGAGGAAAACCAATCGCATAACATATCAGAACACCACGAGCTAATGGACGAGCAGATTGCTGTTGCAAAAGCAAGATTACGAAGCTATCTTTACACCATCCAAAGATGCTCACAACACTATAATGCTCTGATAGGTTCTTGAATCCTTGGCAAATATTGTGAAAAAGCTGTAAGAATTAATTACTGATGCGAGAAGTAAGATATCGAGGTAAAATTAGCCTGGCAAACTACCTTCGCTTGTCAGATACCTGAGGATGCCTTGTTAATGATGAAGAACCTTACCCCGTATGCACTAGTGGCTAATGACTATGTATGTTCAAGCGTCTTTTTTTCAAAAATTGATCTACTACGTGCGCCCCCTCCCCCTCTGGTGCACTATTCATTATATAGTTCCTTTAATGATGAAGATGTAATGACAAATGCGTCAAGAAATGTAGCGGAATTAGAGATAGAGGATATTGAAGGTATTGGGCCCACTACAGCCCGTAAGATGAAGGAAGCAGGCATAAGTTCAGTTATGGAGCTGGCGACAGCAACACCGGAGGAGCTCGCTACAGATTTAGGCGGCTCAAAAGAAACTACTGCTACCTTCATCATGGCAGCACAAAAGTTGCTAAGAGAGAGCGGCATACTTGACAATGAATTTACTACTGCAGACGTTGAGCTTGAAAAGAGAAAGTCTCTTTTACGCTGCAGCACCGGAGCAAAATCGCTAGACGAATTGCTACTTGGCGGCATTGAGACTCAAGCAATTACAGAGTTTTACGGTGAATTTGGAAGTGGCAAATCACAGATATGCCACACTCTATGTGTCACTGCGCAGCTGCCTGCGGAACAAGGCGGGCTTGGAGGTGGAGCCATATTGATTGATACTGAAGGAACATTTAGACCGGAAAGAGTCGATCAAATAGCAAGAGCAAGAGGTCTGGACCCAAGTGAAATACTGAAGAGTGTTGCAATATGTAAGGCTTATAACAGCAGCCATCTTGAGCTAATAGTCAAGTCGATGGGCAAATATATCGACGACTATAAGGCCAAAATGATAATAATTGATAGCATCATTTCCCTCCATCGCGCCGAGTTTGCTGGCCGAGGAACCCTAGCAGATAGGCAGCAGCGCCTCAACAGCATTATGCATAAGCTGGTAAAGATCGCAGAGATTTATAATGTAGCAATCATCGTTACAAACCAGGTTCAGTCTACACCAGATACATTCTTTGGAGACCCAACCAAACCAGCAGGCGGAAACGTAATCGGACATGCTTCAACATACAGGATATATCTGCGCAAGGCTGGCAACGACAGAATCGCCAAGATAATTGACTCTCCATATCACCCATACTCTGATGTCAGATTTACAGTCAATGAAAAGGGCATTGACGATATTGACTCGGAAGTCCCAAAGAAAAAGATGACAAGAGAAAAAGAGGACGACTAGATCAGAGAAGAGAAAACTTTTTCTCTGCCTCTTTTAATTTTTCCAAATCTCCGCAATATCTTATCATTTGCGACAACTTATCTTTTGCTTTACCACTTTTTATGGCATCTCTTGCATATTCCACACCCTCTTTAAGATTGGAGCAAATTTTGCTGACTACAAGCGCGGCGGCAGCATTGAGAACCACAATATCGATTTTTTCTTTGCAACCCTTGCCGTAAATTGCATTCAGAGTGCTCATAATACAATCCATTTTTGAATTAACTATCAATTGATCTGTCTTTGCTAGTTCCATCCCGACTGCGTTAGGATGAAGGCATATCCTTCTTGTTGTGTGATTTTCACCTGAAATCCAATAGATGTCATTTTGGCAAGTGTTTGAAAGCTCGTCAAAGCCATCGTGAGCGTAAACTATCATAGCTTCGCTGAGGTAGTCAGAACATACTTGGGAGAAAACCTCTAGAAGTCGAGGCTCAAAGACTCCAATGAGTTGACCTGATACATTAGTACACGGATTGCTCAGCGGCCCCATCTTGTTGAATACAGTCCTAATCCCAATAGTCTTTCTTACCGAAGCGACGTTTTTCATTGATGGATGAAATAGCGGAGCAAATAGAAATCCTATTCCCGTGTTCTCGATGCTAGATTGAACCTTTGCAGGTGGAGTATTCAGATCAAGGCCGACGTACTCAAGAAAGTCTGCGCTGCCGCAGATGCTGGAAGCTGACCTATTACCATGCTTCGCCACCTTGGCAGAGGCTGCACACGCTACTATGGCTGCTGCGGTGCTGATGTTGAATGACCTTATTGAACAGCCGCCTGTTCCACAAGTATCAATGAGTGGTCCCCTTACTTGAGGTGTTATCTTAGTCGAGTGGTTTCTCAATGAAATGAGAATTGATCTGAGCTCGTCAGAAGTCTCGCCTTTCATTGTAAGTGCGACAAGAAAGGCTGCGATAGCCGCTTCAGGAACCAGTCCGCTAAGGATTGCATCAAGCGCTTGAGTGATCTCTGCATCTGATAGGGCTGTCTTTGCAACTAGTTTTTTTATCTTAGGTCGCAAATCAGTTGATACCGTCATTTTTTCACCATAGATATAAAGTTGAATAGCATCCTTCGTCCCTCGCCCGTAAGGACAGACTCAGGGTGAAATTGAACCCCTTCCATAAGGTAATGTCTATGTCGGATCCCCATTATTTCGCCATCATCCAATGCTCTTGCAGTCACTTCAAGGCAGGATGGGAAGGTTTTCTTATCAGCTACAAGTGAATGATAGCGAGTAGCTTTGAATGGGTTTGCAACATCTTCAAAGAGCCTGTCGGTGGCATACTGTATCAGGCTTGTTTTGCCATGCCTGATTTTCTTAGCATTTACGACTTTGCCACCAAAGGCATGGACGATGCCTTGATGTCCAAGACAGACTCCCAGTATGGGGATCCTATACCCGAGTTCTGCGATGACGTCAGTACATACGCCAAAGTACTTGCGATCTGCTGGATGACCCGGACCCGGGGAGATGACTATTGCATCAGGATCCATTTTAACAACATCTTCTAATGCTATCTTGTCATTTCTTAAAACTGCAGGTTCTGTTCTTAACTCTCCCAGCAGCTGCGCCAGATTGTATACAAAAGAGTCATAATTATCGATTACGAGTATTTTCATTCAAAAACCTCCTTGATGTTAGAGAATCACTTAGCACAAGACCCTTAAAGGTGCCAAAATATACCGCCTCTTTGCATAGTCTCGATCACTATGTGGACTTTTACGTATTTAAGTTTAATGTGATGCTAAAAAATATACTAAAGCATTCAGGAATCTATATAATACATATAAACTAGTTAAATCTCGTAATAAAGCTCGGGTGATTGTTTTGGTCAAGGTCTTCATTAATGGGTATGGAAATATAGGCCGTCGCCTTGCTAGTGCACTGGCAGCCGACAAAGAGATCCAATTAGTCGGTGTTGCGAAATATAGCATAGACGATAGAGTAAAGGAGGCGCTCGAAAACCATTTTGATGTCTACGTGCCAAATGAATCAATCAGGAACTTCAAAGAACGAGGATACAATGTGACAGGCTCAATTGAAGAGGCAGTGAAGCGATGCGATTTAGTGGTGGATGCAGCAAAGGAAGGAGTAGGATATGACAATAAGAAGAATTTCTATGAGCCTATGAACAAGCCAGCAATATTTCAGGGAGGAGAAGAAAGGAATGGCGAACGCGCAGTAGCGGATATGATCCATAACTCTCGTGTCAACTATGACAAGGCTGCAGGCAAGAGATATGTCATACAAGGCAGCTGTAATGTATCCGGCATGGGGAGAATAATGCAGCCACTCATTCAAAAGTTTGGCGATGGAATCAGGCGATTTGATATCGAGCTTGTCAGAAGGTGGGCAGACCTTGAAGATACCAAAGCGGTCAAGGACTCAATTGAATGGGACAGAAATCCTCACCATCAAGACGATGTAAAGGACTTTATTCCGAACGCTAACCTGTATGTCGATGCTTTCAAGGTACCGTCAAGGATGATGCACCTACACCAGATGTTTATTCGGTTTAGGGACGGCATAGTGCAAAACAAAGATGAGATACTAGAATGCTTCCGAGATGAATTCGGAGTCGCAGTTATCAGCTCAGCCAAGGGCACCGGAGATGTGAGAAAAAAAGCCCTAGAACTCGGATTTCCTCATGGTGACACTAACATGGTGCATATTCACCAAGATATCTTGAGAGTACAAGAGGACACAGTCAAAATAGCTTATTCTGACGACCAGACGGGCATGGTAATACCGGAGAATCATTTGCTTATTCAATCTATGGCGTTCAAGCGATCAAGAGATGAGGCACTGAGCAGAACTGACAATCTATTTCAGATGAGCAAGAGGCGCAACATATTAGAAGAGGAATTTAAATGATATTTTTTTCCGGCCACTACATTGGCTTTTCCTTTTATCAAGTAGAGAAGAGCTTTATAAGATGAAGTTCTGTTGGTTTATCAAACTGTCTTGACCTGTTCTGTGCAAATCATCCCAAAAAGTCGCGGAGAATAATAGAACGATTCAAATAGCGCTTTAATACAAAGCGTGTTGAATAGGCTAAATGCAATCAAGTAAGGAATGTGCCCTCTGTGCGACTATACTCCCCATCGACAGTGAAATTAGCATTTGCGATGAGTGCATCAAATGTGTAGACTGCTGCGTTGGCCTTGAAAAGTTGAAGGAATAAGAGGCTATTCAACCATTTTGAGTGTGTCAGTCGTTGTCACAATCCCAATTACATTACCTTTGTCGCTTACCAAAATACACTTGGCAAATCTTACGAGTGGAACAAGGGCTTTTGCTGGCGTCGACACATCGACTATAGGAGGCGGCGGTTCCATCGCTTGGAAAACGTACATATTTTTAAGATCCTTCTCATTTTTTTCTAGCATCACCTTGGCAAGTCCATCCTCTGTGAGTATGCCTACAACTCGAGAAGAGTCAAATACTGGGATCTGACTTATCGAGTTGACACGCATAACATCTATTGCTTTGTGAAGTTTTTCGTCCTTTTGCACAGAAATTGGCCAGCGGCTGCAAATATCTCCAGCTTTCATAGAGCTGCTGCCTTCAAGCGAGCTGAGCACTTCGAAAATCTTACGAGCAGTTTCATAGCTCGGTTTGCATCTTCCGGACTCAATTTGATTTATCATCGAACCGCTAATCCCTGTCAAAGTGGCCAGCTTTCTTTGGGTTATTCCCAATCTCACTCTAGCCTGCTTGATATATTCGAGCCTAGGTAGCATCTTTCCCGACCCCTAATTTGGTGATCCTCGCACTTATAAGCTACCTGAGAAGTTGAAGCCTTATATTATGTGCGGACAGATTTTTGTTGTTACAATAATCAATGGCAAATGATGGTAACAGCAAGTGGGATTCGGTAAAACGATATAAGTTGACTAAGATGATAAATGAACTCTCAAGTATATCCGGACATGGGACGGAACTTGTCACTGTTTACATTCCACCCCGACGACCATTATTTGACGTTATTTCACAACTTCGCAACGAAGCTGGCACTGCTTCGAACATAAAGTCAGACCTTACCAGAACCCATGTGCAAGATGCACTTAGCAGAACCATTGAGCAACTCAAACTCTTCAAGGAGACACCTGAAGGTGGCCTCATAATATTCTGTGGCGCGATCCCAAATGAAAAAGGAATTGGCAAAGAAAAAATTGAGATATACACGGTGCTCCCGCCAAAGCCAGTCCAAATCAGCCTTTATCGATGTGACGATCACTTTTGGACTGATCACCTGAAAGAAATGATGAAAGACGATAAGGTCATTGGAATACTATCAATAGACACACAGGAGACGGGTATTGGCATACTTAGTGGCGATCATTGGGAAGTTATTGATTCAATTACTTCAGGCGTAGCAGGCAAACATCGCCAAGGTGGCCAGTCTGCAAGGAGGTTTGAAAGGTTGAGAGAAAATGAGTTGAATGAATATTACCATAGAGTCGCAGAGCATGCTAAGCAAGTATTCCTAGATCAATATAATATAAAGGGCACTATTGTGGGAGGCCCTGGGCCAACGAAGGAGAACTTTCTAAAAGAAGAGTACCTTGACTACCGGCTACAAAAGAACGTTATAGCAACTCTCGATACTTCGTATTCTGGTGGAGAAGGAGTGCGTGAGTTAATAGAAAAGGCGCAAAAAGAGGGTATCTTGCAGGAATTTAGGGTGATGGAAGAAAAACAACTGATCAAAAAATTCATGACCGAAGTGCATTCTGGCCGAGGTCTTGGGATATATGGAGTTCACGATGTAGTCAAGGCGATTGAAAGCGGCATAGCAGACCTAGTGCTAGTAACGGATGATATCCAGTACACCAAGCTCGAGATCAAGTGCAACGCCTGCATAAATATTCACAAAATAATAGTGGATAGGTCGCAGGTCATCGCTACGAAGCAGGAATGGCTATCAAAGCGGTGTCCTGTATGTTCTAGTACCGACCTTGAAGTTAATGAAAAAGATATAGTCGACTACCTTAACGAGCTTGCCATGAAGACAGGATGCAGGCTTGAAGTCATTTCTGGCAAGACCGAAGAAGGGGCTCAGCTCGCCAGCCTCGGCAAAATAGGCGCGGTATTGCGCTACAAGCCTACATAGCCTTGCATGTGCAATCTAAAACGTCCTTAAAGCAGCCAGTGCACACTACAAACGTGTTGCAACCAAGAGGTGTGCAAGCTTCAAATGATCTCAAGTCCCTTCCGCAAGTGCACTTTTGCACTATTCTTGCTACTTTGTAGCGGGATATATCTCTATATTGTAGAAGTTCAAAACGATATATTGCTTATCACCATTGCAGCTCCAGGCACAACTGAAAAGAGTTCTTATTTGTGATATAAGCGATAGGCCTTGTCAAGGTCTTGTCCAAAGAACCATTTTCTGTTATGCTTTCCCGCGCAATGTACCAAGCAACACACTTTGAATCTCAGACGAGAGAGATATAGCAAATCCCTGAACAAAAGACATCTACTATCCGCACGTCACACAGTGCCTTGCCATTTGTATATCCTTCGCTTTACCGTCTTGGTCAAATTCTGTCATGACTGATCTCTCGCCCAATTATTAATTAATCTGGCAACCAAGGTTATGTATGTAATTTCGAGATATTAGAATAAATCAGTATAACAATTAGCGTACCTTGACAAGTATTAAATAAAGGTGTGAAAGTAAGAGCTCTTGAAAAAATGCCTGCTCAAATGAAGGTTCATCCCTCATTTTTCAAGGAATTCGCAACTAAAACCTGGGTGTCCCCAACAGAGATCATCAAGGAGCTTGTGGAGAACGCCTTTGATGAGGATGCAACAAAGGTTCTTGTCACCCTCCTCAGCAATGGTTCTATTGCTATAGAAGACGACGCAGGAATGGATCAGAATGGAATGGAAAAATTTCTTCTTTTGGGTTCTCCCCATAAAAAGACCGAATCCATTTCACCTAAGCTGAAACGAATTAGAACAGGAAGATATGGCACAGGTAGACTATCATTCCTGACATTATTTGAGACTATGAGAATAAGAACGAGACGTGGGACTTTCATGAAAGCGCTTAGTATCAATGCAAGTGTGCTTGAAAGACTGTACACGGGTAACGCAAAGCTGGATGATCTAAAAGCACCTCCGCTTAAGAGAGACGGAACGGAACTGATTATGACAGGTGCCAAAACCCAACTAGATCTCTTCAAAATAACCAAAGAAATCAGAAGACTAGCGGTCTTGAGGCAACCATTATTTGAAGTATACATCAAAACTGACGAGAAATTCAAAGAATGGAATTTTGATGGCTCCCAGGTTATAAAGGCTCCTGAAATTCAGGGCCACAGGATACCCATAAATCTTGAGGGTGGCAAATTAACTGGAGAAATCACTATTGCCAGGAGACCACTATCAGATGATGAGCGGGGAATCGCTGTCATGGTTGGAAACCATATTGTGACCCGCAGTAACTTTGGCTTTGACACAAAACTGAACCGTGTAACAGGCTTTGTCAGATGCGATAGCCTGACAACTAGGTTCGCTGACAAGTCTGCGATCATTGAGGACAGCGAATACACTAAATTTAATCAGCTTATGAAAACCTTTGTAATTGATAAAGTCATTCCAGGGCTGACCGAATATGAAGACGTACTGATTACTCGCGAGGAAACAAGAATTTATCGCGAAATTGATAAGATACTCGGACAAGCCATGATCGAAAATCTAGAACTTGAAGAGGAAGTACAAGGATATGAGCTGGTGCAAATAAAAGAAAGGGTGAGGGCTGCAGAGGATGAAGATCGTGATAAACATCGACCTAAAGTGCGTTCTGATGACAATGGGCATATAGCAGACTATGAAGACGTATCTCCTTCTCCTCTTCAGAGTTCCGCAATTTCTAAGGGAGATGTTGCCGGGCCACGTGCTGTCGGGGAATCGTATACTTCAAGCAGTTCAACTAACGTAGCTGAAGGAATGGCTGTAGAGGTAGTGGTGGATGAAACACAGGCCAACGGCACTGTGATTAAAACAAAGAATGTACGTAAGCCGATACTGAAGAAGACTTTTGCACTCAAGAGGATAGGCTATAAGGTGATCCCTTATGAAGATGAAAGTGATTCACGATACAGCTTTATTACCGACAATATAGTTTTTGTAAATAAAGCCAATCCAACTTATAGGGCGGAAGCCACTAGAGGAGATGAGTTCCTTATGAGGCATGTCATAAGCATTGTCGCTGAGGCAGTTGCGCAGACGAAGCACCCCGAAGGTAAGGACGCACTTGAGTTACAGAACAGGCTTGTCGCTGAGGCCATACGTATACATGACACAAATGTAACTAAACGTTAGCTGCGGTGAAAGCACAATCTGCTTTGGCAATTTTTTGTATTTCCAATAGAAACGACTAAATCTAACTGGAACAACGATGTACATCGCATATGGCATTTGAATTCATGCCCGGCGCAACAGTAGTAGGACTTTCATACAATGATGGTGTTTTACTAGCAGCAGAAAAGAGAGTTTCTTTTGGAAACTTTGTAGTGAACAAGAACATTAAGAAGACATTTCCAGTAACGGATCACGTTGGCGCTGCATGCGCTGGCATGGTTGCTGACATGCAGGTGCTTGTAAGGCAAGTAGAGGCTTTGGCAAAAATCCGTAAATTGGAGACAAGGCGTATGGTTCCTCCAAACTCGATCGCGAAGTTAATGTCTGTTATTATGTTTGAGAGAAGATATTTTCCACTGCTAACACAAGTTATTGTGGGTGGTATAAACGAAAAGCCCGAGATCTATACACTTGACCCTCTTGGTTCAGTACTTCCTGATGATTATGCTGCAGTAGGCACAGGAGCAGAAGGGGCACTTGGTATAATGGATGCAGAATTTAAGCCAAATATGTCTGAAGAAGAGGTTAGAGAATTGGCTACACGCGCTATTAGGTCCGCGATCCAACGTGATACCGCAAGTGGAGATGGGATCGACATATTATATGTGACGAGAACTGGGTACAGGGAAGAAACGATAAAACCCTCCTAGTGCCCTATATTTTCTTGTAGGCTTCCCATATTTTGTCACTAACGTAGTGAATAGTGTCTATGATATAACCCTTAGTCATTGTTTTTGCCACTTCACTATCTTCGAGAGCAAGTCCGACAGCAAGCACCCTTCCATGAGTCTGTTCCTTTATTACTACAATCTCTCCCTTTTTGAATGAGTCAAAATTGATTATACCAGGCCGCATTACCTTCGCGCCGTTGCAAACAAATTTTACTGCGCCTTTGTCTATAGTCACCGAAGGAAAGCGCTGCAAATCTTCTTGCTTGCCAAGGAACGGCACTATTAAGCCGCGTACTTTAGCTGCAACCATCTTGTCCGCACTTAACAGGTACCTGTCTCGCTCTATTTCGTATACCTTGATATTCTTAACCTTAGGAATAATGTCTTGGGGCCACGAAGAAGTAAGGCTATTGAAAAGCTTTGTGGTTTCACTCTTTGATAATACGAATATTTTCAGTGCGATCAAGAGCATGGATGCACAAACGATAATTAATCTGTTACATTAATGCACAAGAGAGCTCCATCGACTTCCCTTTGCACCTTGCCAAGGGTCTTGATCTTATCAACTCAGTTATTAACGAGAACGCCGTTTGTAAGGGACGATTGCTCGAGGCAAAAATCAAGGAGAAGGCTATTCTGGAATGATGTGTAGTCCGCTGATCTACAAAGATCTATGAGCAATACTTGGAGAGGAATCACTTTGCCTACCTGTGATGCCTATGCATTAGTGTGTGTTATTTCTTGCCAACATTCTAGGCAGTACTCACCGTTGATTTGAAATATTTCTGCAGGCTTGACTCGACACTCTGTGCATTCATGTGATTCGGCCTCTGCAATTCCTTTTATTTTTTTGATTGATTTATTGAAAATTTGCATCTTTAAGTTACAGAAATTGGTTGCTCAATTGCAATATTTATATGTTCTTCCATTGAATGAGGAGCAAGCCCGCTGCTTTGGTTTGTCAGGGGCAGTAACTAATCACAATAGGGAGGAACTTGCATAAACTAGCTTCTGGCACTTTGAGCCGATCAAACCTCCTGAATTTCAGAAGTGTCCCTGAAAATCTACTGAGTATCTGTATAACTTTTTTAAACATGTCCTCAGTTTTATGGGTTCATTATTATAAGCACTAGCTTGATAGCCTTGTCGACCGATGGTAAAGCTATTTTTTCCACACAGGGGTTAGGTTCTTCAGCTAAATCTTGCATCTCTTATCTCTATGAGATCACGTAACATTGCACTTGCAGTTTCCATGCCCCCTGCACCCCTTCCGATTATTGTCTGTTGTCCAGAATGTTCTGAGGAAAATGTGACAGCATTGAGAGTGCCATTAACATATAGTGGATCTGTCTTGGCAATTTCTGTTGGAGCTACGTGAAGCCGTCTGCTGTCGCATACGGCTAGCAATTTGACTGCATTGCCCCGTTCGGCTGCATTTTTCACATCTGACAACCCGATATCGACGATGCCATTGCGCTGGATGTCCTTCATGGTTACTTTCATTCCCATAATCCAATTTGCCATAATAACGAGTTTTGCAGCTGCGTCAAATCCGTCGACATCAAGCGATGGGTTGGCCTCTGTATAACCTTTTGCTTTGGCATCCTGCATTGCAGTCTCATATGTTCGTCCTTCCTCCATCTTGCTCAGTATGTAATTTGTCGTGCCATTAAGTATTCCGTGGAATGAAATTATTCTGTCTCCCTTTAGACAGCGCTTAGCAAATTCCAGAATGGGAGTTCCGCCACCAACTGTCCCGCTGAATCGTAACATAACACCATTGTAGTTGGCAAGCTCGATAAGCGAGGGAAAAGCAAGGGCAAGCGGTCCCTTGTTAATACAGATCACATGCTTCTGACTTCGCATTGCGGCGGTAATGTGGGAGGTCGCCGGCTCCCCATCGTTGAGATTAGTGGGAGTGCATTCGAGCATCACTTCAGCTTCCATCTTTTCAATAACTTCTAGGGAATCAAATTTGGTGTTACCTTTGTCGTAAGCACCTACAGTTCCTTTGGCCTTCTTCGCCTCAAGGAGTCTCTTAAGATCGAGGCCGCCCGCTGCTACCGCTGAGCCGCTATTGTCGACACAGGCTACAATACGGGGCTTTATGCCATGCTGACTGTATAGATCTGCTGACCTAGAAAGCAGTAACTTGGCGAAACTCTGCCCAACTACTCCAAATCCTATAATTACTAAACGCAAGTCTCTACTGCTGCTTAACGTCGTGTGGGGTTTAATAAAACTATAAAGCTACAAGAAAAACTCCGGCTTTACGAGATAATAAATGCATTGTAACTGTGATGTTAAGAACGATATAACAAGAGGTTACTAGAAGTCCTGCGCACGATATTACTACAATATTTTAACCGCCTTATTACAAGACAAACATTATCAATTAACGGCAGAGGATGCGAATAAGAAATTTTTTTAATTAAAAATGTTTCATCCCTTGTGAACGATCTAACAGGATCTAAAAAATATTTTTAGATGATTCTCATTGTTTGAGTTTATGAGTTGCCCAAGTCATATTCATGCGACTTAGACTCTTTGAAT
Source organism: Nitrososphaera sp. (assembly GCA_035562555.1). Taxonomy (GTDB): domain Archaea; phylum Thermoproteota; class Nitrososphaeria; order Nitrososphaerales; family Nitrososphaeraceae; genus Nitrososphaera. The sequence continues at coordinate 101,274 of DATMWK010000068.1, read as the reverse complement.
AAAAGTGTTTGATAGAAGCTGAAAGTACAGCCTAGAAATGAGCTCTGAAGTGTAATAATTTATCATTCTCCTCTTGCAAGAGGTCTGTCGGTTTTTATAGCTGGTTAACCAAATGGGTGTCTAGATTATTGCTTTATATATTATGCTTAGCAGGAAAAGCTTCGCAAATGGTTTTTACCCAGCCAGCTTTTGTTAGGCATACGAAGGAACAATACCCTTGTTAGATAATATTACCACATTAGTATTTCTAATCGGCGTTGGACTTGCTGGTGGAACCTTAGGTTCCATGCTTGGAGTTGGGGGCGGTATAATAATGGTACCGGCACTTACGTTCCTGAACCTGCCACCCACACAAGTGGCAAGCACCAGCCTTATTGCGGTCATGTCGACAAGCCTCTCCTCTACTATAGAGTATTCCAGACAAAAGAAGATTGACTACAGACTTGGCCTAGAAATGGCTGCCTGCGCAATACCCGGCGGTGTGCTTGGAGCTATATTGTCTGAATACTTACATGAAGATTCATTCAAACTGTTCTTTGGCATATTACTTATACTCACGGGCCTTTACCTTTTATATAAAAACTCAGTCCTAAACGACCATCTGACTAAAAGGCGTTCTATGCCTTTGCAGGTTGCTGCAGTTCTTATCGCTTCATTTGGTGCCGGCATAATATCAAGTATGTTTGGCGTCGGCGGCGGAATAGTATTTGTGCCAGCTATGCTGCTTGTCCTTGGCCTAGGAATGCATAAAGCGGCACCCACATCACAATTGACGTTAATGATGACAGCTATAGCTGGGGTTTTTACACATTCGGTTTTGGGACATCCTGATTATCTTCAGGCAGTTACCTTATCAGCGGGCGCCTTTGTCGGTGCTCAGATAGGAGCAAGGTTATCGCTGGTGACGAAGGATGTGCTACTCCGACGATTATTGGCAGTTATACTAATCCTAGTAGCTGTAATCTTTATTTTGGATGGGCTTAGTTTAAGGTTTTGATGCGACATTTGCAGTACCTTCTGTTTTGACAATAAGTAGACTTTAAGCAGCCAGAATTCAACCAAGATTTTTGATTCAGTTGAGAGATAGCGCTATTTCCTTGCTTCGTCTATATAGAATATCGCCTCGTTTCTCTTAAGAGCAGCACCTGCTGCGAGATTTAATGCAGCGTTGCAAAGTTTGCTGTTGTCTGGTTCTAAACCTTCGCTATTCCCCGCGAGGACTAAATACAACCTTATACCCGAGCCAAGTACATCACTTAGCTCTTGGTTTACCGTTGCCGTATATGGTCGCAGCGCTCCGCGGAAAATATCTGCTCTTGCCCTCAATAAACCAGATATTTTTTTACCAACAGGCGCATCCGGCCCTACTATGACAACAACACCTGTGGAATCTTTGAATTTTGCAGGGTCTTGAACTGAGCCTTCTGGGGCCATAGCATTCACACCTTCCTTTGTAATTAGTGCTGGAAGGTAAATGAAGTTATCAACCAATGTATCCCATTGCTTCCTTGATAGTGAGCTAATAGCAGTATTATAGTCATAGTCTCCCGTGAAGTGAATGATTGAATCAATCCTGCCGGACCTTTTCCTTGCAGCATTAAAGATGTGATGAACGCTTTGTTCGTCGAGCATGTCGATGGTATGGTTGTGATATTCATTATATTGGCTCATGTCTTGATGGTTATGAGCAAGCACGATTACATCCTTTGCACCCGCTCCATGTGCCAGTCTTGCGAGCTCCTTAACCCTTTCAGCGTCCTTCTTTGCTGGTGAACTGGTTGCGATTAGTATAACTTTTCCTTTGACATTATCTTGTACTAAGTCGTCAACTGCCGTCCCAACTATTGGTTTGACAGGGTAGAATACGCGGTCATTTGGAATAACTCTACCGTTGACTAGTCTGCTAATATTGTCGTCACACAAATTCATAACCATGTCTGCTACCTCTTCTTGCTTCAAGAATTCTCCGTCTACTATCATCTTGCTCGTATTGCTTTGTATCTTTTCAGCAATTTCCTGCATCTTCGCAAGAGCGCCGGCGACAGTCTCTGACAATTGATTGATATTTTCCGTCGTTGAGCTCTGACCACGAGATATAGAGATGTCAGCTGCAACTTGTGAAATGCCATTTGCTACTATATCGGCCGGTTCACCTAAAAGCGGAAGCGCGCCGTCGGTGACTTTCTCAATCTCAAGAGAGCTCAGCCCAGGATAGCCTCCGATGCGTAGAAACTCTGCTGCGGCCTTAGGGTATACTGTCTTGTAAATCCTATCCGAATGAACAGGTCCAGGGTTCGTTGCAATCGATCTTATATCTCGTTCCACGAGCTCCCAAGCTAGCGCTTCTGCAAGACGATTCTTGGCACCCTGTGCAGCGGTATAGGGTGTCCTAAATCTATACGGCCGCTGCTCATAGCGGTTTTCCTCTGTGAAAAATGTTGCAATCGTGATTAGCTTGGAGCCTCTCTTCATCACACTCAGCGCACTCACAGATGTCCAGTATGTACCCGTAAGATGGATAGCAACAGCCTCACGGAACTCCTTTACTCTTGCGTTGGTAAATGTCTTGACTGGGCCAGAGACGCCAGCATTGTTTACTACTATATCAACTCCTCCAAATTGCGTTCGAATATTTTCAAACATAGAATTAATCCCGCCCTCATCTGCAACGTCTACGCCCGGAAAAACGCCCAATCTGCCAGAAGAACCTGAAGAAGAAATTATTTGCTCTAAGATGCCCGCCGTCTGATCGAGCGGCTCTTTTCTCCTACCCATTATGACGATATTGGCCCCATTCTCGGCAAACTTTCTGGCTATTGCCTGTCCAATACCGGTTCCGCTACCGGTGATAACTACAGTTTTATCTGCAAATTTTAAGCGAGACGTAGAAGATACTTGCTTTTCCACAAAATTGGCACTGAGGTAATGATTATTAAAGTTAACTTGTTCGCAGAAAGTTGTTATAAGCATCATCTGTAGAAAGCAGTACCGAGATCTAGTCCTTTATCTCAACTATGGTCTTGATGTGTAAGGCTATCCTGTTTACGATCTCGAACATAGCCGGATCGAGTGCAAGATACTCTTCGTGAACCAACCTCCCATAGATCCTGACATGGTCATCTAGCGGGTCAATGGTTATTTGGCCTACTTTTAGTAGAACTTCTTTGAGCATACCTGTGAGAGTAACATCCGACTGTAAAGCATCCGCGAAATTGTCATGCCCTGTCCATTGCACATTGATTACGCGCTTGCTATAGAAATATCGCTTCGTAATCGGTCTATCTATATCTTGCTAAAAATTTTTTGTTATCGTTATGCTTTCTATCTGCAATATTCTCAGATACACTACATATTGCAGAGGACCCTAGGGCAAGGGAATTGGATCTGCGTTAGGCATGCTCTTAATTCCTTTGCAGTAACTGCACGAAGTCATTGTTTTTGCCCTTTATCTTCACCAAGCCCCTATTCGTGACTAATTTAGGTGACATTGAGAACGTCTGGCTGTAATACTGTTTACGTTCCATAGGGTGAGAACCAAGTGTAAGTGCTTCACATTCGACCTGTCTTTGCTTCATTTCATCTGATATCATCTCATGTAGAGACAGTTTTTTACTATAATGGGATCTATGTTCGTGGTGTCATGCTGTTCTTTCTGCGATTTGGCATGAGTAAAATGAGTACTCTTGTGCTCCACAAAGCGGATACGAGTGTGCAACGACAAATAAATTTATACTATGCCCTTGCCATATAGTCTTTGGCACCTGATTTCTCTAGCTTTCTTGCTTTTCTGATCACGCTGCCCTGTAGCTCTCGCTTGTATCTTTCTACGCTCATTGCAATGTTTGGATGCTTTACTCCAAGGATTTGGCAGGCAAGTATGCCAGCATTCCTAGCTCCGTTTATGGCCACAGTGGCAACAGGTACCCCTGGAGGCATCTGTGCGATGGAAAGAAGTGAGTCAAGACCATCAAGGCTCTTTGTCGTGATGGGAACTCCAATTACGGGCAGTGCTGTTAGTGAAGCCACCATTCCTGGAAGATGAGCTGCTCCTCCAGCACCGGCAATGATTATTTCGATACCTCTTTTCTTGGCAGTTGTGGCGTAGCGAACCATCCTCTTTGTTGTCCTATGTGCAGACACAATTGTAATTTCGTTGGCGACTCCAAATGAATCCAAGATTTCTTTTGCTTCATTCATTACAGGAAGATCGGAATCGCTTCCCATTATGATACTAACTAGAGGACCACTCATTACGGCATTTCCTTGGTCATCTTGGCAGTTAATTTGAATTTGGTTCTAGCATTTGCAGCTCGCATAAGCGCTTCTTCTACAGTGCTGCCAGTTGCAGTAATATGACCCAGTTTGCGTCCTGGCTTTGATGTTTTCTTGCCATACACATAAAGTTTAACGCCGGGGACACCTAAGAGCCGTCTGAGGCCTTTTACCACATAGGATCCAGTCGAATGTTCATTTCCAAGTATGTTAACCATGACAGCTGGACAAAGTAATTCAGGTTTGCTTAATGGCAGGTCAAGCACAGCCCTCAAGTGCTGCTCAAATTGTGACACCGAGCAGGCCTCATTAGTATAATGCCCCGAGTTATGCGGCCTTGGGGCAATTTCATTTATCAAGACCTCCCCCTTATTTGTAACAAACATCTCGATTCCAAATATTCCTGCGCCTTTTAATACCTCAAGAGTCATCTCCGCCATCCGCTTGGCCTTTAGCTTGACTTCTTCATCGATCCTTGCTGGCACTATCGAAGTGTCCAAGATGCCATTTTTGTGGATATTTTCTGCAACGGGAAAGGACTCTACCTCTCCACTGGGGTTACGGGCGACCATTATCGATATCTCTTTTTTAAAAGGGACAAACTTTTCGACCATCAGCTCATTTCCAGAAAAATAGCTGAAGGCATTGCCTACCTGTTCAGCAGAGGCTATTAGAAAATTGCCTCGACCATCATAGGAGTTCTCAGATGCTTTAAGCATGACCGGAAAGCCAAAGTGTTCGCACAATTGGTATAGATGGTCCTTTGACTTTACGTGTTCAAAATCTGCGACCTCAATTTTATGATGTCTTAAGAAGGACTTTTGCCTAAGCTTGTTCTGGACTATATGTAAAGTTTCCGGTGACGGCCGTACAGGGTAAGCTCTTGCTTCTAGATCCTTTAGTGCCCTCGAATTTGCAAGCTCTATCTCATAGGTTAGAACATCGCTTTTTTCTGCTAATTGCATTATTGCCTCTTCATTTTTGAAATCAGCGACTATTTGCTCATCTGCGATGCTTGAAGCCGGGCATTCTTTTGTCGGATCCAGAACTATAACCCTAAGTGACATCCGCCTTGCTTCATGAGCAATCATTTTTCCAAGCTGACCTCCACCTATGATACCAACACATATGGGCCTCTCTATATCAAGAAGGTCGCTGTTCACCATATTTGGCCTGATAAGATGATTTACAGCACCGTTAAATGTCTTTCAATCAGCATCTGAATAGATAGACTTTTTATTGCATCCAGATCTAGCCAATGCAGTTATGAGGTTGATGCGTAGTGGAAAGGTTAAGGACTTATACGAGCTTGAGAATGGGAATATTCTGTTTCATTTCTCAGATCGAATCTCTGCTTTTGATATTAAGATGGCAACTCCCATCCCAAAGAAGGGCGAGGTTCTATGCAAATTTGCAGAATTTTGGTTTGACAGTCTTGAAACTCCTCATCATATGCTTAAGGTGGTAGCCAAGGATAAAATGGAGGTCAAAAAGTTGCAAATGATACCTCTCGAATGTGTGGTAAGAGGCTACTTTTACGGCGGTCTTGTCGAACGGTACAAAGAACACATGGGAAAAGAGCTTCCTTCAGATTTTAGGCCAGTTTTGGGATTGAAACTCCCTGAGCCAATATTCGATCCTAGTACGAAATCGGAGGAGCATGATAGACCTATCAGTCGTCATAGAGTACTCTCCTTAGGTATTTTGTCTGACAAGGACTATCATTCTCTTGAGAGGACATCGATATCTCTCTACAAGAAAATGAGCGCGATCGCTGATAGGGCGGGGTTTATCTTAGCAGACGTGAAGTTCGAATTCGGGCTAGACGGACAAGGCAATATACTCCTTGCAGACTCACTTGGCCCCGATGAATACCGTCTATGGCTTAAGTCTGCATATCAACCAGGCAAAATTCAAGAAAGTTACGACAAACAATTATTGCGTGACTGGCTTATCAAAATTGGTTTTAAGGACAAAATAGAGAAGTTGGCAAAGGAAGGCAAAAAACCAGAACCCATTCAAATCAGCTGGTCGACGGTTAATGACCTGAGGGCACGCTACATCTTTGCCTATGAGCAAATAAGTGGCCGCAGGCTATAGGTCTATTTTAGAACCATTTTTACCTATTTCTGCGGCACGTATTGGTAAAAGCATGCCTCTACTCCTAAAAGCAGTCATTAAGCATCTGATTTTCACAAATCTATCATTTTGATTTTGTTAGATGATTACCATATATTTGATAACAGTATTACCTCCTTCATAATTTTTGAGGAAAATAGACATTAATAGCCTATCCAAGATAATAAACCCATAAAGCTTAAAACATTTAACAAGTAACACCAAAGGAACTGATAATACTGTTTTACTACCATGTCGACTCTTTTCTTCTCATCACAATGGTTGGAACACTTTTTGAGAACGAGGTCAAAATGAAAGCGGTGACCACGCTAGGATATCAATCGGCTTATGCGCTAGGTGACCCGGTCAGAATAAAGATCCTAGAGATCCTAAGTCATAAGCAAATGACCACAGATGAGATCTCCACGATGCTTAGACGTGCTGGTCATAAAAAGGCTACAACCACCATCAGGCATCATCTTGACATCCTCAAGGATGTCGGTTTGATTGAAGTCGCTAAGATGGTAGAAGTTAGAGGTGCTGTCAAAAAATATTACATGTCAACTCTACGTGCCTTCAGTTATAATGTCCCAAGCCTTGAAGAACAATCGAAGCTCATTGAGGACACGAGTTCAAGGCTACTGAAAGTTCTAAAGAGCATATTTGAGGACGAAAAATTCATCTTAGAGACTAGCAGGCAGAAGGATACCTGCAGCGTTTGCAAGGGCGACCACCACAAGGAATACGTTGCTCTTGACGTACTGAACAATGCTTTGGCTAAGACACTCCAAAGTAAAGAATATGCAATTATGATCGGAGGAAAAAAAGAGCCCAAAAATTGAGATCATTCAAGTGTAATTCGGAATATACCCTTTGTCTGTTGGTCCTGAAGTATATTTACCAGTCTCCTTGGCAATTCTGAAGATGCCTTATTGCACAGAACAGACAAGGTTCGCGGACATACAAAATTTGTCTTACGTATCACTATGTCATGTGAATTTAACAGACTGAGGTGCTGATGACCCATGCCCGATATGAGAAATGATTCATCTCCGACCACTATTTCTATTCTGACTATTGATGAGTTCGATTTTATCCTGCGCTTGAACGATTCGTCAAAATCAGCGCAGGCCTTGTTGGCTCTTACCCCTACTATGCAGTCCCCTCTAGCTGTTAGGTGCTCATCTTTCGTTATTTCAATAGTCTTGGCGTGACGCGAACGAATGTTCGGGTGGCCGTAAAACGTCACTTCATCCTGAACCATTGTGGTTTTTGCCACGATACGTTATTAATATCATGCAAGACTGCATTTGCTTTAGAGGGTTTACTCATAGTTAGGCTTAAATGGAACATTACAAAAAATTAGATCGAATTGTTACCAGCAGCAGCAGGCTATGACCGAGCCATCACAGTATTTTCACCAGACGGAAGGCTTTACCAAGTAGAATATGCAATTGAAACCGTCAGACGTGGAACACTTGCTATAGGCGTTAAGGGTACTGACGGAGTAATCCTTGCAGTAGAGGAAAAAACAAGAAAGCTCCAAATATCAAATGTTACGCAAAAGATCTTTCAGGTCGACGACCACATAGGCGTGGCTGCGGCCGGTTACATTCCTGACGCGCGCACTCAGGTAGACCACGCAAGGTTCTTTGCACAGAGCAACAGGCTAATATACGATGAGCCCGTCGATGTTGAAGGTGTTGCTAAGAACCTTGCAGATATGGCTCAGCAGTTCACACAGTATGCAGGTGTCAGACCATTTGGCGTTGCTTTAATACTTGCAGGTGTTGACAAAAATGGTTCTGCTCTTTATTTGACAGACCCAAGTGGCACATATATAGGCTATGACGCCGTCGCGATCGGCGCAGGAAGCGATCAAGTGACTGAATTCCTAGAAAAGAACTACAAGCCAGACGTTGGTCTTGACGAAGGCGCTGCACTTGCTATTGAGTCAATATATTTGGTTAGTGAGGAAAAGACAAGCACCAGGCATTTGAAGATGGCGATAATAGATACTAGGGCCAAGACAATGCGAAAGGCCGAAGAGGATGAAATTCAAAGATATGCAGCCACCGCTAGAGACAGAGCCTCAAAGCGCGGGGCGTGATAAAACCAATTTATAGACATCCCGCTTAACTGGATTAACGATGGTAGCGACAATAGGTACTAAAGCTCCAAACCTTGAGGTTTCGACCTGGGTACAGGGAAAACCAACAAACATAGACAAGGAGAGAGGTAACGTCGTGCTAGTTGAAGTCTTTCAGGTCAATTGCCCTGGTTGCTTCCTTTACAGCATCCCTGAAGTTATCGATATGTACAGAAGATATAGAGACAAGGGCCTCACGGTTGTGGGTCTTGCAACCGCCTTTGAGGATTTTGATAAGAACAATCTTGAGAACCTTCAAAAGTTAGTCAGTAACGGGGAAATAATAGGAGAGACATATCGTGCGTTCAATAACCTTGAACAGGCGAGAGATGGCAACAAGTTGCCATACAAGATACCTTTTCCTCTTGCTATGGACATGCTAGTTAAGCGATCAGGCGTACTGACCCAGAGCAAGGTCCTAGACTTTATCGAAGCCAACATCCCTAATTTTCGCTCGTATGCTGAAAAGGATAGACAGGTATTGATTGAGCGCGTAAAACAATATCTGAAATCAAAGGACTATTCGGCCAAGACTTTTGATGAATATGCCTTACGGGGTACTCCATCAACTATCCTTGTAGACAAAAAAGGAGTTTTAAGGCAAACTTACTTTGGATCAAATGGCTTTCTGGAGGGTGCAGTTGAAGAGCTGATAAGGGAGTAATGCCTGATCTTTGGGTCACAATTCCAGACTCCTCGCTTTCAGATGAGCAGACAAAGCGTGACAAAAGCATAAAGATAGCACAATTTGCGCGTGCTTGCTCAATTTTTAGAGTCAAGAGGGTATACATCTATCATGATTCCCTATCCCACTTCGAAAAAGATGACTCGCAATTGCTCAAGACGATACTCCGCTATCTTGATACGCCCCAGTATCTCCGGAAAATGCTTTTCCCGATGATGCATCAGCTCCAATACGCAGGCATACTACACCCAATAAAGGCTCCACACCATAGGGTAGTTGAAGACATCAAAAAAGTGAAAGCCGGTGACATCCGCACAGGTGTCATAGTCAAGGCTAAGGGTCAGCTATTTGTTGAAGTAGGCCTAGGCTCTCCTGTGCTTTTTGTAGGCAAGGGTCATGAAGGTAAGAGAGTAAACGCCAGGTTCACCTCGTCGTACCCAAACCTAATGGCCGTCCAAGCAACTGAGCAAGACATTCCAGATTATTGGGGGTATGAAGTAAAAGAGATCGGTTCAATATCGAGGCTTCTCTCAAGCGTTGAAAAATCAGTTATAATTATGACATCGAGAAGGGGTCGCTACTTCAAAAACATCGAGGCCGAGCTTGCTGAACGCATCAAGAATGTTCAGAATATCATAGTTGCGTTTGGAGCGCCAAAGCATGGCCTTCATGAGATCCTTGCTAAGGAAGATGCAAGCATCAAGCCGGATCAATATGTTGTAAACATGTTCCCAAACCAAGGCACTGAAACCGTAAGGCTCGAAGAAGCAGTACTTGGAGCTCTAGCCATATTGAATAGCACATTACACTCAACCCAACATTCGGTCCTGCCAAAATAAGATCGTCGAAGTAAGACTAAACAGACCAACTCATATTGAAATCAAAAGCAACAGTTACCGGAAGCTACCTGGTCAGACGACTTAGGAATTCACTCTATACTCAGTTGTAAGCATGGGGTATATTGTAGTAATTGAGCTCCAGATCTCTCAAGACGTTCTTCATGCTCCGGCACAAATATCCAAACGTACATGACCAGACAAAGTTCAATGGTTAAATCATACAAGCTTGAGCTTTTTTTCAGGAGGGAGGCGATTGGTATAGAATATTTTGATCGATATTTTATATCTCTCGTCAACTGCCATAAACTGTAGTCTAAGGCTTTTTCGTCATCTTGTTATTTCGTTTAGTGGTGCTGTTTATTTTAGAACGGCCGAACCATCCTAATTATTTGCTCTTGTTCTGACTGAACAAGAGCTTCAGATAAGCTACCCACCCTTTGTAGGGGAGGATGTCAGAATAACCATCAATTCAGGGTATATATCTTCTCAGCCCATAGGAACATATACAATATATCAAAACTGACATAGTATCAGGTTTCATTAGAAAAAGAGTGTCTTCACTTTGAAGCACTGATGTAACTTATAAATTTGATACTGGTCCTCAATAAGTTATTACTGATACGTCTACTTCTAGCATAGGTCCGACTACTGAGAGCGGCGACAAAGCTAACAGCCATGCAAGAATAGTACAGCCCTTTGTGTGTCATAAATGTGGCAAACTCTTCAAATCGGACAATGAACTTAATTTGCACAAAGCCTTAGACCATAAGAAACAGTAAAAATTCGTTCTGATATATGTCGTCTACTTAGTGCCTGCAATAGCGGCTATGATATGTGTGTTTACGAATCAGTGCACACTTGTACATTATCCGTGTCTCGCCATATTGCCATGAGGCGATGTGACAATACACATGCCGCTTATTTACTCCCAAATGTTCATATTTGTAGGTATTTGCTATCATACCGTCAATCTCGTGTCAAATGACTTATTAAAGGGAGAGGTAGTGTGGTGCAATATCTATGGGCCATCGTAAGTATAGTGCACCAAGAAGAGGTAGCATTGCTTTTAGACCAAGAGCAAGAGCTCAGAGTCTGGAGGCGAGGATAAGAACTTGGCCGCAGCTTACATCAGAAAAGAGCTCCCTTTTAGGTTTTGCAGGTTTCAAAGCTGGCGGCATTCATATCCTGACAGTCGATGATAGGGAGAAAACTCCCAATTTTGGCAAGCAGTTATTGAACCCTGCAACTGTAATTGTGACTCCGCCTATCAGGATTATTGGAATCCGCGGCTACAGACACGATCTTTACGGTCAACACGCTTTATTTGATGTTTATACAAAAGACATACCAAAAGAGCTATCGCGCAAATTTGACGCTAAGAGTACAGAGGATGGATTTTCAAAGGCAGAAGCTACCCTCAATAGAGCAAGTGACGTAATGGCAGTTGTCGCGATATCTCCAAATTGGATTGGCCTTGCACAAAAAGTGCCGTTTGTTTTTGAAGTAGCAGTTTCCGGCAAGGATGCTAGGGCGAAATATGATTACGTAAAAAGCATCCTAGGGAAGGAAATAAAAATAACTGATGTGTTTCAAGTTGGACAGAATATTGACGTTTTTGGCATAACCCGTGGCAAAGGAATCGAAGGTCCCATTACTAGGTTTGGCGTAAAGAGAAAACAACATAAATCAAGAAAGAGTGTGCGCGCTGTAGGTACATTAGGTCCAATCTCACCTGCTGTTGTCATGTATACTGTCGCTAGGCAGGGTCAGAGGGGATTCCATCAAAGAACTGAATACAACAAGCGGATACTTGTAATCTCAAACACGGATAAGGATGAACGGGATTCAATAAATCCCCCGGGCGGTTTTAAACACTTTGGACTGGTTAGAGGCGACTACATTGTAGTAAGAGGTTCAGTGCCGGGCGTTCCAAAGCGGTTGCTAAAGATGAGGCAGCCAATACGCGGTCCTTCGAAGAAGGTCCTTGAGCCAAAGATATTGGAGGTAGTTGTTAAATGAAAACCAAAGTTATTGGACTAGATGGCAGGGAATCTGCTGAGATAGAACTACCTTTAGTCTTTGATACCCCATATCGACCTGAAGTGATTCATAAGGTCTACGTAAACGTTCTTTCGCATTCGTACCAAAGGCAGGGACGGTATCCGGCAGCTGGTGAGATGGTAAGTGCCGAGTCTCGTAACACTGGGCTTGGGATTGCCCGGCTTGCAAGGGCTCGAGGTGAAGGCTTTCCCAGGGCAGGCCAGGCCGCAGGCGTTGCTGGCGTACGACATGGACGAGTTGCACATCCGCCAGAGTCTTGGAAAAACATCTACAAAAAAATAAACCATAAAGAAAAACAGCTAGGTCTTTGCTCTGCAATAGCAGCTACAGCCAAAAAGGAATTGGTACAACGACGTGGCCACAAAATAGCTGATGACGTCAAACTTCCTCTGGTTATTTCAGACGACTTTGAATCAATAGTAAAAACCAAAGACCTAGAGAATGCGTTGGTACGTCTTGGGCTAGGAGATGACATTCTTCGCGCAAGACTTGCGCGAAGGGCAAGATCAGGAACCCCAAGGCGCAGGGGAAGGTCCACTCGCTCTGCAATAAGTGCCCTCATTATAGTTGGAAATGAGTCTACACTTGTCAAGCTTTCAGGATCAATTCAAGGAGTTGACATCAAGCATGCCAGGGATATAAGTGTCCTTGATTTGGTGCCCGGCTCAAAGCCAATTAGGTTAACAATCTTCTCTCAGGGGGCAATTGAATACATGAGAAGCCTACAGGCGCCTATACACAAGGTATTGGAGGTTATCCTAAGATGAGCAAGGAAAGAGCAATCAGCAAGCCAGCACCTGAAGCACAAAAGAAACAGGAAACTGCGCCTAGGCCAAAGGGTGACATGACTTCAGAGCAAGCAGCAACTATGATACTAGCTCCATATGTTACAGAGAAGACATTCAATCAGATAGAAAAAGAGAACAAGCTTGCTTTCATCGTAGCAGAAAAGGCTACCAAGAAGCAGATCATCGATGCCATCAATATTCTCTATGAAGCCGACGTAGAGGAGGTTAACACTACGAGGACAATTCGTGGCAAGAAAGCCTTTGTTAAGTTCAAGACTCCTGAAGGAGCAAGAGATCTTGCAACAAGGTTGGCTTTAGTATAGAAGGGCTAGTTTTTACTCGTTAGATTTAAAAGTGGCCAGAAAGCCAAAGATTGAGTGGTCTAATTGGTACGTGAGTTTAAGTTTAAAGGTTACAGTCCCGAACAATTGCAATCACTTTCAATAGAGAATTTACTCCCACTTCTGAATTCAAGACAGCGCAGATCGCTTGATAAGCGCGTGAGTTCCTATATGAACGACGAAAAGAGAAAGCTTAGAGAGAAGCTCAAGTTGGCAAGAGACGGAAAGCTGAAGGGTCAATTGAGAACACATGCTCGCGACATGATTATTCTTCCTGACATGGTTGGTTTGACTATTTACGTTCATAATGGCAAAGATTTTGTACAGGTTAACATGAAGCCAGAAATGATAGGACATTATCTTGGTGAATATGCAATTACAAACAAGCGTGTTCAGCACGGCACACCCGGAGTAGGCGCATCTAGATCTAGCCTGTACGTCCCGCTAAAGTGATAAGTATGCCACACTTTGGTTATGCGTTTCAAAATTATGATAAAACAAAACATGTACGTGCTTCAATACGCGAAAAGGACATATCTCATAAACATGCCCGGGAGATAGCTGTCGCAATTAAAGGTAAGTCAATTGAAAAGGCACGGGAGTTACTTGAGAAGGTTATCTCACGCAAAGAAGCTATTCCATACCGCCGTTACAATAATGAGGTGGCACATAGGTCGAACATTCGTGATGGATTTTTTGCTGGCAGATTTCCAAAAAAGGCAGCATCTGAATTTCTGAGAATTTTAGATAATCTTGAGTCTAATGCGGAATACAAGGGTATGGATCTTGACCGACTCCGAATCGTGGGTGCAGCGGTGCATAAGGGCACAAAGCTTAAGCGATTCCAGCCACGGGCAATGGGCAGATCGAGTCCGAAGTTTGACACGTTGGTCCATGTGGAGCTTATCGCTCAGGAGACAAATGAAAGATAATGAGTGCAGTCAAAAATGTAATTAAGAATAACTTTCGCAACATGGAGCTCAATGAATTTCTTGCTGAAGAGCTCAAGGATGCCGGGTATGGTGGTATTGAGGTGCAAAAGACTCCTGTGGGAGCGAGGATAACTGTCTATGTTACGAGGCCTGGACTTGCTATTGGCAGGAAAGGCGTTGGCATCAAGGACCTCATGGCCAAGATCGAGCAAAAATTTGGCCTACAAAACCCTCAGATTTCAGTTCTTGAAATTCCAAACCCTGAGCTTAATCCGCAGATAATGTGCAATAGAATTGCTCAGCTCATTGAGCGAGGCACCGCGTTTAGGCGTGCAGCCATGTGGTCGCTCAATACAATCATGAGCGCCGGTGCACTTGGAGTTGAGGTTGTGATTTCTGGCAAACTCAGGACAGAACGTGCTCACTTTGAAAAACATACAATAGGCATTCTACCCAAGAGCGGCGAGGTTTCCGATAAGATAGTCAAGACAGGGATCACGCACGTGCTAACCAAGATGGGCCTAATGGGGATCCAGCTCAGAATTGCATCCAAGGTAGCACTACCGCAAGAATTTGAATTTAAGAACGGAAATACAGACATGCAACCTTCGGCAGTTGAGCAAAGTGCTCAAACTGAAGAATCCTCTAAGAGTGAGCAGCCGTCAGCAGCAGATAAAGAAGAAAAAGGAGGGAAGCAGAATGTCGAGACTTAAGCTAAAAACATTACGAGAAATGAATGATCAAGATCTGGCTGACAAGCTTGCCGAGCTCAAAACTGATCTTGGAAAGCTTCAGCTTGAAAAGTCAAAGGGCACCCTTAAGAAGCAGTCAGGAAACATTAGATGGCTTCGGCGAGATATAGCTCGTATGAAGACAATAATGAATGAGAGAAAGGCGCAGACATGATTGCAATATTCGAAAATGTTCTCTCGCGTGGGGTGGTGGGCATTAAGGCAGAAATACTTGAATCATCAGATTCAACATTACAGGGCATCGTAGGCACAATCGTATTTGAAACTAAGAATATGATATTCATAAGGAGTGATTCTATTGTGAGGCAAGTAGCAAAAAGGGCAGCAAAAAGACTCCGGCTTCAAAAAGCCTCTTGCGCTTGCTTTATAAGTGGTTCTGCATTGATAGGAAGACCTGAGGATCGTATTTCACGGTTAAACAATGGGTAATGTGATAAATTATGGTTAGAAACATTGGTATCTCGGTTGCTTCCCCTCGTAAGGCTTGTGAAGATGAATTCTGTCCATTCCACGGCACATTGCCTGTAAGAGGCAAATTGTTGGCAGGCACTGTATCAAGTGCAAAGTCACCTAAGATGGTTGTAGTATCAAGGGAATATACTAGAAGGGTTGCAAAATACAAGCGTTTTCAGAGAAGTAAATCGAAAGTGCATGCGTATCTTCCATCCTGTCTAGAGGTAAAAGAGGGGGAAGAAGTAAGGATTGCAGAGTGCAGACGACTTGCTAAGACGGTTTCATTCGTAGTGATTGAGGTGAACACAAGAGATGGCGGCAGGAGCTAAGTCAAGAGCAGTTTCTGCAAAGGGAGTAGAGGAATTCCGGCCATATATTACAAGGGCCATTCCAGTTACAGCAAGCTTGGTATGTGCTGACAATACGGGTGCGAAGATATTGCGAATTGCGCAAGTAACAAGGTATAAAGGAAGACACTCCAGACAGCCTGCAGCATCAGTCGGCGATTTCGTAACCGTGACTGTCAAGAAAGGTCCTGCAGAGCTACGCAAGCAGATTTATGGTGCAGTCATTGTCAGGCAGAAGTACCCAATAAGGAGGCTCAACGGTGTGCGTGTAGCGTTTGAGGACAATGCTGCAGTTCTTGTGACACAGGAAGGCGAAATTAAAGGTACAGATATCAAGGGACCCGTAGCATCAGAGGCTGCAGAAAAGTGGCCTAGAATAGCTAACTTGGCGGGCATGATAGTATAGGTGAAGATTATGGCAGACATTAATCCAAAATTGACCCATATTCCTAAGCACCAGCGGGATAAGATGCTTGGGGCTGTACTAGACGACACACTGCGCAACCAATATGGAAGAAAGAACATACGTGTGGTCAAGGGCGATTCTATCCGAGTTGTGCGAGGAGAATACAGGGGAGTAGAAGGCAAAGTCGAAAAGGTAAACACTGAGAATTCAACATTTCACATTGAAGGTATTCAGAGAGAAAAGATTCGAGGAGGTCAAGTCAAGGTTCCAATTCATTCTTCAAATGTGATGGTTATTTCCTTAAATCTTGACGACGACTATAGATCAAGTAAGCTCCAAGGAACAACCAAGCGGGAGTCAGCGGCCGCTTCTCCTTCCGATAAACAGGAAGAAAAAGAGGAGAAGAAAAAGGAGGAAGAAATTCAATAATGGGCAAAAAAGGTCGTGATGCAAGAATAAAAAGACAATTGGCTCCCCCTTTTTGGACCATTAGGAGGAAAGAAGGCCAGTTTGTCATGAGAGTCAACCCGGGGTCTCACCCTGGGAAGAGGGCCTACCCTCTAGGCATGATCTTACGTGATGTCCTCAAGGTAGCAACCACAGGACATGAAGCTGAGAGAATTTTGAAGGCAGGTAAGGTTAAAGTGGATGGAGTAATAAGACGCGATCACAATTTTGCTGTTGGATTGATGGACGTACTGGAGCTAGGGACTGGGCAAGCATACAGGATGGTTCCAAAAAATGGAGTTTCCTTGTCTCCAATTACAACTGATCAGGCAGAAAAAGGGTTGAAACTGATCAAGATTACAAGCAAGACTACCATTAGAGGTAAAAAAATGCAATACGGCTTCCATGATAGCAAGACACTCATAAGCGACCAAAATCTGAAGGTTGGTGATAGCTGTGTTGTTAGCCTGCCGGCTGTCCATATCACTAGCCATATCGCTTTTGAAAAGGGCGCTACAGCGCTTGTCATTACAGGCGAAAATGCGGGCACCGTAGGCAGAATTGAAGACATCCGGGATGGCGTATTCTCTCTCCCAAAGCGAGCGCTTGTTTCATTTGACGATAAATCAGTAGAATTGCCAGTTGAAATGGTAATGGTTGTGGGAGCTGACAGACCAATTATTAGGGTGAATTAAGTTGAGCCAGCAACAAATACAGCAGCAACATGATATGAAAAGGATAAAGGTCCATAAAGTTGTGATAAACATTGGAGTCGGAAGGTCCGGCGAGCCAATAGACAAAGCAAAGAATGCTCTACTTGAGCTGACAAATCAACGGCCAGCGGTACGTGGAGCCAAAAAGACTGTGAGGGACTTCGGTATCCACAAGGGTGAGCCGATAGGGGTGGTCGTGACCCTGAGGCGAGAACCAGCAATTGAATTCCTCAAACGCGTAATAGCAGCCAAGAAGAATGCGCTCAGAGCCTCATCATTTGATAATTATGGGAATATCTCTGTTGGCATCCATGAGCACATTGACATTCCAGGTACAAAGTACAATCCTGATATTGGTATCTTTGGCATGGACGTTAACATTGTCTTGAACAGGCCTGGGTATAGAATTGCTAGAAAGAGCAGAAGGAAAGCCAAGATAGGCAAAACGCACAGGATAAACAGAGAGGAGGCAATAGAGTTCTTTAAAGAGGAATATGGAGTGGAGGTTGAATAAACAAATGCCAAAGCCCAGGGAATATGAATTAACAGGAAGAAAGAAGCTTACCCATGGCAAAGGCGGAAGGTGGTGCAAAAGGTGTGGTTCATATAATGGACTGATACGCACATATAATTTGATGCTTTGCAGGCAGTGCTTCAGAGAAGTTGCTAGGAGCATAGGCTTTGCTAAGTACGAGTAGGTGAATAAAGGAGAAAATGCCAGCATTAAATGTCTTATCTAACCTATTTACAACCATTTACAATAACGAATCGAGGAGAAAAAGGGAGTGCATAGTAGTTCCCGCGTCTAAATTTGCGAGTGAAGTGCTGCGTGTGATGCAGAAACATCGTTATATCGGGGAATTTGAGCAGATTGACGACGGCAGAGCGGGCAAGTTTAGAATTCAACTTTTAGCCAAGATAAACAAGTGCGGCATCGTTACTCCTCGATTTTCAGTTAAAAAGAATGGATACTTTGGCTGGGAAAGACAGTTCCTTCCTGCGTATACCATGGGTATCCTTCTTGTATCTACCAGCAAAGGCATCCTGTCTCACCATGAAGCGCAGGCGGAAAACCTCGGAGGAGTTTTGGTTGGCTACGTCTATTGATCAGGAAATAACGGCACAAGTTGAAGCTCCTGCTGGTGTCTCGATAAGAAAGCAAGACAACCTCATAGAGGTTAAGGGTAAGCTTGGCACCGTAACGAAGGATTTCACAAAACTTCCAGCTACGGTGACGGTAGAAAGCAATAAGATAACGATAAAACCCTATGGGAGGCGAAAGCGCGATCTTGCTGTGACAAACACTGCGCGAAGTGTAATCACAGGAATGATAAAAGGTGTGGAGAAAGGCTATACATACAGGCTCAAGATCATATTTGCACACTTTCCAATTTCTGTCAAGGTAAAAGGGAAAGAGGTACATGTCGAGAATTTTTTTGGCGAAAGGTCTGCTAGGATTTCTCACATAGTAGGAGATGCTACTAAGGTGAGTCTCGTAGGAGAGGACGTCATCGTTCAGGGCCCGAGCCTGGAGGATGTTTCCCAGACCGCTGCTAACATTGAACTATCGACAAAGACAAAAGGGAAAGATCAGCGGGTGTTCCTTGATGGGCTCTACATATACTCAAAAGAAGAAGGTATAGAATAAGCAAGCCCAAAGATTTATTTTGTCCTTGGATTTGCTGTAATAGTGCGCCGCTCTAGCTCAGCATGGTAGAGCAAATTCGCTGCGCGATATTGTGCTCCGAAGCTTAACTGGCTGTTAACCAGTGGGTCGTCAGTTCGAGTCTGACGAGCGGCGTCATAATTATAATCATAATTGTTATTTCGGAATCAGTCATATGTTTAGCCTATAAACCACGAGGATGGCTGAAGAAGCTCCAATGCAATATTTCTAAACTCGGTTTTTGAAATGTTCTCATATAGAAATAATATCCAATGCAATAGCGTCAGCAAGTAAATCAAGGTGACGGCTTGCGACGACATAACCATTCTTGATATCACCTGAACCAAGCCAGCGATTCGAGGAACTAAAGAGCCTCTCTTTTTTTATCCTCTTTTCAATTCCCTCCACATCTAGCTCCTTCTCTTCAACCTCTTCAGTATCATTGTATTTGATAGTCAAAAGCACCTTTTGGACAAGCACCCTGTGCCCAAAGCGCTGTGAAAAATCACGTGCGTTTTCGTCAATTTGAAGAATTTTCATTTTAATCTGCAGTCTGTTGAGAGCATCACGGCTTGTAAGCAGCCTCTCGTCAACGAACCGGTCATAACTCATATGTATCCATCCAATGGTTTATTCGCTAGCGTATATTAATGTCAACCCGTGACTGGCTCGAAAATATAATAGGGAGTCCCATCAGGCCTGACACCACATCGGACCATTTTCACTTTCATGCCCTCTCTCAATTTGAGAGTCTCAAATGATCCAATTAGTTTAATTCCTGACATTTCAATAAGACCATAGCAACCTTCCATGCCTTTGAGATATGACTGTGTGAAATGTACCAATGTTCCCCTTGTATCAATAATTTTAAGCGCCGTTTTTGAAAGACATTCGGGGCAATACCTAGACGGTGGCCATACTTTAGCACTGCAGGATGTACAGACTGGCAGCCGAAATTCGCCTTTATTCAACTTTTCAATGAACTCTTGCAAGTGATCATTCCACGCCCATGACGATTATTGACGCTGAAGAGCCGGCTGCGGCTAGATTATGCACAAGCCCTGTCTTGCAGTTCTTTACTTGCCTGTTTCCCGCTTTTCCAGCAAGCTGAGAAGCGATCTCGGCAACTTGTGCCACGCCAGTCGCTCCAACAGGATGGCCGCATCCAATTAATCCTCCTCTAGGGCTTATCGCTATTTGCTCTTGGTCTACAAATTTTCCTCCTTCGCCCTTCTTTGCAAACCCAAGGTCTTCATATGCTAAGATTTCAAGAATTGTAAATGCGTCATGCAGTTCTGCCACATCTATTTGCGACAGCTTTGTATGCGACATTTCAAAAGCGGTACGAGCGGCTCGCTTGGCTGCCTCAATTGTTGTTAGGTCAGATGTTGCTTTTGCAAAGCTGGCGGAGGTTGTTTGTTGACCAATTCCTTTTATGAAGACAGCGTTGTTGAGTCTGCGTGCTTTTTCTTCGGCTACTAATAGTATTGCAGATGCACCCTCGCATGGGGCAGAACAGTCTAGTAGCTTGATAGGAGGAGCTATCTTTTTTGAATTCATCACGTCTTGTAAGGCAATTTCCTTTCTAAAAAGGGCGAGAGGATTTTTGGTGGCGTTTTTATGGTTCTTAACAGAAACCATAGCCATCTGTTCTTCAGTTGTGCCGTATTTCTTCATATGGGCTTTAGCAAATACTGCGGCCCAGTGTATTGGAAACATGAAAGAGCCTCTAGTGACGTCCCATAACAACCTGTTACCAGGGCTATCTACCTTTTCTGCGCCAACCACAAGTACCGTATTGCATAAGCCTGACGCAATAAATGCAAAAGCAGAAGCCACAGCGTTCGTGCCAGAATTGCAGAGGTTGTCTACGCGATGTGAAATTCTTGGATGTATGCCAAGCATTTCAGATATTATCGCAGAACTGTATTGGTCAGTCGCACAGCTAGAAAACAAGACAGCATCAATTTCCTTTGCAGACATGCCGCTCTGCCTTAACAACTGTATGGAAGGCTCGCAAGCCAGCTCAAATAAAGACAGCTTTGAGCCTTTGGTAAATGTTGATGTTGCCCATGAGCACACTGCTACGTTGCGCATTTTAGAAGGTTGATAGCATCTCCTTAAACGAAGTTTCTGACTTGCCAATGGGGTTAAACTGGAGAATAGGCAGAGTAATTCCTGTTGAGAGGAATTTTGAAAGTGCTTCTCTACAGTCTTCGCCACTACCGCAAATTACAAGTGAGTTAAGCATCCTATCAGAAACAAATTTTGCCGCACTGTCTGCACCTGTTTTTCTATACTCTGCGCTTATCTCCTCAACTTCAGTCTTGAAGCCATTCTCCGCAAGAAACCTGCTATAGTACTTTCCAACTGCAACATAAAACGCAAGGGTTCTCGCTGCTCGATGTCGGGCTTTTGCCGGCTCTTTATTCGATACCGCGCATATAAACGAGCAAGCAATTTCAAAATCTTTTCCTTTCGTGGTCTGTTTCAATCCGCCTACTGTCCTTTTCAATTCTTCAAACGGCCTCAAATACAATAATATACCATCTGCTAGGTCAGATACCATAGAGACCATTTTTTTGTTTACAGCGGCAGCAAAGATTGGGATATGCGTCCTCTGCGGCTTGTGCAATATTTTGAAATCCTTTATTTTGAAAAATTCTCCATCATAATTTACCTTTTCCCCCCTATTTATGAGTCTTAGACAATGAATGTACTCTTTCATACGGCTAACAGGCTTTTTGAACTGTAGACCATGCCAGTTTTCAACAATAGCTGCAGTACTTGCTCCAAGACCGATAATTATCCTATTATTTGAGAGCATGTCAAGAGTGGTGGCTCCCATTGCGATAGTTGCAGGCGTCCTTGAATAAATGTTAACAATCGATGTCCCAAGCCGTACCTTTTTAGTGAACTGAGAGACGGCCCCAAGTGTTGAAAATGACTCTCGTCCCCAAGATTCGGGAAACCATAAAGAATCAACATTTGCTTGTTGATCAGCCAGCTTGGCGCATAGAAGCATGTCGTGTATGGACAGTAGTGGACCAAGACTGTATGCCACCTTTTTCACAGTCATGATCTCTTTGCTTCCTTCATCTCTTTCGATGCTTCGTCGATATCCTTGTGAGAATCAATCGAACGCCAGAAAACATCTTTGTATCTCACAGCCTGAAGCCTTCCTTGTTTTGCTAGTGCAGGCAGAGCAGTAACTTCAATGTTACCTTCGGTAGGTAGATAGCTAAAAATCTCTTGAGTGAAGCGATACAAGCCAGCGTTTATCCAAATGTCAGGAATTTCTGGCTTTTCAGTGAATCCCCGAACTCTTGAATTCACGTCAATTTCAACTACTCCAAATGGGCTACGAAGAGGAACAACTGCAAGGACATTTGAATTTCTAACATTCAACCTGTTTGGGTCAAGCTCTGTGATAATATCTCCATTTAACACGAAAAATGAATCTTGGTCAGCTAAAAGCTCCTTTGCATTGAATAGTGCGCCGCCCGTTCCCAGTGCCTTTTCCTCAAATGAGTAGTCAATTCGGGAATCAAATTTAGCGCCATTGCCAATATGGTCAATTATCTGCTCCTTTTTATATCCCACGCACATGACAAAATCTTTTATGCCAAATTTTCGAAGCCATCTTACCTGCCATTCGATTATTGGAACATTTAGGACTTGTATCATGGGCTTAGGTCTCGTATCGGTAAGGGGTTTTAGCCGTTTTCCTAAACCGCCAGCAAGAATTACTGTCTTCATAACACCAGTAAAGCTCGCGACGATTGTATAAAATATTACTTACTGGGCAGTAGGCAAATTTGGTCCAGGTGATCTTCTTTGATGGGTAGTAAAGGCCAAAGGCAAGGCCGAGTAAGCCACCATATTTCAGACAACTTTAGTAGCCGTTATGCTTTACTTTTAAAATCAATCATGCACGAAGTGGCGAATGAAGCACTTTATTATTTCTGAGCCGGCTCTTTTCTCCTCGTAGCAAGTACTTTTCTATCTGCTACAAGCTTCCATATTCCGAGCCCCACCAGTATTCCCCCCATCACTATTGTAGAGCCGATCGTCCGCATTGCGCCTGAGGAATCATCGGATGCAAGTGCGCCCTGTGCAACAAGGGCAATCATACCTGCAATGATGAGGCCCCCATTAACGAACAAGAGTGCCGAAACAGTTGGGGCATACTCCTTGCGAGCGATAACGAATGCAATTATTGACATTATAACTGCACTCCCCCCAAAGGCCCCGCCTCTAACTGCCTCGTTAAAGGGTAAGAAGCCCTCTCTGTCTTGAGAGGATGCGGCAACTGCAACATCGGCTCCGTAGACTAACAGGAGTATGAGAGAGGCAATAAGGAGACCGGTAGCAATCCTCTTACTCATATATAGATACTTTGTATGACAGAGATTTAATAAACGTAGCTTGCATGCATTATCTGTGAGTGCATATATTAAAGACGTCCTATATTCCAGCATAGATAAAATTGGCAAAGAAAAAATCCGAATGGAAGTCATTAGCGAGATTGAAATGTCGGAAAGATGCTGTAATGAGATCCTTGAAGAATGTAAAAATAGGATGGGTAATGAATTGGATGGCGAGTTGCTCGGAAATTTATGTGAAGCATTGTTACATTTCATGCTCACTGTTTCGCTACTACCTTCTGAGAGAAAGATCCACTGGAAAGGCTCAGAATTGGATTTAGTTATTCCTTCATTAAAAATGCTGGGCAAACGCCCGGAAAAAACTCTAGTCATCCAAATAATAAAAAGTGATTTAGAGCTCACAAAGATAAAGCATGCCAAGTCCGTGCAGCCTCACGATGCAAATATTTGGATCGTATCAGCTAGACGACTAGATGGAGATCATAAAAATTATTATATTAGTTCAAAAGAATTTCCGTACTCGAGGATCATTTCAGATATCAATGCGTTCCTTGTTAACAAGGGAGATCGTGGACTCAAGCTCCTACAAGGACAATAATTTGTCAAGGTCCATATCATGTTCTAGCACCTTACCAATAGTAGCATAATTTTCCCTTTGTAAGAGAGGAATTAGAGCTAACACTTTGAAATGTGTAAGCCTCTCAATAACTTCTGCTGACTTTTTCTCTACTATAGTAGGCTTCTTAGGCATTTTATTCAAAATTATTCCTGCAATTTTAAGTCCAAATTTTTTACAGGCCATTACGGTGAGTAAAGTGTGGTTAAGGGTACCAAGTTTAGCTGTAGTGACAATAAGTATAGGCATATCTACCTGCTTTATAAAACCTGCAACAGATTCATTTTCAGTCAACGGAACCATGATGCCTCCAATACCTTCGGCAATTAGAAATTCGTGTTTTCTTCCAAGCTTTTTCAACTGGCGCGCGGCCGTTTTGATATCAACTGGTGTACCGTACTTTAGCTCCGAAGCTACTAGAGGTGAAGCTGCTATCGAGTAGAAAAAAGGATTGAGACTGGAATCAGGATCATTTACCCCGGAGGCCTTTGCAAGTATTGCGGTGTCCTGAGACTGGTATTTTTTTGAAAAAACTCTGCTTCCAGTTGCAAAAGGCTTCATGATGCCAACATCTATATCTTGCTTTCTCAGGGCCCAGGCCAGTCCCGCAGCCACTGCCGTCTTGCCCACTCCTGTGCTTGTCCCTGTTATGAAGATACCATGCATGGAAATATTATTAGAGCTGCAGATGAAACAAGCATTTAACTGAATTGAACCTGACAAATGCCGACAAAGAGTTTGTATGGCATCCATATACCCAGATGAGCGACTGGGCAAAATGGAATAACAAGGTAATAGTGAAAGGAGATGGTTTTTACCTCGTTGATAGCCAGGGAAGAAAATACCTAGACGGCACTGCAAGCATGTGGTGCAACGTGTGGGGTCACACACAGAATAAAGTTGTTCAAGCCATGGTAGATCAGCTTAAAAACATCCCCCATTCGACCTTGTTTGGCTTTGCCAATGCACCATCCATAAAGCTTGCTGAAAGGCTTATTACATTGGCAACGGGAATGGAGAAGGTATTCTATACTGACAATGGCTCTACCGCGATAGAGGTCGCTATGAAGATAGCTCTTCAATACTGGTACAATAACGGCAAAGACAAAAAGAGGGAATTTATCTCACTGGAGCACGGATATCATGGAGACACAACGGGCGCAATGTCTATTGGTTACATCGAGGATTTTTTCAGAGCGTATAAACCTCTATTGTTTAATGTGCACAGGGTTCCAAGCCCTATCCTTTATGGGAGCAGGTTTACGAATGAAAGCGACTTAGTAGAATGGTGTCTTGAGAAGACTGAGAACACTATCAAGAGGCACATGAATCGATGCGCCGCGCTAGTTATGGAAAGCGGCGCTCAGATAGCAGGAGGAGCAATAGTTTTTCCTAAAGGTTATCAAAAAAAAATAGCAAGGCTGTGCAGAGATTATGACATCTTGCTAATTCTAGACGAGATTGCAACTGGTTTTGGTAGACTTGGAAATGTCGTAGAATATCGTGCCCAGAAGTCACAACCAGACATCGTATGCTTTGGAAAAGCTCTTACCGGAGGCTATTTCCCGCTAGCAGTAACTCTTGTTACTCGTCGCATCTTTGATGCTTTTTTAGGGAGATACTGTAAAAATAAGCTCTTATATCATGGTCACACTTTTACAGGCCATACTGTAGGCTGCAGCGCAGCCTTAGCAAATATTGAGAATTACCAAAACCATAATCTAATCCAGCAAATCAAAGTGAACACAAAATATATAGCATCAAGACTGCCTGAATTTTACAAATCTCCTATAGTAGCTGATATCCGACATAAGGGTCTACTTGTTGGAATCGAGCTTGCAAAAAACGATAAACCCATTATCATCTTGAAAAATAAAGAAATCATAAACTACTTTATAGTACAACAAGCGCTAAAGATGAGAGTGTATCTTAGACCGCTTCGCAACATCATGCTCTTAATTCCACCCCTCGGTATTGGAAGGCGGGATCTAGAGAAGCTTGTCAACGTGCAGCTTATGTTGGTGAGAAAGATAGAGAAACTATCCTAGGTCACTCAATTTCTTGTACAGGGTACCTTTTGAGATCCCAAGAGTCTTTGCTATTCTAGCTTTTGAGTGATTTTCTGCAAGTAGGGTTATGAGCCTATCTTTATCAATTATCTTTTGAGGCCGACCAATGCCTTTCCCTGCCGCTTTGGCCCGGTCCATGCCATCCTTTGTCCTCTGGACTAGAAGCTCACGTTCTCTCTCGGCAGCCCATGTCAGGATCCCGATCATGAGTTTTCTGATACTGGACTCTGTGGTTTGTAGAAATGATTCTCGGGGCGAGCATGAAATCAAAGATGCATAGCGCTCTACTGCCTTTATCGCATCTAATGTATCCCAGAAAGTTCTTCCAACGCGTGATAACTCATAGACTAAAACAGCATCAACTCCAGTCATTTTTACGAGCTCCAGCATCTCTCGAAATCCGCGCCTCTCAGTGGCAGGAACTTTACCGCTTATAGCAGGATCTTCAAAAGAGTCCAGAATTAAGTAATTGTTTGCGGACGCCCATTTTTCAAGAGCAATCTTCTGATTCTGGACAGTCTGCTCTTCTGTGCTTACGCGTAGGTATGCAAAGGCATATTTCATATTCCCTATCAGAAGCTCTGCTATAATTAGCTCATTGTCAAGAAAAGTGTTCAAAAAGGGTAGCGTCAATAAATGGACGACTTGATCGTAACCTATTAGAAACCAAGGGTAAAAAAAAGGTACTCATTTTTGTGCCGTATAGAAAACGTTCCATTATTGAACTGTTTTGCATTGTGCAGATATGTAACGAAAACCGCCACTTCTCTTTCCATACCTGCGAAGAGAATGATCTACTAATCATTGGGTCTTTTTGGCTATCCGGGGCCCCCTTTAACCTCCGTTTTGAACCAGTCTGTAATGTGTCATATTTATAAACGAGGAGCATACCCCAAAAAGGGATTCGTTATTTGCCATATCTTTCAAGGTTCAGATACGTAGTAAAAGCCTAGCGCATATTTCTAAATTCGAATTTAGAGATATCGTCCGGAACCCAGCTCTTTGAACAGAAATTTTAATTACCGGATCCAGGTTGCCTCACCTTATAATGGACCCGGCCTTGATTCAAGGTTGTACGGCGAGAGTACTCGCCGGTGACTCGATAACCTTTGAAGAAGCAGAGACATTACTTGGCACCGATGACGTCATGCTTCTTGCTGATTGCGCTAATACTATCACTCGGACGTTTAACGGTGACACGGTAGATGTCGAGGCTCTGGTGAATGCAAAATCAGGGAGGTGTCCTGAGGATTGCTCATTTTGTGCACAATCCTCATTCTACAATACTGGTATTGAGAAATATCCTTTATTGCGGAAAGAAAAGTTAGTCGAGAAGGCAGCAAAGGCTAAGGAAGAGGGCGCTACAAGTTTTTGTTTGGTATGCGCTTACAGAGAGCCTCCCGAGAAGGACTTTCAACAGATCTGTGAAGCAATAGGAGAGATTAGATCCAAAGTGGATATTGAAGTCAATGTCTCTCTTGGGTTTATGACATTAGATAGAGCGAAGAAGCTAAAGGCTATGAGAGTCAAGCGTTATAACCATAACCTAGAAACTGCTGAGAGTTTTTTTCCCAATATCTGCAACACACATCGCTTCTCTGACAGAGTAAATACTGCAAAAATTGTCAAGGAGGCGGGTTTAGAGCTGTGCTGTGGGGGTATAATAGGTATGGGTGAAACCCCTAGACAGAGGCTAGAGCTGGCTTTCTCACTTGCATCGCTTCACCCTGAAGAGGTACCTATCAATATTCTGATCGGTAGAGAAGGGACTCCGCTTGAGAATCTTGAGCCAATGGATCCTATAGAGGCAATCAAAACAATTGCAGTATGGCGTTTCATATTGCCAAAAACTATTCTTAAGATAGCAGGTGGGCGGGAGGTGCATCTCAAGCATAATGAGAAACTAGCTCTCAAGGCAGGAGCAAATGGTATCATCACAGGCGGATACCTGACCACTGGGGGAAATACGGCCCAAACGGACATTGCGATGATAAAAGAAATTGGGCTCAAGCCATAGGACCGCTTTTGTCAAGGATCAGCTTGATTTTCTTGAAAATAGCGGGTTATATCGTCATCTTAGGACGGTCGTTCCTAGAGGTCCAATGGCCAATGTCGACGGCAAGGAGGTCATTAATCTTTGCTCCAACGACTATCTCGGGCTCTCTCAAAACAAGCAAGTAATCAAGAAAACTATTACCGCACTGAACGAAGAAGTATCACAATGTGGTTCAAGGTTAATTGCAGGCAACCATCCAAAACTTACCGAACTTGAAGGTCTGCTTGCATGCCACCGTAGAACAGAATCAGCTCTTCTATATCCCACAGGTTACACTGCTAACTTGGGTGTGGTTACGACAGTTGCAGACAAGAATTCAACGATATTTAGTGATGAGCTGAACCATGCTAGCATAGTGGATGCATGTCGGTTGAGCGGGGCAACAATTGTTGTCTTTCGGCATAATGACACTGATCATTTACAAGAGCAAATGGGGCGCGGAAGAGGCAGAAAAATTGTGATAACCGAAGGTATCTTTAGCATGGACGGAGACATGGGAAAACTATCGGAAATAAAGAGCATAGCCGATGACCACGGTGCAATAACCATTATTGACGATGCACATGGTGACTTTGTCTTTGGGCCTGGCTTTTCAGGAATGCCAGCTAAAATGAGAGTAAACTTTGACATCCATGTGAGCAGTATGAGTAAGGCGTTGGGTTGCTTCGGAGGATATGTAGCAACTACATTCCCCATTAGGGAGCTGTTAATTAATACATCAAGACAATTTATCTACACTTCAGCCCTGCCTGACCATTTATGCTCTGCAGCAATTACGGCTCTTCCAATAGCAAAGAGTGGATATTTACAAAAGAGGCTTCAATGGAATGTCCTCTATTTTTTCAAGGAAATCAAAAGGCTAGGATTTGAAGTTGCAAACTCTTCAAGCCAGATAGTTCCAATCATAGTCGGTAAAGAAGCTCAGGCCTTGGAGCTCTCCAAAGAATTGCTAGAGCGGGGTGTTTTTGCTCAAGCAATTCGGTATCCAACAGTCAAAAAGGGTCATGCTCGACTCAGAATTTCACTGAATGCGATGCACCGCAAAAGACATTTGGATTTTTCGCTCTCGGCACTTGAAAGAGCGGGTAAAAAGACAGGCATACTATAGGAAAATTTCTAAACTCGAGTTTAGAAATAAAGTTTTTAATAAAGATTAGGTCCTGCCACTTTATATGCGCAGTAGGGAATTTGTGTTCAAAGTAAACCTGTCAGAGGAGCAACGTAGAGAATTTGCAGTGTATATTAGAGCGCTTCCACCTCATGAATTGCTCTTTGGATTGCGCTTTGCGTATAGCCGCTATACGGCTGAAAGCGGCGGGTATTTGTTGCCTGGGCGAAAGAGTTTAGTGAAGAGAGAGACGCTCTTGCTCACAGAGGATCAAGCAAATTGGCGGCTCAATAATTGGAAGGCCATGATCAAGACTTATAGGGAAAAAGGATATAGCTACCCCACGATATCGAGGATAAAAAAACAAGTTAGAAAAATAGCGAGCAAAAAATAGAGTGAGAGACATATAGACAAGAGCTAGTAACTTGTTGCCTCTAGGTTCTTTGCAGCTGCCAGGTTTGGAGAAGGCAAATCTGGGAATTTGCTCTTCATGTTCATTTCGACCACTGTACTAGCTTCTTCCATTATCTGTGCTGTATCTTCGTTTATCGTGTTGAAGTTTGCAATTTCACTATTCGGTATCTGTCCCGAGTCTGTCATGATGTTTCCTAGCAAGTCGGATATTTGTCCAAATGACTGATCTGCTTCTGGCATCATTCCTGACAATCCGCTCTGCAATCCCTTTATAACAGACATTGCAGGGCTCAATGTTACCACTACATCTCCGAGCTCTGTCATTGTGTTAAGCCTAAGCTGTATCTGCTCTAAAGCTAGCTTCGCTGATGTGACCATCTTGTTCATCTTTCGGATCTGTGACAGTTCGCCTGACAAGACCTTTGCATGTGAAGAATCATGACTTTGCATGGCAAGCACTACGCGCTTGAAAATCAGTTTATCTTTTTCTTGCATTCTCAAGGCTATTGCATCTAGCCTTGAGATTTGCATATGCAACTTTTTCTGTGCTTCCTCTATCCTTGGCTTCAATGGTGCTTGCGGCTTGATGCCCTCAAGCAATTTGTGACCAACGCTTTCTCCCTGTGGCTTTACCCACCTGTTATCAAATGGCATTCTTATTACTATAGCACCCAAGCCATCATGATATTAAGACCATAAAAGTATCATTGTATCCTAGGTACCTCTGACCGCGGTTACAGGGGTCTTTGGTTACAAAAGATATAACATTATCGACGATGTTACTCATAAGTAGACAGGTTTTTAAAGGCTATAGTCTGGTTACGTGTAGAACATGATAAAGGAGAAGATAAAGGTCAACAATCGCAACTACGACATCACAATGAATGAACAGACGCACATGTATGCAATGCGATTGAGGAGCCTTTATCAACAGAACTATAGTGACATGGATAGCTTTGACGAAGTCAGTTCCGAGATCTCCAACACTGTAAGCAATTTACTTAAACATGCGGTTTCGCCGGAAGTTAGGGAGGACGACATGGATGGTGTCATCCAGCAGCTACTCAAGATGTATGAAAAAACGACCAAAAAGTAGCGCTATCTAGAACAACGTCTAAATAACAATCAGAGGGCTCAAATAATATGGATGCACGTACTGTCAAAAAATGCATCAATCCCTCATGCGGTTTAAGTTTTGAGATAAACAATGATATTTACAAATGCTCCTGTGGCTCACTTCTCGACATAAAATATAATGAGAAGCAAAGCCGGGACTTAATAGAAAAGTTCTACCAGCGTAGGGATCATGGTGGCAACATTTACAACGAAAGCGGAGTATGGCGCTTTCGCGAACTAATCAATTTTGCCGGTCTAAACACTGAAGACTTTAATGAATGCGCTCGTTTGCTCGTGTCGCTTGACGGCTCTGAAGGCCGCCTTTCCAAACCTTACAAGATGAGCAAAGTAGCTGAATATGCAAGCATGGACCACGATTCTTTCTTTCTTCAGCCAGAAGGATATAATCCATCAGGCTCGTTTAAGGACAACGGCATGTCGACTGCAATGACACATGCAAAAATGCTTGGAGTAAAGAGAATAGTTTGTGCCTCTACCGGCAACACTTCGGCTTCTGCGGCAATGTATGCTGCAAACGAAAATATAGAATGTGACGTTTACATTCCAAGGGGTGAAATTGCCCCTGGAAAGCTTGGCCAAGCCTTCCAGTTTGGAGCTCAGGTAATACAAGTGCAAGGGAATTTTGATGACGCTCTTACTGCTTCACTTAGAAACGCGAAAGAAACCGGCGGATACACAGTCAATTCGATCAATCCATTCCGCTTGGAAGGTCAAAAGACGATGGTTTACCGTGTCCTTGAATACTTGGACTGGAATCCTCCGGATTGGATTGTGTATCCTGGTGGAGCCCTAGGTAACACATCGAGCTGCGGAAAATGCTTGATTGAGCTTTATGAATGGGGATGGATCAAAAAAATCCCACGGCTTGTAGTAGTGAATGCAGAAGGAGCAAATACATTATACAGACTGTACAATGGGCAGTTTGAAGACAAGCCTCTGAGATGGAACAGTGGCAGGCCAGATCTTGCAATGATCGACCGCTATTATGCTGATATGGACAACAAAGGAATCAGGCCAAAGACACACGCAACTGCAATTCAGATAGGCAGACCAGCTAATATTGTCAAAGCACTGCGTGCCTTAGACTTCACCGATGGTGTTGTGGTACAAGTGAGCGACAACGAAATGAGTGATGGCATGTCAATAGTTGGTCTAAATGGCTTTGACTGCGAAATGGCCTCTGGTGCGGTTCCTGCGGGTGTTAGAAAGCTCCGTAGGGAAGGGCTAATCAAGAAGGATGATGTAGTGGTTGGTATTCTTACTGGTAGGCAAAAAGATCCTGGGCTTGCAGTAGAATATCATATAAATGTAGAGAATATATTTGCAAGGCCGCCAACGAGCCACTAAAACTTTCTTCTGTTTGTGTCAAAAGGAACGTTAATGACTTTATTACTACGTTGGTAGCTTTATATTTTAGCAATTAGTATTAAAAAAACTAATTTGCTAATAATGGTATAAGTAGGACTTTATTATTAACTTATTCAAAATTATACTACATATATAATCTACACTTGGATTTTTTGACGGTTGCCTGTACTGCCCTCTTTTTTCCATTGACTACGCACAAAACCAACAGACAGTACAAAAGAAAACCTTTGGCTGATTGAGCAAAAACATCTATAATTAGTCAGATGCTGAAGCCTTTAGGGCAGAAAGTATAGCATTTGCCTTATGCTCCGTTTCCGCCCATTCAAGCTCTGGATCGGAATCAATAACAATACCTGCTCCTGATTGAACATATGCCTTGCTGCCATTAACAAATAGAGATCTTATAGTTATTGCAAAATCGCATGAGCCATTAAATGAAAAGTAACCTACGGCTCCCGCATAAGGTCCTCTGACTGAAGGCTCCAGCTCATCTATTATTTGCATTGCGCGAACTTTAGGAGCGCCAGATACAGTGCCGGCTGGAAAAACGGCTTTGACAGAATTGTACGAGTCAAAATTTTTATGCAATCTACCTACAATGTGAGAGACAATATGTTGAACATGACTGAACCGCTTAACAGTCATGAAATCCTCGACTTTAACTGTGCCAAATTGACAGACCCTTCCTATGTCATTTCTTGCTAGATCGACAAGCATTGTATGTTCTGCAATCTCTTTTTCATCCTCTAGCAATTCTTGACGCAACCTTTCGTTCTTCTTTTCATCCTGAAGTATCTGTCTTGTGCCTGCGATAGGGAAAGTCTCTACGTAGTCTTTTGTGATACGAATGAGCATTTCAGGGCTTGAGCCTATTATGCACTTGTCAGACATTTTTAACATGTACATGTATGGTGAGGGGTTTACTTCTCGAAGTTTAGCATAGAGAGCAATAAGGTTGCCCTTGACCGTAAAATTCATGCTCTTTGCAAGCACTACTTGGAAAATGTGACCATCATATATGTAACGCTTGGCTTTGGTCACCATTTTTACAAAGTTTTTTTTCGTCATGTTTCTCTTAGGCGTCGAATATGAAAACGTACTTGGTTTACTTTTCACGTGTGCCATCTTGTGCTCGATTTGCTCCAGTCGCGATTTTCCAAGGAAAAAATAGTAAGCTTGGTTTTCTTTGTGGTTAAAGAGTATGCCGTCATCATAGATGCCAAATTCTAGGAGCGGAAAGTTGCTAACTTTTTTATTGTCTTTGATCGGCAAATGCTCCCAGAACCGAATTGCGTCGTAATTGATGTATCCGACTGCGCCACCAATGTAACGGAAACGATCATCATTCACTTTGGGCATTAACTCTCGCAGGCTCAATAGCGGTTCTTTTGCTGGAGAGCTTTGCAGAATTCTTCCGTTCCTATCTTTAACGCTGAAATTATTAGAATCGCATGTTACAACCAGTTTGGGGTCAAAACCAATTACAGATATTTCAGTTAGCTCTTCAGGCCCAATGAGCGACTCCAAGATGAAGACCCTTTGGTAAAGGAAATAGAGCTTTTCAAAAAGTTGGAACTGGTTTTCAGAAGTGGTGAGCTTCCGTACGTGGACTGAACTGCCTGTGAGATGACCAAAAGCAATCACTCTTGCTCATATTCTCCTACCTATATTGAGGCTGCAGTAAAATAAAATTTAAACCTTTATCGCTCGGTAGCGGTCGTGACTGCCCCTTCCGATGCAGTCTGGACTAGCATAGCGTATTTTGCAAGAACCCCAGCGGTATAGCGAGGTTTGATAGGCTTCCATTTCTTTCTCCTTTTTCTTAGCTCCACCTCTGAAACCATGAGATCTATTCTGCTTTTCTGCATGTCAATTATGATTTGATCATATTCCTTTACTAAGGCAATGGGGCCACCCACCATGGCTTCTGGAGCAACATGACCTATCATGAATCCCCTGGTTGCACCAGAAAACCTCCCATCTGTGACCATAGCCACTTTTTCACCTAGCCCTTGTCCTACAATGGCTGCGGTTACTGCCAGCATTTCCCGCATTCCGGGTCCCCCTTTTGGTCCCTCGTAACGAATTACGATTATGTCTCCTTCTACTATCTTGCGTTTTGATACAGCTTCAAATGCATCCTCTTCTTTGTCAAATACTCTCGCCCTGCCAACAAATTTCTTGGTTTGTATGCCTGCAAGCTTCATTACGGCGCCTTCGGGTGCAAGTGAGCCTTTAAGCACTTTGAGCGTACCTTCCTCCTTGATTGGGTTATCTAGATGTCGGATAATCTTATTATCAATATCGAAGCTAAACTTAAGCGATTCCAAATTTTCCTTCATGGTCCTTCCGCTGACTGTCAAGACATTGCCATTCAAGAGACCCTTCTTGAGCAGACTATTGAGTATTACCGGGACCCCACCTACGTTGTCCAGGTCGGCCATTACATACATTCCACCAGGCCTCATATCTGCGATATGAGGAGTGCGCTTTCGAATCCTTTCAAAGTCTGAAAGGTTCAGTTTTACTCCAACTTCTCTAGCTATTGCTAGGAGATGCAGTATAGCATTGGTTGAACCCCCTATTGCATTGGCCATCATAATTGCATTTTCAAAGGCTTCAAAGGTCATGATGTCACGTGGTCTGATGTTGCTTTCAAGCAGGCTCATTATAGCCTTTCCCGTGTTATAGCAGATCTCAAGCCGCCTTTCGCTCTCTGCTGGAGCAGAAGCACTTCCAAGGATTGACATTCCTAGGGCTTCGCTGACTGAGGCCATTGTATTTGCAGTGTACATGCCAGCACATGAGCCTGCGCTAGGACATGCAACATTTTCAAGGCTGACAAGTTCCTGCAATGTCATCTTGCCAGCATCATACGCACCCACAGCCTCATATACATCCTGCACCGTTACCTGGTTGCCATTCCACAGACCCGGCATGATAGTTCCGCCATAAACAAATATTGAGGGTCGGTTCAGCCGGCCCATACCCATTAGCGTTCCAGGTAAACTCTTGTCACAGCCTGATATACCCACGATTCCGTCGTATTCATGGGCCCTTACCATTACTTCAATAGAATCTGCGATTATTTCACGGCTCACAAGAGAGGCTTTCATACCCTCGTGGCCCATGGCTATGCCATCAGAAACTGCAATTGCGGTAAACTCTCTGGGAGTACATCCAGCATCTTTTACACCGCGTTTAGCGCTCTGTGCAAGTCGTCCAAGATGGATGTTGCAGGGGGTAGCCTCATTACAGGTAGAAGATACTCCTACCAGAGGACGGTCCAAGTCTTCATCTGTCAGCCCCATTGCCTTGTACATCGCTCGATGTGGAGCCCTCTCTGGTCCCTCAAGTGCCTTTCTACTCTCGAGCTTCATTGTAATTATCGATACAAGTGCATATTTTAAGATTTTTCAGTTACTCAAGAGTCGCCGTTATCTTGACAGCGTCAATTCCTTCTACCTTAAAAACGGTCTCGCACATTCCGCATTCTGCATTACCGCTTGAAAGATCCTTAGCTGCCACCTCTTCATTCAAGTAGTCACATTTGGGACAGCGGAAAGCGAAAGTCATGTCAAAGCTATCGAGCTCGAGTGTTTCTCCCATCTATGTAAATTTCCGATCATTGGTCTATTTAAAAATTCATATGCCTAATAGCAAAAAATAAACAACCAATATACTCACAGGCTACTAGGCACAGCATGAGCAAACCTTGCATCTTCTGCTCTATAATAGCTGGGCAAGAGCCCTGCGTGCAGATACACCGAGATAATGGATTTTTAGTGCTTATGGATAAATATCCAATTAACCCGGGTCATGCCCTGGTGATGCCGACAAAGCATTATGACACATTGCTCCAAATGCCTCCTTCCGAAGTGGGCGAATTGTATTCTTTGGTACCCACAATTGCTAAGGCAATAATATCTGCTGTAAAGGCTGATGGCTTCAATGTGGGGCAGAACAACGGAATAGCTGCAAACCAGATTGTGCCGCATGTACACGTCCACATTGTACCACGTTTTCACGATGATAGTCCCGACGGAAAATGGCCTTCACGCAGGGTTGCCTCTCAAGAAGATATAATTAAAATAGCCCAGAAGATAAAAGATGAAATCTCTTAAGATTTCAAAATAACTTTGGTAATCCTCAACACATTATTGATGCACTTGGTGCAAAACAAAGACCCTGCTAGTCCCTAGGAAAAGTGGTAAAGTGGCATAGCCAATAATAGGGTCACATGATCAGCAAGCTAAAATGTTTGAGACAAAATGTTAATCTTTGCGACTCATAAAAGTCTCCTTTGAGACATAGCTTCCAACTAATGTATTCTCATTCTAGTTCGGTACTCTACAATTCTCGTGCTGATAGATTAGACTGCAACTGAAGATAAAGGAGGCCTTTTTTCTTTGTCCAGTTCATAGGTTCTTTTGGCATTGATCTCTACAATTCATTCGTTCTTCACGTATCCTTGCAATCGTAGGTCGAAGATTGGGGCAATTGCCTCACGATTTGGCTTCATATCTTGAGATGACTTGCTTTGTTAGTTAATGAAGTTAAGGTGCAAAGCTCCTACAAAGATGATGATACAGAACTTATGACAGAAGTCAACAAAATTATGAAGGGAATGTTCTGCACCAGACGGTGGATGCATAAAGCTGACTGTAATAATACTATGATAATTTGGGCCTCATGATTAAAGGCCACGATTTTTGAATTGTTTGGAACCTTGAGGAACACAGAAAGAGCAAATCTAAAACTGTGCATTTATTGCCCTAGACTGCAAAGGCATTAACGCAAATGCCTATTGGGTTTCCTTAAGCATCAGGTGACGCCTTTTTGTTATCTCTAGCTCGTTTTCCCCGAGAAGATACTTCAAGTCATAGTCGTGGCGAGGACAAAGGTACAATATGAGCTTAAATGCGTTTACGTCTGCTAGCGACTCCCTTTCTACCACCATTTGTTTTTCGCCGGCATCAATATTTAAGGCATTGATATCACTTTCCTTAATGACGACATACACTGATGCGCGCTCAAAACATCCAGCGACCTGGCATGCCGGACCGTGCATTGGAACTCTAAGTCCCTCGCCATCATCGGTTAGCATATTGCAATACAATATGTTAGAGTTTCATATTTACAGGTTATTTCTGTCTCTAATGAATAGTTCTTAGTAAGGAAAAATTGAATTTATTTTACTGTATAGTCTACTCTAGCGCTTAATATAGCCGTGCTAAAGTACTCAAGATTATAAGTTATAATTACAGCTTATGATTCTAAATCACTTACCTTTTTATGATCGCCTGCCTTTATTAACTGAAAAGTTAGAGATATTCGAAATGGAACGTTGAAGTACACTAGTTATATTTTGTAATACGGCTAATTGGCCATCGCCTCTGGCTCGGAAAACCCCTTTTTTGCTCTAAGGGTTCATTTTTCGTGGAAGGGCCTCTGTCACAAGAGAGGCTTTTGCAGCCCACTCGACAGCTTACTTGAGTAACGTCTTTAGAAATTAATGTTCAAGCAAATTTCGTTCTATTGTGCTAATTGAATATTAGATTACGTGAGCCCGAGCATCCTACAAGCTCTTCGTAGGCATAACTTTGTTGTACAAAGCTTTCTCGAAACTATAGGGTATTTCACGAGTGCCGTTCAAAAATAGCATATATAAGGTTACACACTCATGTTAATCGATCACTCGGTTTGTAGTTATATTATATCCTAATGGCTCCATCATCACTACGCAAGATAATTATCCTGTTTTCACTTTAGACTAACGCTGAATAACTATAGAGAAGGAGATTTTTACTGTTTAGGACTATTTGTTACGCCATCTCTTGAAGGTCTGGGCGGTACTGGCCAATGACCTTCGATACACCTTGCATATAACTTCTGGCAAGCGACCGGATTGGTTGTGATGATGTCCAAATGCAACCTAGCACCTTGCAATCATGGCATGTTCTAGCAATGTCCCATTGCGGAGCGTCCCAAATTTCGTCTATGCTCTTCTCAAGAAGGCTATACGTGTTCTCAGCTGACTTAAACTTCCAACAAGGCACTAAAACGGTCCCGTTTCCGTTTACAAATATGCTCTTCCAAACTCCACATTCATCAAAGAGTGTCCGGCCATGTTTTATTATCTGTTGAAAATACTCCGGTGGTATCAGCATACGCAATGAGCCAGGCTTCTTCATATAATCGAGAACGCTTCTGCACACCTTGACCATGGTTTCACGATCCGGCGATAGTGAATAATCAACATCAGACCTATCTTCAACAAAGGTAAGAGAGATCGCACTTGCTCCCAGATCCTTTGCCCTATCAAAGTAAGTCTGATCGATAAACTCCTGTGTGTTGAATTTTGTAATCACGCTGTTAAAATAGTGTGGTACTTCATATTTTGTGAGCAAGCGTAAGTTGTCCATAACTCTACTAAAGATCGGGGGAGACACTCCTCGCACTTTACAGTAGGACTCTTCATAAGTGGAGTCGATGCTGCATGTCACAAACTGAATATATTTTCTCAAGCTCTCGAGATTAATCCTGTGCAGGAGCGAGCAGTTGGTGATAAGTGTTATGGGCATCTTGATATTGTGCAGGTACTCAACAAGTTCCATAAAATCAGGCCTGCTAGTTGGTTCTCCACCTTCTATTATACACCAGACACAATATTTCGATACTTTATCAAAGACCATCTTCCACTGCTGTGTCGTAAGATCAGAGTTCTTGGCCAGCCTTATTTGTCCTTCCTTGTCGGAATCACCGAAGGGACACATGGGACAATAAAAATTGCAGTAATGTGTCATACTAAACACTGCTACAACAGGACGCCTCCTACCTAATGCCGTGTCCATGCCCCATTTGCTGATAAGCTTTATAGTACGAATTGTGTCAACTACCAATGTACCACTTCTCCAGCGACTGTCCCTTTTAAGCAATTCTCTTGCATAGAAAACCTTAACAGTACTGTGACGTCCTTATTTCGAAGAGATGAATGCGCTTGAATTCGGCATCGAAGTTATCACTCTTTCAGCATCAGGCGTACTGGCTCCTGGCCCACTTTTTTTCGCCAATCTGGCCTACGGTACGCAACACGACAGATGGTCTGGTATCAAAGTTGCTTACGGCCACACGATAGTCGAGCTCCCCCTAATAATCATACTAGCAGCAGGCCTGGTGGCTTTTGATACTGCAAAAAAATATGCTGGCGTCATAGGAGTGATTGGTGGAATCGCTATCCTTGTCTTTGCAGGTTTGCAAATAGCAAGTATCTTTAAACAAATACACGGATATGAAAAAAATTCCAATTCCTTAGGCAGCAAAGGCCCAATTATAGGGGGCATTATACTCAGTGCTCTCAACCCGTTCTTCGTTTTATGGTGGTTCACAGTTGGATTGAAACTGGTGGTCGACTCTGAAGTATTTGGGGTCGTTAATGGCATAGCAATTCTTTTTGCGCTTCACATTTGGATGGACTATGCATGGCTTGGCAGCACTGCCTATCTTGCTTCAATAGGAGCCTCTGTTCTTAGGTCAAAATACTATCCAGCTTTACGCCTGGGACTAACAGTAGTACTCATATATTATGGAGTTAGCTTTGTATCAGAGGCGGCATCACAATACATTCACACTTGAGAAAAATTAAAACATTTTTGAAGATAATCTCCGAATTCTAATTGGCAGCTCTTTCTTTATGTGCTCGCTAGGCATCAGCTCTATGCGTGAAGTTCCCCAAGGAATTTCTCGGACGTTGTTATAACTAAGCTGTCAACAACCATCCATGTTGATTGTTATGCAATTTTTGCTCGTTGGAGAAGTAGTGTATTTGAACTTTAGCACTTTGCCTAATCTTTCATCGGTCCTGACCCAGAGCTCTTTTTTGCTTGTTAGTGTCGGTTATTCACTGTAAACGACCTTCAGAAAAGAAAAATGTTACATTACCAACGGGATAGCTACGCCTGCACTTATGTTACGATCTTTCACCTAGCACGAGAAATAGGGACTTCTATTGTGGAGACGTTCCTCACCTTACCGTCATCCGATTGGACTGTCTCCGACCCTAGCTTAATTGGTCCAATCTTGTATCCAAGTGTATCCATACGTTTTACAATAATCTGCGCCACATCTACTGCTCTTGTGATGCTCTTTCCTCTTGCTTTTATTACGACTGTTGGCTCGTTTGCCAATTGTACTAGAGTTGCTGTGACATAAGTCATGAGCGGTTTCTTGCCAATGAATATCTCGTTACTTGAAGTGCTTTGCCTAACTGAATTGGTGCTTGTCGACATCGTGCGAGATAATTCAGCACAGTACAATATAACGTTTATTGAGGCTAGCCTTGAGTAATCTGGGCATACTTTTTGAGAATGCTTTGAAGCTCTGAAGGCTTTTCTGCTATCTCCCTAACCGCCTCTGGATGTTCTACCTCATAGCAATGGAGTAGGGACTGGTCATCTTTGTAAAATAAAAAAACCTTATTCTCATAAATACAGTGGTAGAGCTTATCTGTGATCATTTTGTCGGTCTTGATCTTAATGCCACTTTGTTCTGCCACGACCGGGACCCCATCATCTGCGGCGGCCATCTACTCATCTATTGCTCGATGTGGGTATTTAAGTTGAGGATAATAAAAAGCGACATTGGCATTCTGCTGTAGTAAAAAACGGATTATTATCAAAGGTTAAAATCAAAAAGCTGCCGAAGTAAAATATTGTTTTTCTTGTTTATGACCTATATTATATATATATCTATATGGAAACTAAATTTTTGTTCACTCGCCTCATAGAGCTTAATTCAAGTTTACATCAATTAAGAAAATGGAGATGAAAGATTAGGAACAATAATGGAGGTAGGGTAGAGTAGTAAGCAAACCTAACTCCATCGGGGCACTCTTATTTTGGGCTTACTAAATTGATTTTCTATTTCAGCTAATCTTTCCATTGAACCATTGCTCTTTCTTAGAGTTGAAAAGGATGAGTCACTTCTAATCCTCTCAAAGATAGAATTGACTTGCTCGCTACTAACTCCATGTTTAATATCATATTCAATCTGTCTGCAGATATTTGGAAGGCCGCCATACTTTTTGTGATTTCTCTTCTCCCATCCTGATGCGTTTTCTGACAGACCTTTGACATATTTTACAACCGTCTTTTCCATGTGTTCAAGGTGCCATTCTCTCATCGGAAAACTATTTTGTACCAATCAAAAAACCTCTATTTATGACACAGCAAGCCTGTATATAATCTGACCGGTAGAAACTGTTGGAGCAATATGGGTCTCAGCAGCACTATATTGGATAAAATTTGAATTTGAATGCTGACCAAATCAAGGTAATATCTTAGATAACGAAATTGGTTTAGCGGTCTGATGATTACAGAGAGAGGGCTGGTGCGAGCACGAACATGTCTATGGATTGGGTAGAACATTCCAACAAAGATAAGCTTCCTACTAGCGAGTCGACTGATTAGAAGTTGCAGTATTGTTGTCCGCTTCTGCCTGTAACTTACGGGTCCTATTGTTTTCGATATAGATTACTACTCCAAGATATATCCCAAGCCAAGGCAAAAACATTATCTCTCCAGCTATTGAATGAAATGCCTCCCACTCCTGAACGTCTGTCGTCACCACAAGTGCATATACAGAAAGCGAAACGATTCGAACCAGATTTACAGCAACAGTGCCTAAGGTTCCTGCGGCAAAGTAGATTAGCTTCCTACTTAATGGCATATTCATTTTAAGGAGCAGTGCCAGCATCACAAGGGTATAGATTATCATACTGTGGACACCTGCCGACGGCCAAAAGACCTGCAGTGCGAAAGGGCCATGAAGGCCATTCATCACGAGTAGATTGCCCCTTGCAAGTGCAGGATCTACAGAATTACCCGGTGTCTGCGGCCCGACATTAATGATAGATGTATCTATAAAGTTAATCACTGCCTGGTCAATCTGCAAATAAATTGGCACTATGACCTGCAGAGGGCCAAGAGAATCAAATGGAAAAAATGCATCCAGCGCTAGGATGAGCGCGCTTCCTGCCAGGTATATCGTTCCTGCAGATGCTATCTTGTACCACTTTTTGCCAAATAGCAATATAAGCGAGCTTGCTACAAATATGGCCGTTACAATAAAATCCCACATCCACATCCAACTGTCCACAAGCGAAACATTGTACACATATTTTCCATTTCTGATATAGTCACTTAGTCCATATGGTAATGCAATAAAATATGAAATGGTGAGGGCTGCCATGCCTGCTACCAAGAGGAGTCTTTTTTTGCTGAAGGAATATTTCACTCCGACAAGCTCAGCTCCAATAAATGCCATCGCAAATAGAAAGCCTCCTCTCCCCTCATTCCAAGAAAGAACAAAGGTGTCCGGATATACTATAAGGGTAAACAAAATCGGCGAAATAAGTATCAAAGTCGCCGCTATGCTCGAGTTTATGCCAAATATAACATGGCCTTCCGTGCCATCAGAAGCTACAGTTTTGTCCCTCGACAAATTTCACATTTTTGTGAGCGACCCACGGGATAAAAATGTTCTAGAACTGCACAATTGCTTCGGTAAACCAGCGGGGCATTAACTCCTTTGCATTCCTAAGAAGATAGGAAGCGCTACCGTCTAGGATATATGTTGTTGCATAGTCATCACCACTACGAACGCTCCTGCCATAAGCTTGAACAAGCCGGAGAACTGTGTTCCATGTATACCACTTTGGATCGCGCTCTTTTTTTGCAGCTATTTTTTTGTCGGTCAAATCTGGAAATGGCACTTTTACGATCACCTGAAACCTTGAGAGGTCGTCCTTTAGGTCTACCCCAAGGTGGAGAGATGGAGATATCAGAACTGTCTGCTTCTCGCTCTCGTAGTGCTTTTGCAGTACTTCGCTTCTATCAAGGCTGGATGCTGTCTCTATGAGTCTGCTTGCATTTTCCTTGCTAATATTTACCTTAATAAATTGAAGTTGTGAGTACGATGTAGTATGGATTATGCCCTTTTCATTCCTGTGAATTGACATGATATTGTCTACAGCCTGAGCAATTTTAGGCATACTCATGTTCATTGTTTTGGCACTGAGCCATGCTACATTCATAAGGTGAATAGGTCTGTTCTTAACTGGAAAGTCTGAATCTTCAACTCGGATGAATTTGACTTTTTCAGGCTCAAGACCTGTTGTCTTGCATAAGTGGTCTTTGCTCAGGATTGTAGCACTCATGAAAAGCGAGACTGAACCCTTTTCGAGGATTGTATCAAAATAGCTAGAAACTTCAAGCGGCATTAGAGTTACCTTTACAAGCTGGTTAGTAGAATCGCGCTGGACACCTGATACTATCCAATTATCCTTGTTAGCTTTCACGTCCTCAATGACCGCTGTAAGATTCTTATCAAGTTCTAGCACATCTATCAGATTCTTTTCGGTGTATGGCTCCAAAGTCACTTTCTGGTTGCTGCGCTCTATGATGCCTTGGGCCTTTTCTGTAAATTCAAAAAGCCGTTCTTTTAGCATCGAGCAAAAGTCAAGCCATGTTTCAATGTCATCAATCTTGTCAATCGGCATATACATCTTCAAGAAAGGGAACATGTTCTTGCGAATCGTAAAACTCCTAAAGTCGCCGACTTCATTTTCCAGCTGGTGCGCTTCGTCGAGGACCAAAAGTTTACGTTTTTGTGTTGCTCCG
The DNA here is from genome assembly GCA_035562555.1 of Nitrososphaera sp. Classification (GTDB taxonomy): domain Archaea; phylum Thermoproteota; class Nitrososphaeria; order Nitrososphaerales; family Nitrososphaeraceae; genus Nitrososphaera. The sequence goes on along the minus strand of DATMWK010000068.1, from coordinate 57,471 downwards.
GCATAAAAGATGTCTGATAGGAAATATCGATAATTGTAAACCGTATGGGTTGCTTGACTGCCTATCCACTTTTGATGATAATAATGGCATGGTCGCCAATCTATATCGACTAGCTTCGGTTTTGATCTCATCTTGTCCACATATCTCCGCTCCGCAAAAGGATCAAGCTTAACGAGTTCGTGGACAGTGCCCTGGTCGTAGACTTTGTAATCTGTAAGGCGAGTCTTGTAGGAACAGTCGTAAGATTCGTCCTTGATACAGGGTCCATAGTTACAGCTCTCATCGAGCCCCATATCCTCCTTGACAATGCAGGGAAAATTGCTTCTTCCCCTTACGTCCACTATAAACGGAAAGTCACGTCTGTACTGACTTTGAAGGTCTTTAGTTGCTGTACAAATATGAGAGCTTCCAAGATAGCGGGCGAGGGTCACTGCAACGGGTGTCTTGCCAAAGCCGGTAGGAGCCTCAAGAAAAATCAACCTATAGCCGGACTTGATCGCAGAATCTATCATATCAAGGACTTTCTTTTGCTTTTCTCTAACTGTGGGAAACGGAAAATGCGTTAATATTGGGCTTGTCATTTCATGAAATTACCTGCACGCTGTGGAGTCTCTAGACACATCACACTTTTTAAGGTTGGTGGTCCTCCCTTGCGTCCTCGTACAGCCAACAGCTGACGAAACCTGTTTTTGTCTCAAATTCCGGAGGATCAATCTTGCATACATCCATAGCATGGATGCAGCGGTCGCGGAATCTGCAACCCGGAGGAGGACTGAGCAACGACGGCGGGCTTCCCTTCACGAAATGTATTTTCTTGTCTTCTGTCCTCAGCTTAGGAATTGCTTCAATTAAAGCACGAGTATATGGATGGCTGGCATTCTTGTAGATATCACTTGTAGTCGAGAATTCGACCAGTTGTCCAGCATACATGATGCCTATCCTATCTGTGATCTGCGAGACAAGTGCGAGATCATGTGTTATTAATATTATTGTTATTCCTTTTTCCTTCTGTAATTTTTTAAGTAAGCCGATTATCTGCGACTGCACTACCATATCGAGCGCAGTTGTTGGTTCATCGGCTATCAAAATGTCAGGATCCAATAAAAGCGCCATCGCAATTACAACCCGCTGTTTCATACCACCGGAGAGCTCGTGGGGGTAACGCTTTGCAATTGACAAATCAAGGCCAACCTGTTGGAGCGATTCTGCTATTTTGTCATCAATCTTGCCTTGAAACTGGTGTTCTGTTAGAATTTCCCGTAGCTGGCTTTCCACAGTATATACCGGATCAAGAGCGTTCATCGCACCTTGGAAAACCATCGATATTCTCTTCCATCGTATCTTGCTATCGAATTCCGATGAAGACATTTTCATAATGTCATCGCCTCCTAAGATTATACTACCTTCAACTATTCTTCCAGGAAACTGTATTGATCGCAGAAGGGCTGCGCCTAGCGTACTTTTGCCGCATGCTGATTCTCCAACAATGCCAAGCGACTCACCCTCATCGATCTCGAAGTTTACGCCGTCTACTCCCCTTATTGTCCCGTTTTCGGTAAAATAATATGCCTTGAGGCCGGATACTTTTAGTTTCGGCAATAACAAGAGAAGAAATCCATTATTGGTTATATGAGGATTCTGGAAATTTGCATTATGAATTGTAACTGTCTTTATATTACCAGTAGGACAACTTGGAACTAGTTGGGTGTACTCCTTGAGGCAAAAGGGCTGAGAAAATATTTTGCTATCAAGAAGACTTTGCGCGAGTTCTTCAAGCCGGCGCAGCCTAGCCTCTTTGTCAAAGCAGTAGACGATGTAAGCTTTATTGTCGATAGGGGCAAGGTGTTAGTTTTTGCGGGCGCATCCGGCTCAGGTAAGACAACCATCGCAAGGCTTGTCATGCGCGCGATAGATCCAGATAGTGGCTCAATAATATTTGAAGGAAACGATGTAACACGGGCCAGGGGAAGCCAGCTTATACACTTCCGGAGGGCAGTCCAGATGGTATATCAAGACCCATATGCATCCCTCGATCCCCGTATGAAGGTTAGGGAGATAATAATGGAGCCAATCAGCATTCACGACAAGCAAACCTCAAAACAGCAGAAGATGGAAAAGGTTCTAAATGCTCTACGCGAGGTCGGCCTTGAGCCGCCAGAAGAGATAGCAGCCAGGCTTCCACACACACTTTCAGGAGGTCAAAGACAGAGGGTTGCAATAGCAAGAGCATTAGTGCTCCGCCCTAAACTTATCGTGGCTGATGAGCCCGTCTCAATGCTTGATGTGTCCGTCAGGGGCGAAATATTAGGACTTATGCAGAGCCTTAGGGAGAAATTTAGTATTTCTTACATCTACATAACACACGACCTGTCAACAGCGCGATATATAGGGGACGATTTAGCTATAATGAAATCGGGTAAGATAGTCGAGATAGGTCCAATTGACAAGGTACTTTCGGATCCCTCTCATCCATATACGAGATCGCTAATAAATGCAATACCAGAGCTGCAAAGTAAATGAAGAACCAAACCTTGTTTAGAAAAGGTATATTAGCACGTACTAGCCTGTGATAGCGTTGCAAAAAATAGGATCACATGTTGCTATTGTTTCTATTGCTGTATCGCTTTTATTTTCTTCTGCGGCATTTGAGAATTCTGCTTTCTCGCAGGTACAACAAAAAGGTCCTTATATAGATCACGCAAGATTTATTCTCCGAGCCGACGAGAATCTTGCACTTGAAGAGGTCAAATCTGGGTCTCTTGATATGAATTTTTTTCCAATTCCACCCGAAGCTGCCAATGATGCAAGGAATGATCCTAGGCTAAAGGTATATGATAAGACTGCGGGTTCATTAGGCTTGTTTGTAAATCCCGCTCCTGCAGCAGATTCTAACATCCTGAATCCCTTCCAATTCAAGGAAGTCCGTTATGCTTTGAACTATCTGATAGACCGAGACTTCGTGATTAATGAAATTCTGAAAGGGTACGGCAGTCCCCTTATCGGTCCATTTGGGATATATTCACCGGAATATCTTAATATTATCGATACAGTTGAATCATTTGGTTTTAGGTATAATCCATCACTTGCATCAAGTATGATTTCTGGCGCGATGATTGCTGCAGGCGCTGCAAACGAAGGTGGTAAATGGGTTTTCAATGGGGGTCCTGTTACCATAAAGATGCTCATAAGACAAGATGACGTCCAAAAGAAATCAATGGGAGAGCTGGTTGCTTCAGAGCTTGAAAAGATTGGCTTTGCCGTCCAGAGAGATTACGGTGATTTAAACAAGGCAAACACAGTAGTATATGGTTCAGATCCGAAGGACTTGCAATGGCAGTTATACACAGAAGAGCTTGGAGGTACCAGCGCATTTGTGAGATATAATCCAATAATTCCAGCCCAGATGTATGCCCCTTGGTTGAGCGGAATGCCAGGGTCTCAGAACCCGAGCTATTGGAATTATCAAAATGGTACGCTTGATGAGATTACCCAGAAGATAGCTTTTTTCAACTTCACATCCGAGACGGAAAGGAACCAGCTTGTAAGTGATGCAGTAAAGATGGGTATCCAAGAATCTGTGAGGATATTTGTTGCACAGAAGACTGACGCCTTTGTTGCATCTGCCAATATACAGGGTTTGGTAAATGATTTTGGGGCTGGAATAACAAGCAAGTATTCTCTATTAAACGCAAGGTCAGGTGATGGAAGTCCTTCAGTTGACATTGGAGTCAAGCAGATCCATCAAGGGTCTTGGAACACAATTGCAGGTCAACAGGATATTTATAGTAGAAGTATCTACTTTATGATTGCAGATCCTGACGCTTTTAGACACCCGTATACGGGAGAGGTGATTCCGTTTCGAAGCCCTTGGACAGACATCGAGACAGCCGGTCCTCTTGGCAAATTAGATGTACCTTCCGATGCAATGAGATGGAATCAAACATTGCAGCAGTGGGTTCAAGCAGGCGAAGGATCCACTGCCACAAGTAAGGTAACGTTCACGCCACTTTATTCAAAATGGCATAATGGCATTCAAATGGATGTTTCTGACATGATGTATGCTGATTATTTCAGCTATGAATGGGGCACTGATACTGGCCCAGGAGATCGCACAGTAGATCCTGAATATACACCAGTAGCAAGCGAAGCTCTAAAGCTTTCCAAAGGGCTGAGGTATATTGCCCCTGACAAGATTGAATCATATGTTGATATTTGGCATTACGACGAGAAGGAGATTGCTGACTCGGGAGTCTTCTTTGCCAATGAGCCATGGGAAATTCTCGCTGCCTCTGAAAGAATTGTCATGGATGGCGGACTTGCTTATTCTAGAAGCGAAGCACAAGCCAAAGGAATTGGATGGTACGATCCTCTCGTAAGAGAGCATGCGGAAATGATAAAGGCAGAGCTTCAAGAAATGAAAAATGAGCAATTTGTGCCACCTGCCCTAAAGAACGTAATAACGGTGCAAGATGCCCTCAAGCGTTATGATGCCAGCATCAGCTGGATTGAAAACCATGGGCATGCAATAATTAGCAATGGTCCGTTCTATCTTGACAACTTCAATGCAGCAGGAGGAACAATAACTATTAATGCATTTAGAGACGCCTCGTATCCATTTGAGATGGGTCACTGGTCTCAGTATGAGTCACCTGCACTTGCTGAGATTAGTACTGTTGACGTGCCGCGGATACTAACGATGGGTCAGCCTACCCCAATCAAGGTCAGTGTTGAGGTCGCCGGCCAGCCGAGCAGTAATGTGACAGTAAATTATTTTGTTTCAAACAAGGATGGAATAGTGAAAGTAAGAGGAGAGGCCCAACCTCAAAGCACCGGGCAATTCACTATCGATCTGACATCAGAGATGACTGCAATGCTATCACCTGGACCTAATCAAATCAAGATATTTGCAACAAGTAAGGATGCCCTTCGCCCTGACATTTCTTCAAACACTATTCTCGCTGCTCCAGGCGCACTTGGTTTCAGTCAGAGCCCTAATAACAACAATCAGATGGGCGGTGATCAATCTCTTGTCAACACAACACAATAGGTTGCGACAGCATGACAATAAATATCTTTGATCCGATCTATTATTGATCGACACTCTACATCATTATGCCACTAGCCATTGCGAGTGTGATTGCAAATATCATGTATTTCTGGCAACAAGCAAGCAAGCACTTGAGTCTCTGTTGTGTTGATAACTGTTATTGTTTAGACAAGGCCAAAGTCTTAGTATCGCCGAACAGTATTTACAACAGACATATTATATCTCTGCAGTGAAAATTGGTAGAAAATATAAAATCGCTAGGTGGTGATTGGTTGTAGTTGGGAGACTTTGGAGGCTTTGTTGTAAAACGCTCATTAAATATGGTTATAGTGCTATTTTCCACTTTGATCCTAACAATGACTCTAGTTGGTTCTACCATGGATAAGATACTGCTTGATGCGACAAGATCCGCCGTTGTCGAAGAAACAAACCATAGTAATATTAAGTTCCAAAATACTGAGGAGCGCCAGAACTACATAGACGAAAAGATTGACCTTCAGATTAAGGCGCTCGGTCTTGACGAGCCGTGGTACTCTCCTAAGCGGTTTACAAACACTGTCTTGAAAGTGATGGTGCTCGACCTTGGAAAGTCTAATTACCTTACAAGCGAGAGCGGCTCGGCAAATGTGCGTGACATCATCTTGGAAAAGGTGCCAAAGACAATATTGCTTTTTACTACTTCAACTCTGATTATTACTATGATCGGGCTTTACCTTGGCGCGTTTGCAGCAAATCGCGCTGGCTCTCTTTGGGACAAGATCAACTCTGCTTTTGCAGTGTTTAGCAGCAGCTTTGCCACTTGGTGGGTCGGAATGCTTATGATCATTGCTTTTGCATTTACATACCATATTTTTCCTGCGACAGCCACGCCTCTTACTGCGCCATCCGATCCGGGTTATGCATTAGATTTGCTTTATCATATGATTTTACCTCTTATCACAATAGTGCTAGTCGGCTTTGGGTCGTGGGCTTATATTGTACGCTATTTTGTGGTTGGAGTCTTGGGGGAAGACTATATCATAGCCAAGAGGGCCGCAGGTATACCACAAAAGAAGATCTTATATTCCCATGCTCTAAAGAATGCTGCACCGCCGATCATTACTGTTATAGCCTTGAGCCTTGCCAGCTCCTTTGGAGGTGCCATTACTATAGAAGCAGTTTTTGGTTGGCCAGGAATAGGGAGCTTATATTATCAAGCAATAGGCTTTTTTGACATACCAGTTATAATTGGATTAACATACATATCAACACTCATTTTCATCTTCACAGTATTTGCCACTGACATAGTATACGCTTACTTCGATCCAAGGGTGAAGATCGCCTGACAAGTCCTGTAGAAGCACCTTCTAGGTCAGATGTTTTCAAGGGATTGAAACGTTCCAAAGGTGGCATTGCTGGCATTGCAATATTATTTGGACTTATCTTAATAACAATTTATGCAACGGTAGCTATTCCATTAAAATCTTTCACGCAGTGGAATAACCCAAACTTTTGGATCAATCTCCCCCAGTCGGCTATGCCTGCCTGGCTAAACATGCTGGGGCTAAATATGCCAGAGCATTTGATCATGACTGCCAAAGACGCTGACAAGTCTACTGTTTTAGAAGATGGAGTACGCATTGAGAGCCATTCTTACAAAGTCAATTTCGATTACGATTCTTATCCAAATGACTTCATGGTTACGTATTCTGCCAAATATGGTGGTATTCAACCAGCAATTCAGGTCGATGTGCTTAGGCCAGATGGTAATGAATTCCAGGTTTACTTTGCATCTCTTCCTTCCCCCCAGAACGAGAGCAATGAATTCTCTGCCAGGATCTTCTCCACAGACACACTTATTGCAGATAGCCTTGCTGGATATAGCAATCTCTTTGCATATACAGTAGATCCTACTAGACCACAAGTCATGATTTTTTCAGATACGCAGGAGAATAAAGTGCTAAAAGGCACCTATGTCTTCCGCAACACCTTCTATTTATTTGATCCAAATGACACCGTTCTCGATTCTGGAGTAATATTAGGTGGAAAAGTCTATGGTATCATGGGTACTGACGACTTGCGTCACGATTTAGCTATTGGCATACTCTGGGGCGCACCTGTTGCACTTTTTATTGGGCTTACTGTGTCAGTCGCGGCAGTACTTATTGGCCTGCTGTATGGGATTGTCGCAGGCTACAAGGGAAACCGCACAGACGAAGGTCTCATGCGCATAAACGATGTCTTTTATTCGCTCCCCACTCTTCCCCTTCTCGTGATTTTGTCAGTGACTATAGGACGTAGCATATTTTTGATAACCGGATTTCTGGTAATATTTGGCTGGGTCGGAATGGCAAAGATAAGCAGAAGCCTTGCACTGCAGATAAGGAGCCTACAGTACATCGAAGCAGCAAAACTGATGGGCCAATCAGACTCAAAAATAATTTTCAAACACATAATTCCACAGCTACTGCCACTAACATTTGCCAGCATTGCCATTGCGGTTCCAAGTGCAATTCTAGGTGAGGCTGCGCTTTCATTTTTAGGCCTAGGCGATCCATCAATTCCTACCTGGGGTCAAATCCTACATGACGCCAATTCTGCAGGAGCTGTTTCGCGAGGTCTTTGGTGGTGGATAATGCCGCCAGGCCTTATGATAGCAATAACAGGGCTTGCGTTTGTCCTTATTGGCAACGCACTTGATAAGATAGTAAACGTAAGGTCCCGAAGGATATAAGAATACAATATGGATGGCTCAGGATCTCATAATCTTCATCATCAGTTATGGATGATGTGTTTACGCGTACGTCTGTCTGTTTTCTTGAGAGAAACACACACATATATGCATACACACATACAAACAGGCGCGCACGCATCAGCCCGCTCTTCCTAATATCGTCCTCATCAGCATCCAAATATAGCAATTAGATGCTCTATTGTATGAACTTTAGCTTTAGTTCTAGCTTTGGCTTTTATATCTCTCTTCTAGCCTCTAGAATTTAATCCTCATTATCTTGATTCCGTCAAGCACCTTCCAGTACTCAACATCTCTGCCTTGTACATCTCCCTGCGCTATCCTGTCCTTTATCTCCTCTTTTCTACTGCAGTTGTTTCAATGCTTTATTATATTCAATGTTTAGCTCTATTTTGCGAGAGTACATATGGGTTATATAACCCAAATGACAGATCATCATAAGTTTATAATAATTGAAAACTCCGATCTGCTCCTTTGATGCTAAGTCTGGTGTGCTTTGTAGCAAATGCGAAGCGAAAATGAAGTCAGGAAGTATAACGCAAGATGACGTCGAGGCTGCAACAAAGCTGATTGGTTTGGCAGATCACAATCAGGAGGTTAACAAGTTTACACTTGTACGCGGTACAAGGGTGCATGGAGACTTTGTGCTTGTATTGCGGGGGTCTGATGTAAGCGTGCTACGAGGTAACGAACAGCTAGCCAGCAAAATTGAAAAACAAATGGGACAAAAGGTCTGGTTCGTTGAAACGGAGGCATCCGACAGGCGATTCATTGAAAGCCTCTTTCATCCACTAAAGGTCTTGTCAGTCAACTTCTTCTGGCTTCCTGGAACCAATAAGCTCACGAAGATCATTATTGCAGACGATCCCAAAAATACCCCAGTCGATATAGAGAAAGTGCAAAAGATTGCAAAGGCTATAAGAAACATCGAACTGCTAGTAGAGTTCAAGAATAATCAAAATAGGATCTAAGAAAATGGCTCTAAAAAACATCAAAAGGACTCATTATGCATGCCAAGTTAGCACCGCACTGCTAGGACAGCAAGTAACAATTGGAGGATGGATAGAAGATATACGGAATATTGGTAAACTTGCTTTCGTAACAATCAGAGATCTTACAGGCCTATGCCAAGCCATCATGATAGGTGACAATTTGCAATCGGCACTGCAGGCTCCTAGACAGAGTGCAGTAACTATCACAGGGATTGTACAAGAGAGCAAGGCCCGAGACTTTCCTGTTGAACTGAAGGTAAGTGAATTTACAGTACTTACAGAAGCAGTGCATCCACTCCCAATAGACCCTACTGGACGAGTAGAATCTGCTATAGATAAGCGGCTCGACGCACGTGCACTTGATTTAAGGAATCCAAGAATAGCAGCCATTTTCCGTCTTCGCTCAGCAGGACTTAAGATCATAAGAGATGCACTATCCTCGCAAGGCTTTATCGAAGTCAATACTCCTAAGATAATCGGCAGCGCAAGCGAGGGAGGAGCAAATCTCTTTGGATTTGAGTACTTTGATAATAAAAAGGCGTATCTTGCACAAAGTCCCCAATTGTACAAGGAGCAATTGATGGTTGGCCTTGACAAGGTTTTTGAGATCGGACCGTACTTCCGTGCTGAAAACTCGCACACGGTCCGGCACCTATCCGAATTTATAAGCGTCGACATTGAAGCCGCCTTTCTTGACTACGAAGACGTCATGGATATTTTAGAAAAAGTTGTAAGAAAAGTCGCCATCGGCTTTCACGAAATGTACGATGGAGATCTACAGACAGCTGGTGCGAAGGAAATCTCAGTTTCAAAGATAGAGAGATTGACTTACGAGCAATGCCTTGAGGAACTTGGTCATGAGGGCGAAAAGCTAGAATTTGGTGAGGATCTTTCAGATTCAGCGCTTAGAAAACTTGGAAGCTTGCATCCTGGATTTTACTTCGTCACGGATTGGCCGCTCAAGCTTAAGCCCTTTTACATTCACGAAAAGGAGGAAGATCCCAGACTTTCAAAGTCTTTTGACCTTCAGTACAACTACTTGGAGCTTGCATCAGGGGGACGACGTTTGCATAATCCTGGAAAATTGCGCAACAGGCTGGCCGAGCAAGGGCTAAATCCTGCTTCGTTTCAGGACCACCTCAAAGCTTTTGACTGGGGTATGCCTCCACACTCTGGATGGGGTCTTGGCTATGATCGGCTGATGATGGTCCTTACTGGAGAACAGAATGTACGGGAGGTTGTTTTGTACCCACGGGACACTGAAAGGCTTATGCCCTAGCACCAATAATTCTTATATGAACTTCTTTTACCAAGTCGTCTTCATACGTGAAAGCCTTGAGCTGGCTCTCTGTTGTTGAATAAATAACCCATACGACAGGATTTATCTCCATAAATTTTACATCAGTACTTGACGGCCATGGCTTTGTTGGATGCGAATGGAAAATTGCAATTACTTGCATCCCTTTGTTCTCAGCAAGGTAATATGCATGTAAGAGATCTGTAGACTCGATTCTAAATGTAACAGGTGACTCATCACTATTTCGAACTTCCAAAATCTCCTTTACCTTATCGTTATAGCCTAGAAGGAAGGCACAAGACTCATTGGGAAGGGCATCTTTAGCGATTCCTTCAAGCTTTCTAATCTGGGCCACGCTAAGGGAAATAGTTTTCATTCAATTTGAAGTAACCTTGCCTGTCATCCATGGATGAATCATGCAATAATAGGGATACTCGCCAGCTTTATCGAAAACAAATGGAAAGCTGTTTCCAGGGTTTATTATGCCAGAGTCGAAGCTTCCATCAGGTTTAGGTCTGGTGTTTTCCACTGTCCCCGACGTCACTGTATGCGGCACAGTGTCGTCGTTAACCCATGTTACCATGCTGCCAACTGTAGTCTCGACACTGTTAGGTTCATAAAATTTGCCATTGGTTGGAACCGAAGCTCCAGCTATTATTGAGACAGTAGTTACTGACCCACTCATCTCAGAAGAGTTTGAAATTGCTACTGCAGTAGTAGTATTGTTGCCTGCTGCTGCAGTAGTAGTATTGTTGCCTGCTGTGTTATTTGCAGAGGTACTAGACTGATTGCTTCCCCCTGCGCCTTGGGTCGTCGTGGCATTTTCCGAGCCCTGGGGTGAGGTGCCTTCGCCAGCTGAAACTACAAGTGTTGCGGCCATAAATGGATGAAGTGTGCAATAATATTCATATTGTGCTGGCGCCACTTGGGCGGAATTTAGAAGCCAGGTGTCGCCAGCATTGATTAGGCCAGAATCAAATACTCCTTCCTGCCTGCTGGTTACAGTGTGAGGCGTATTGTCTTTGTTTGTCCATTGAACTCCATCCCCTTGTTTTATCGTAATGGGATCCGGGTCAAAATCGGGGTTGCCCTGTGCAGAGGCTCCAGGAAGTATCGTGGCGTTCACAGTGTTGGCAGGTGGTGAAGTAGCCGGTTCCTCTGCAGCAGGTGCTTCCTGTGCTGCTTCTTCTTCTTCAGCTGGCGGCTTAGGCGTCACTAATCCAAATGCATAGAATGTTGAGCCGCCTACAATAGCAGCACCGATAAATATAACGGCCATCGCCTTAAGGTACGGGACGCCTCTGTAGGAGGCAACTGCAAGCACCGTAGCGGGAATCGAGATTATAAGCATGAGTCCAATGTATGCAAAAATGCTTGGAACCTGCGTGCTCACCGTCACTGCCGCAGCAAAACCAAAAGTAACCAGGAAGCCCAGGGTGACAAATGTAGCAGATTTGGCTCTACCCGAGGTAGGAAAGCCATCCTTGAACAACCCCGAGGCAAGGAAGATCATGCCAATAAACATTGTCAAAAGAGTAACGGCATGCATTCCATCGATGAAGGTCTTGGCAATGCCTGAAAGAGAAATTCCGACACCGACTATTCCTATGGAAGTAAGACCAATACCGGGTGTCAGAAGGTCCCAGTCAGTCATGTTGTTGTACGCTTATTGAATTTGTTTGGCATACTTAATCGTTTCCTCGGATGCCTAGACATCAGTTGAAATATTTGGTGGGATGCCTCTTTTGTTCGTAAGACAAATGGTGACTAAACTGTGGTTGAACAGCTAGGTCTTGTGCATTAAAACGAACAGCAAATCTAGACTTATTGATATCAGGTCTTAAGAGTATATACGGTATACCCAACGACTGTGACCTTAGCAGACCTTTTCGACATAAGTGAGAGCGATACAATCTGGGACGCATGGCTTAACACGGTGACTTTGCTCGATATGCTTGAGAATACCCAGCAGATTAGTCACTATTATAACTTTCAGCAGGCACGCAACAAGATAACCAAGATCTATGTGCTTGCTGAATCTCACGCCATAGACAGGAAGAATACGAAATGCTTATGCGGCTTATCGGATGGTGAACATGCATTATTAAAGCGAAAAATTATGAGGTTCTTCAATCTACAGGTGGCTAATTTGAAGCATTTCATATATTGACTGTCGAGAGAACGAATAAATTAAATGCGAGCAAGGGGAGAGTTCCGATCGAGTTAAGCCTGTGACCGTACTTGACTACATAGAAGTTTCAAAACCAAGAATCGTGGTTGTGCTCGTAATAACAGCTATTGCTTCACTTTTGGCAGCTAGCAGGTTTGATTCTACACCAGCTATTGCTTGGGATGTCAGTGCTTGGCAGATAGGCTTTCTGACTATTACAGGGGCTCTAGCCTCAATGGGAGCGAGTGCTCTCAATCACTATTACGATAGAGATATTGACAGGATGATGCCGCGTACTGCAAACCGACCCATACCTGCAGGTAGAGTTTCTGCAAATAGTGTATTTGCATATGGGTTTACCTTATGCACCCTTTCGATTGTCATTGCGTTTTTTACCCTTAATCCAGTTGCCACTGCAATGATTGCTATTGGGATCTTCTTTTACGTCATAATATACACAGCTTGGCTCAAACGTAGTAACGCATCAAATATTGTCATCGGAGGTTTTGCGGGAAGTGCTGCATCCATGGCGGGCTGGGCCACTGCGACTGGATCCATCGATCTGTTGGGCTTTTTGGTAGGATGGCTAGTTTTCATGTGGACACCTCCCCACTTTTGGTGCCTTGCAATAAAGGCAAGAGAAGAGTATGCAAGCGTAAATGTTCCCATGCTACCTGTCCTTATTGGAAATCAGAGGACAGCAAGCTATATCCTGCTCAACACAGCAATCCTTTTGCCATATTCATTAGCCTTGGCATTTTTTGGACTTGGCTTGCTATATGCCTCAGTCGCAGCAGTTTCAGGCTCGTTAATGTTAGCCTATCACTACAAGCTAACTAAGAACCCGACGCCAGAATTTGCATGGAAGGCATACAAAGTCACTGCACCGTATCTTATCGTGATTTTTATCGCGCTAGCACTTGATGCGTTATTTTACTATCCGCTAATGCCACCACTATCTATTCATCTTTTTCGTATTATAGGTTAAGATGCAGCCTCGGAATCTGCTGTCAGCTCGATTCTGCGCTTGTCCTTAGCTACCCACGAAACTCTTACAAGGCCGTATATTTCAAGGTCCATAAGAGTCTTATTAAAGTCAGAATCTGCAAGTGTGAGACCCTCCTTTTGGAGCGCGTTCATAAGATCAGTATCTGTCATTGTGCCTGCTTGGCGGATCTTCTCATATACAAGGTTTCGGATTGGATATTTCATTATTATCTTTTATCCCTGAAGGACCTAACAATAGGTGAAATCAAAATAGATACATTAGGATAGATAAGGATTTCCCCTGTCCCAGTGCATATCGACAAGCGAAATACGGGATAGACTACCAATACTGAGTCGTCACGGCACTTAACTAATATTATACAAGCGCAGCAGTCGCTCATAGGATCTGCCTCACCTAATCAATAGTCTTTCACCAAAGATTAGCAAATGATTTTACCGTACTGGCCAAGCAGATGTAAAGTCTCTTGTCTTTGAATTTTCTTTCTTAAAAATAAATTATGATTGCGAACCTTTTTCTTAATTTTATTTTTCCTGTCATGGATCTTCTAAACAGATTATTGCTGAATATCTTGGCTGATTCGCTCGAAAATTTTTCATAAAGATAGAACACTTTTTGAGACAAAAAAGCCCCATTGATCAATTGCTCTTCGTCTTACTTATCTTTGACAACTTTTTTGGCAGGCTATATCGACGCTAACAAAACCCTACAATCATTGTTATCGTTCGAGCGCGACCCGTGGACAAATTCCCTGATAGGGTAGGTAATTAAGCAGCTCAGATGAGCCTATTATAGGATATATACGCATCTCTATAGTTATTAACCATAAAATGTCCTATCAATTGGCTTAGGCATAGCATAGGTTATGTTTTTCTTCATCGATTCATACCAGTCCTCTACATCCTTTGTTATTGATGGACGTACAAGTCTTAATGCATCAGCAAAGTTTGCACTTGATATAACGTCAGACCTGTTGTGGAGAGCCAGGACACCAGCTTCCCTACAAAGAGCAACTAAATCTGCCCCGCTAAAGTTCTTTGTGGACTGAGTTATCGCATCCAAGTCTATGTCTGCTGCAAGTGGCATGGCCCGTGAAGTTACCTTCAGTATCTCAAGCCTTGCCCTCTCATCAGGGGGTCCAACGTAGACTATCTGGTCCAGTCTGCCTGGCCGCAACAATGAAGTGTCAATCAGATCCGGTCTGTTTGTAATGCCGACTACTATAACTCCCCCACTCCCTGCATCATCCATTTCAGTCAGTATCTGACTTAGGACCCGCTCGTTGCCTAATATGTCATCTTCATGCGCCCTTGGCCTCGCAAGAGAATCTAGCTCATCAAACACAACTATACAAGGTGATGAAGCCTTTGCCTTTCTGAAGATTTCCCGTATAGCCTTCTCGGACTCGCCGACCCACTTGCTGAGCACTTCAGGTCCCCGCACGACGATAATGTTTGCATTGCTCTCCGTGGCTAATGCCTTAGCAAGGAGACTCTTTCCTGTCCCGGGTGGACCATAGAGCAATGCTCCTCTTGACGGTCTAATGCCCATCTTGACAAACTTGTCGGGCTCTTTGATTCCGGTTATGAGGCTGTCATGCAGAGTCCTCTTTGCTTCATACAAACCGCCAACGTCTTCCCATTTGACACCTGCTACTTCTACGTAAAATTCCCTCATTGCAGTGGGAATGATTTCTTTCATTCCCTCCTTAAAGTCGCGATGCGTGATCATCATACTCTCAAGGATTTCACCAGAAATCCTCTCACCCTCTAGTTCAATCTCAGGCAGGCAACGCCTTAGCGCTTTCATTGCAGCTTCTCTGCATAATGCCTTAATGTCTGCACCTGTATATCCATGAAGTCTAGCCGCAAGTTCTTGCAGGTTAATGTCTTCTGAGAGTGGCATACCACGTGTGTGTATTTGCAGTATCTCAAGCCTGCCCTCTACGTTTGGTACGCCTATTTCGATTTCCCTGTCAAACCTACCTGGTCTCCTTAGTGCGGGATCCAAGCTTTCAGACCTATTGGTGGCTCCTAGTACAATAACTTGGCCACGGTCGGACATGCCGTCCATCAGAGCTAGCAGCTGAGCTACTACGCGTTTTTCAACGTCACCAAATGCCTCTTCTCTTTTTGGAGCAATAGCATCAATTTCGTCGATGAATATTATGCTAGGGGCAGATTCACGAGCTTCCTTGAAAATGTCTCGTAATCTCGCCTCAGTTTCGCCATAATACTTGTTCATAATTTCTGGGCCATTGATTATGAAAAAGTTCGCTTCAGACTCTGAGGCCAGTGCCTTTGCTATAAGTGTCTTGCCACAACCTGGAGATCCGTACATCAAGATGCCGCTATGAGGTTCTATTCCGAGCCTTGCAAAGACTTCCGGATGGCGCATAGGAAGCTCGACTATTTCTCGGAGTCTTTTTATTTGTTCTTTCATTCCACCTATCTCTTCATATGTAACACGCGGCTTTCTGTCGCTTGTGATCTCTGCCAATATAGTGAGTCTTGTTGACTGCTCAATCCTAGAAATGACCTTTGGTATTACTCTTTGAACGTTGAAGTCCATCTGGTTGCCTAAAATGACTACTGAAATTTCGTCACCTTCGTTGATGGGATAGCCTTTGAGCCTATGCTTGACAAAATCACAAAATTCCTTGTCTACTGTGATATTGCTATTGCCTAGTGGCATCAACGTGACGCTCTTTGCTTGCCTGCAATCTATCTTTTTCACGTTTAAAAGGTCGTTGAGCCCCGCACCTGCATTCTTCCTTGTCTGGCCATCTATCCTAATAATATCTGTATCCTTTTCCTCCTCATCGGCTGGCCATGCAGTAACTGCTGTCGTGCGCTTCCCCAAGATCTCAACTACTTCTCCGGCCTGTATACCGAGATGTTCCATATGGCGTGCATCCACCCTCGCTCGCCTCTTGCCTACATCGCGATGCTTGGCTTCTGCTACTCTAAGCTGGATGGGGGACGATTCGTCACTTCCAGCGCGCACCTTTTTCAATCCTCAGGAGCCTCCGTTATTTTTAGAATATTACATTACTTCATTCTTACTGACTGTCTGCTGATATTGGTTACCTCTATCTCTCCTACACCTTCGACACTTTTTATAGATTCTTCGAGCTTGTCCATTTGTCCCTCGGCGTCATCTAACAAAAAGTCGCCAATAATTGCTTTCAGCCCAAAGGCAATTGGCTCCATTGAGCTACTTTTCATTTCCATTCCTTGTGGCACAGATTTCTTTATCGATTCGACAACATTTTCAAGGTTCGACTCTGCCTCAGCTGGAAGTATTCTTATCCTAGCTACCAGTCGTGCCATGGCTATGGACCCTCAAAACCGCAGCCTATGCATTTATAGGGTCTTGCGAACACGCGGCAGCTCTCGCATCGCCACATTAGAACATATCCACAATTTGCACAGTAATACTTGACGCACTCGTCATTAGGCATAATCGGCCTGCCACATGAACTGCAGACTGGCAATTGCAATGGCTTGGACATAAATGCTGCTACTTACGAATAAGGGAATTTATATCTTCCTTAGCTCTCTGGGATTAAGCGCCTTATTTCGTTGCCAAGCAGAGCCTTAGCCATTCTGGCGGCCCCTTTTGCTCCCAAGATCTTAGCAAGTGCAGCGGAGTGAAAGTCAAAGTCGCCATCTATAGACGTCTCTTGAACAATTCCCCCGGGTATTGCTGTAATCAAATCGTCTATAGCCTTATTGTCCATTCGCTCCAACAGGCGGCGCGCAAGCAACATCTTGTCAAATTCGGGCTGGAACATAGACAACCAATTAGTTTCATATTGCTTTAGCAATAGCCGTTGCCTCTGCTCATCACTTTTGCTTTTGTCTGCTGCTTCTACCAGAGCCCTTCCTGCCAGCACACCTCCCATTCCGCAGGTGTAAATACCTCCAGCAGTTGTAGGCTTGCTCTGGCCAGCTGCGTCGCCCACTATTATCATCCTGTCCAGTACAAAACTTTTCAATGGCCCATTAATCCATATCGGTGCGTAAACTTTGCGCACTACAGAGTACTTTCCTTTGCGATCGATATAACTCTGCAGCGCGCTTGCAGCATTTATCTGCCTGCCGGCGACTCCCACTTTGCCTCTTCCTCGACCAGTAGGGATTACCCACGCAAAAAAACCTGGATATTGCTGTCTATCAAATGCGACCTCAATGGTGTGGGGGTCTATCCATGAAGCATAAACTTCATACTGAGCAGACTGGAGAACTCCACTCCTATTCCTTTTAATTATTGATGCTATACCTCTTGCGTCTACAAAAAAGTTGCATGAAAGATCTCCTTCAGAGGTCTTGACAACATATCCATATCCCTCTTTTGCAAACGATCGCATTGAACATTTTACTCTTATCTCGGCGCCTTTCTTTTGCGCCTGAAAGGCGATCTGTTTATCAAATGCTCGCCTGTCTAGAACTACGACATTTTGTCTTTCTGCGCTGATTTCAAAACAGCTTGAAGGAGAAAAGATCTTAGCCTGCGTTATTCTGTTGTTCTCTATTGTATCTATATCTGGCACGATGCCTAGATTCCGTATACCTGAAGCGCTTACGAGCCCCCCACAGTGCTCCGGCGTGCCAATTTCTGCATCTTCCTCAACTACAGCAACAGAAAGGCCTCCAGAAGCAATTTCACGCGCAGCAAGGAGGCCAGATATGCTTCCTCCTGCGATCACGACGTCATAGTGGGGCATCTAGTAAATGACTAGTAATCTATTTTTCAGTCTGTTAATTAAATCATGGGCAAGCATAAGATATGGACTTTAAGCAGGTAATTATTGTCAGGCGCGACCTCAACATGGGCACAGGTAAGATAGCAGCACAGGTTGCCCATGCTGCTGTCATGGGCGCAGAAAGAGTAAAGGCATCCAGAAGAGAATGGTTCAACTCTTGGTTCGGTGCTGGCCAGGCAAAAGTAGTGGTGAAGGTAAAGAATATCGAAGAATTGATGGATGTAAGGATGCGAGCCGAAGAGATGAACCTGCCTGTAGTGCAAGTTCAGGACAGTGGTTTGACACAGATACCATCTGGTACGATTACTTGTATCGGAATCGGCCCAGCTCCTTCAGATCTTGTCGACGAAGTAACATTTGAGCTCAAGCTTCTCTAGTATCGGCATATGAGAATTATGCCTACAATAATCAGGCCTGTAGCAATGCCCTGAAATAGACTTATAGATTCTCCAAGTGTCAGCGCTGCGAGTACAATACCGAAAATAGGAGTCAAAGAAAACATTGACATAGTCTTTACCGTTCCAATTCTCTTGATGCCTGTGAGGAATAGTAGAAGCGCACCGCCAAACCCTGCAATTGACATTCCAACTATTAGGATCCACATGTCGAATTTGATTCCGGTTATGATGCTTCCCTTGCCAAGTGCTAATGCTATTGCGAGAAGAACGAGACCGCCGGAGAGTGATTTGATCATAGCTATCTTGGCAGGGCTGGCCCTTGATGTGAGACGCCTACTGACGTTATTGTCTATTGCCCACATGAACATAGATGCCAGTATCATGATGTTACCTGCGTTCAATTGGACGATAGTCTCTAAAGCCTTTAGATCCTCTGTGGTCGCTATGATTAGACCTATCACTACTAAAATCACTGCAAACAACCCGACTCTTCCACGGGGTTTTTCTCCAAAAAATATGGAAGAAAGTGCTATAGTGAATACAATTTCGCCATTTGTCAATATGGCTGCGGTGGATGCGGCCGTCTGCTGAAGGCCATACATCAAAAGCACGGGTGCCAATACTCCTCCAAAAATTGTTACGATTAATAAATAGAAATAGTCGTCCTTTCTTTCAAATGTGAATGAGGCCTTTGCAAATGGAATCAGGGCTAAGCCCGAGATAGTATAGACTACTGCTGTTAGCGCAAGCGGGTCTATCGTAGCAAGAGGAACCTTTGCTAGGCTGAATACGGAGCCAAAAAGAACTGCAGCAAGCAACACGGACATGTAGCCTACGAGAAGTCGCTGCCTATGGCTCTCTTGTCCTTTTTCTGTAACCACTCAACTCAGCTAATAATCCTTCTCGGTATTTCTGCATATAGCTTCCGACAAGAGATATAAGATGGTAAAGCTCTGGTGTCTTCCTAGCCATTGCCAAATTCGTCCCGCAAGAAAATCACAAGCCCTTTGTCAAAAAAGATTGTTGTTTATGCTGTAATTGGCATTGTAGCCGTTGCCGCTATCTATATTGCCATGTATTCTCGCAGCGTACCTGAAACTGGCACTAGTCCTTCAATAAGAAATACGCAAAATGATCAAGCAATGGAGCAGCGTTTCAAAGAACAGTTCTGCGGAACTAATAGAATGCCAAATTCCAATCCTTACATTGTTGAAGTTAGTCTGCCTACAGAATGCGAAATGCCGGTCGGAATCGCCGTGGATGGCGCAAAGGTATGGTATATATCAACAAAACGTGGGCTTCTCGGCAGCTATGATATTAATACAGGTGCCTTCTCTGAATATGAGATACCGTCATGGCCCACCCGTTCACTGCCTTTTTCAGCAGTACCTTCATGGTCAATGTCATGGACAGTAAAGCTGGATGGCAACGGTCAGAATATCTGGTTCACTGACCAGAACGATACAATATGGCGCTTTAACCAGTCAAAGCAAGCTTTTGATATGTTCAAAGTTCCAGCCAAATATCCTTCTACGATGGATTTTGACTCAACTGGTAACTTGTACTTTATAGGAATAAACTCTCAGTCTCTTTTTTTTGGCAATGTATCTGAGATGCGAAACGGAACCTCTGAAGGATTTAGAGAGATCCCGCTACCACTTGGGGGGTTTGCTGGCATCAGTTTGGATTTGGTCACCTCCGGCGGGCTGGCAGTTGACAAGGAGAGAAATGACGTGTGGATCTCGCTCCTTGCTTTCCAACAAAAGAAAGGGCAGTTGTTTCAGTATGATATTGAAACTGACAGAGTTGTCAGGACTGTGGATCTTCCTCCTGATGTTGGCTCGCCTGTTGGAATGGCACTTGACAATAATGGTAATGTCTGGGTGGCAGATCACGGCACAAGCAAATTCTTCAAATACGATCCCAGCACGGACAACATAACAAGATTCGTAACTTCGTTAGCATCATCGAAGATTTATGGTGGAAGTACCCCTTCAAACGCATATACGCTGCCATACTGGATAGATAAAGGTGAGGAGGGCTCCTTGTGGTTTAACGAACATACAGGCAATAAGATGGCCCGCTTTGATCCGAATGAGCTTGCACTAATCGAATATTGGGTGCCTTCTCAAAACCGCGCCTGGACACTTTGTCCCCCTGGAGCAGCGACATGTGGCATTGCAAATGTCTTGCAGTTTGCAGCAGGACCTGACAATCATCTATGGTTCAGTGAATGGACAGAAAACAAGATCGCTAAACTAGATGCATCAAAGCCTGTGCCAGTTTCAGTATTGACGCCAGGTGAAGTTACAGTTGCAAGGGGTGAAAGCACTGAGATTAAGGTAGCAGTAGCAGCATCTAGCGATTTCAACGGTGAAATGATAGCCGCTGGGACATTCACGCCAAATGGAGCTCTCGGTAACTCGACTGGCATTTTTAGCGAACAATCTCTGTCTTTGTCGTCTGGAGATTCAAAAGACGTTTCATATACCTTTACTCCAGCGGACGATTTAGAGCAGGGTCAATATATGATAATGCTTGGAGCTGGCAACGACGACGTTTCCTACCTGAAAGCAGTCAGAGTCAATATAATTTAAAACTGCCATATCTTTTTGAATTAGAAACAGGGATAGTATTTGCCCGTGTACTCATTGCTGTCTTTTTTGATAAAATTTTATAATTCAATTATCAAGATACAGTAGTGTCTCAAGTCAAGCCTAATGGTTATTTAGAATGACCAGGCCAGGCATTTCGTCTCCTGCTAGGTAGCGTAATGTTGCGCCGCCGCCTGTTGATACATGACTCACTTCGTTTTCCGCAACACCTGCTCTCTTCATTGCTTCAAGAGTATCGCCGCCGCCGATAAGAGTTTTGCTTCCCCGCCAATATGCAAGAGCCATACTCTTCGCGATGCTTATCGTACCGTTTGAAAAGGCCTTTACCTCAAACATACCCATTGGACCATTCCAAAAAAGAGCACCTCCTCCATTTGAAGCCACTTGTGCTGAATAACGTTCAATTGTTTCATTGCCTATATCAAATCCAGACATCCCATTTGGGATGTCGCCATTAACCATTGTAATAGAGGTGTCGTTTGGGGAATTTGCGCAAAGGTGATCAGTTGGCAGCAATATCTTGTCGCCATAACTGTAAAGCGCCTTTTCGACCCATTGTATATGCTCCTGATCTATAATCGAGTTCCCAGTATTGAGACCCTTTGCCTTGAGAAAAGTATATGCCGCTGCGCCACCTATTATGACCTTGTCTGCCTTTGGCAACAAGTGTTCAAGCGCTCCTATTTTGTCCTTTATCTTTACTCCTCCAAGCACAAGGGTAAATGGTCTAATCGGGTTTTCCCTTATCATTGAAAGATACTTTACTTCCTTTATCAGATTAAAGCCTGCTAGCCGAATATCAAACATCCATGCGGCGCCATAGGTCGAAGAATGCTTCCTATGAGATGTACTGAATGCATCATTAACATAAATATCTGCAAGAAAAGCAAGCTTTTTGCTAAACTCTGGGTCATTTGATTCTTCTTCCTTATGGAAACGCAAGTTCTCGAGCAGCAAGATGTCGCCTTTATTCATTTTGTCTATGTGCTCCTCAATTTCTACGCCCACACAGTCGCTTGCAAAATGTATCGGTGGCCTTGATCTGCCAATGATCTCAGTCAGTCGTTTGGCTACAGGCGCAATAGAATATTTCTGGTCATGACCTTTAGGTCTTCCAAGATGTGAAGCCAATATAACCTTAGCTCCACGCTTTGTCAAATACTCAATTGTCGGAATCGACATCCGGATTCTATAATCCTCCCCTACGCCCCCGTTGTGTATGCTCACATTAAAATCAACTCGAACAAATACCCTCTTGCCATCAAATTGTGAATCTTCCAAGTCTGAAATTGTTCTCAGATACAATGAACGACTGGTAAAATGGTTAAGGTTTATTTATCTGTATAACAGAAAAATAGAGCGAGTGGAGAAAGGTTCTCTATGAATAGTTGTTATTGATATTGGTACTTTTTGAAACGTTATATACGATGGTCTATAAGTATAGCCAGTATTGTCGTGAGCAGCAACAAGCCCTCAGCCGGCAAACCGGCCGATCTTGTAAATGAAGGCCTTATTGCAGGACAAAAGATTGCCAAGATTTCTGTTGTAACCTTGCTCAGCATAGGAGCTGCCGAAATCATAATGGGTCAAATAAGCGGTAGCGTTGTCGCAACAGCAGACGGTATAGATTCACTTTCAGATGCAATGATTTCTTTCATAGTACTTGTTGGGTTACGCATAGCACACAGGCCAGCAGACAGGAAATTCCCTTTCGGTTACCACAAAGTGGAAAGCTTTGCTGCGCTCATAGCAGCTATAGGCATGATTGGAATAGGAATATTCATCTTTTATCATTCATTTGAAGCGCTACTTGACCCAAGAGAAATCAAGCAACCAATATTGACAATGATTGTGTTGGCCGCTGCAGGTGGCATTTCCCTTCATAGAGCAATTCAGATGAATTCGATAGCCAATAAATACAACCTCTTGTCATTAAAGACAGATGCCAAAAATTCCATAAAAGATGGCTCCGCATCTGTTATCGGTTTTCTCAGCGTTCTAATTGCATCTCAGTTTGGTTTACTTCAGATGGATGCGATAGGCGGCATGATAATTGCTGGCTACATATTTTCTGTGTCATATATTTCACTGAAGCAGTCCTCGCTGATCTTGGTGGACTCTTGGCAGAATCCAAAACTGACCGATATGGTGAAGCGCATAGTGGAGGAAAAGTTCAAGGAGGAAAATATTAGGGTCAAGTCAGTCTTGCTACGTCCAGCAGGAGCAATGGCGCAAGCTGAAGTTCATCTTGAGATCGATGGAAACAAGAAGCTTGCGGATGTAGAGCTTTTGCTTGTTATGATAGAAATGTCCATTCGCTCACAAATCCCCGCAATAGCAAGGATATCCTCGATACCGCATTCTCATCCTCAGCAAAAACAAGAAACAACAACAACAACAGCAACAAGAAAGTTTGGTGGGATTTTTGGTGACAGGAAAAATCAGACGGGATCCGTCGCGCACAAGTAATTTATTAGAGGTCGATTCCATTACGTTCGGTCAGTTTTTTGGAGGGCCTACATAATGAGAAAAAGATGTGCTGGTAATGTGTGGAGTGCTATCTAAAATGGTATATATTTTTCAATTTTTTCGTCAGCATCGCATGAAGATAAAAGATCATTAGATATCTCTATCAGCGTAAGGTATGCCAGGATATTTTCTTCTTTCTCTGTATTAGATATCGTACCTACAAGATATGATTTTCAATACATAGAGCATAAGTAGTATTACATTCGGCAATTTTTCTTCGTTTGGAGCTCCGTTTTTTATCTGTTGAACAAGAAATTGATGGCTAGTGACTCGACTCTACGTGCCTGCTCAACTCATCGTCGGTCTCGAAGGCTGCACTGCAAAGGTTACAGACTAAGACGCGCTCCTCTTGTTCTGAGGATTGCTGAGAAACAAGAAATGGTCTTTCTTCTTGAGCTCTTGGCGGGATTTTGGGTATATTAATCTGGAATCTGCGCACATTGTCTGATGCATCAACCATAGGAGCGCTGCTGTAATGATAGTTATGAGGATCTGGTGCCGGGTCTCTCTCGTAATTGGTCTTTACCATTTCTTCTGGGATCTTTAACCATACTACCTTTCCTTCCCAGCCTTCAACCCTGTGAAGAGGAATGTAGTACCGGTGGACATTGACAAGTCCTTTTTTTACGACTATGAAGTTTCGGCTGACTGCTTCAATGTCTCCTATATCTTGGTCATCGCTTGTATGTACTGACTCGCTGATAAGGTCGGTCCAACTTGAACGCTCACTAGGCACGTTGAAGATACGCTCGAAAACTATTTAGCAATTCTATAATTGTGAGCGAAACTGTATAGCTGCAAGAATTCATATAGATGTGGAACTCATCTGATTTGTTTTTTGTTCTCGGTGTTTTATAAACTGCTAGAATAATTGAGTCGTCCTTTCATTGTTTTGCTTCTCTAAAATACAATATTTTGTTCGGGAGCAACAGAGTATTAGTCTAAAACTTTTTCGTTGTAACAGAGACCATTTCTTAGTGCGGAGGGAATTTAGTTGGCTTATCTCTGTGTGTTCGTAAGTTAAACATGCAATTGACCTCCCACTACAGCCCACAACCTCTGTAAGGCATTAATGTGCAAGGGTCAGATAATAGGTTTTAGATGCTATATAACAATAGTGTGCTTGACCATAAAAACAGAAGCATGCGACACTACTGCGCTTATCTGGAAGATAATCCATGTTGAAGCATGAAGTTCTATAATATAGAAGAGTCGGAGTTGCTGGCCGCCAAGATTTGATTTGATTTGATTTGATTTGATTTAATCTTCAGCTGTTACCATTGCCTGCTCCTTTAGCGGCGTTATCCTAGTAGTTGTCGGCCGGCCGAGCTTGCTTGCTGCCATCTTAAAGCCGTCCTGTGCAAGTTCAAGATTGGGAGTGGTGACGTAAGCCTCAAAGATCACTTGACCTGGCCTTATCCTTGCGGCAAGACCAGTTGACTTACCAAAAGCCCTCCTCATTCCCTCCTGAAGTCTGTCCGCGCCTGCAGTTGCAATCATTTTGTTCTCTCTCAGGAGCACATGTGGGTATACCCGCAACATAGAAAAGAAGCTCGTCTCCCCTGCTTGTGCCATCCTTTTGTTTGCAGCAAGCCTGGCAGCTTCTAGCGCGTTATGCCGTATCTGGAGCTTCTCAGTCGCAATAAGTTCGATTTTGTAATCATAGTTGTTTCCCGCAAGCCCAGATGAAAATCTTGCTATTTTCAACTGAGGTTTGCCAGCTATGTATTCTCGCCTTACATACGGCATACCACGAGTTTCTCGATAATTAACACCCTTCATAGCTCAATTCATTTAATCCTATGTAATGATTAATTTTGGTAATTCGCTCTGATTTAATCGTTATGTTATACTGCTAAGAACTATGATTTTGCCACCAGTTTAGTTAATTAATCACCTTTACAACATAGCTATGATGTCATCATCCTCGCCGCCTCCAATAAGTTCCCCGCCCTTCGTTGAGAATGTAAGTCAGAGGGAAGCCGCCGCAGCAGATGTACAGCCCCCGGTAATAGAGGCGTACTTGGCAGGCAATCGCAAGGTAGTAGTTGGTCAAACTCGCTTTCAGGATGAACTGCGTAGTAAAGGTTTTGGAGAGAAGGAAGACTCTGAATTCATCCTTAAGCCATACGAGACTTTATATCTATTCTATACAAATCGCCTAAAGCTCAATAATAAACCGACCATTAGATTCAACTCGCTCCTTGTACTACTGCTAAAACACAACCGGAACATTATGAGTGAGTTTCTAGTTTATCGCGACCTCCGAAGCAGGGGCTACGTGGCGAAGGAGGGTTTTGGCTTTGGCAATGACTTTCGAGTGTATGAACGAGGTGATTACGAAAAAAAGCCTGCCAAGTACGTGGTCTTTGGTATAAATGAGGGAACGAATACTACAGCCAAACAATTTGCTTCTGCCGTAAGCGAAATACAAAAGATGGGCAAGGAAGCAGTTGTTGCAGTAATAGAGAGGAGAGGCGAAGTGATATACTACAAGGCGTCAACGATAAACTTTACGGAGAATAACAATTACGCCAACAATCTGGCGTCAAAAAAAATCGATAAAAAGTTCTACTGAATCTATACAGAGTAGATGGGACAACAACACTTTGATATTCAAAGAAATTTTCTGCTCTGACTGCAAGATCGTGCTTGCGAGATACTCGACAAAATACTTTACAGACCTTAACATAAACGCGCTTGTACGATTACATTTTTATACGCACATTAAGAGTGGTCATTCCATCGAAATCAGGCTTGTAGAAATAGAGGGCTATGATACCAAATAGATTAGTCATAACAATAACTTATAAGCAATTTATATTCTGAAGAGCAGTATCCGTGTGTGCGAGAACCCACTCTCTGTGACATAATTATCAAACTTGATCGCAGTATACGCTTCGTAGGCATTGTCAATAATATAGGAGAAGTCATTGAAGGGGATTCAAGCAAGGGATCGAGTCACTTCTAATGGAGCTAATGAGCAGCAGATGTACATCCACTCACTGTCAACCCAAACAATGCTGCAATTCTACAGCGACAGGCTTGGAATGGTGCGCTACCCCCTAACTGAGCATGAAAAATTTTCACTCATATCCTTTCCTCTAAGGGATGGTATACTCTCACTTACTGCAATGCCCACGGCCAACATGAATAAAATCCGCGACAAAGTAAGGAAAGTGCTCAAGAATAGGACAAGTAGCATTCTCAACAGGACAAGATAACAAGGAAAGAAAAAATTGGCATAGGAGAATAAATTGAAAAGATTTGACTCCATATGAACATTCAAGTTAGCAACAAAATTGTCCTGCTAGTTTGAGCCTCTTCTGTCTGATATAGATGGTATAAAAATGATACAATTTTTAGAATGCTCAAGTTGGACCCGACAGCATTCTATCTCTCACTTGGGGGCCGCTGACCTAAGAAAAGTCTTGGACAGCGTGCGTACAATTCATAGGTAGGGTTTTTTATCTCCTTGCAGTTTCATATGGGAGGCTGCATGAGGATTATGACGAAGTAACAGTCCCCCTATTATCTGCCAGCAAAAGCAGATTAGATGAAGAGAACCTAACCGGACTGCTGAATCCCTGTAGCCTAAGCATAGGAGGAAGTGATCCTTCCTATGCTTATCAGATCTTGATGTTGATCTTGAACTGCTTCACATTTTTATGGATTGCAAGACTGATTTTCCAGAAATGGCTTGTGCGAACGAATAAAAAGTAAGGCCTATTAAAGAAAAATGATTCGATATATCTGCCATATAGATCAATTCCCCTTGCTCTGTGTTAAAAAAAAGAACATAAAAAACTGCCACAGAGTATTTGTACCGGTTAATTCAAAGGAGTTAATATTTTATACTTCCCTGCTCTTCTTCTGTTTTAATTATATAGATCCTTTTGTGTTCTGAACAAAGCTCTTTTGCGCATACTTCATGGCTTTCACTTATACTAAAATTAGTTTATTTTACTGCTGATTCCACTTTGGCTAGTTCCTCTAGGCTGAGGGAAATTTAATTATTGCTTATTGCTACTCTGATATATAACAAGGACATGCCAACAGATCAGGGTATGCTACATGAAACCTACTGTACTTTCTGCAAAGAAAATGTTCCTATTACAGGTTCAGCATATCTTAGACTTGTCAACGGAAGGGCCATCATCAAAGGAAAATGTTCAAGGTGCGGTGTAGAGTTGATCAAAGCAAGCATAAAGCCAAAATCATCTACCTTGATTTTGCTTAGAAAAAAGAAGAGAAGAAGAAGCAAGGGATCTTTGAGATTTATTTAATTCCAGCCACTATTTTCCATTTCTATTATTTTTATTTGAAGTCTGTTTCCTCCCTATAGCGGTCCAGCCTCTTTTACATCCCTTACTTCAAGCTTAGCCAAAATATCCTCCATTGTTTGCTCATCTTCAAGCTCGTCGCTGAGTAATTTTAGTGCTAGTTGATATGTTCCGTGATCCCTATCCTTTGTTGCATTTGCAAGATCATTGTAAAGTCCGATTCCAAATCTTTCCATCTCTAAAGCCCTCTCAAGCGCGCTCCTAAGCGAAAGATATTTCTTAGGTTCGGTCTTTCCTAACCCGCTTTCCTTCTCCCATGAGCCGGGGTCATCTGTGGGGTTTTCCCCAAGCTCCATCAACCTGTCATTAATTCCAGCTGCGTGTCCTTGTTCCTCTTTTGCACGCTCTCCAAAAAAGTCTTCGAAGAGGACTCCTATTCCCTCTATATTGTTAGCCACATACTGAAAGTAATGAGACGTTTGCATTTCAAAGGCATAGGCTCTGTGCAGCATTCCGATACTTTTGTCAACGTTTGGTCCTGCTATTTCTAAGGATTTCTTTCCCATTGTGACATATATCTCGTATCTAAAACTATTTTTATGTTGTACAAGATAGACCGCAGAAGATCAGAGCTCTGCTTCTTGGTAAAATACTAAAAATGGTGCTCCGGACGGGATGTATCCCTACTGGAAAATATGATCTCGCAGCAGTTTGAACCCGTGATCTTCGCCTTGAGAGGGCGAGATGCTTAACCGGACTACACCACCGGAGCCCTGACAGTTTCAATAACGTGCAGAATATAAATTAAACCGCGAGATGAGCTCGGTCTGCTTTTCTGAAGGATAGCTGCGCGGACCTGCAGGCAATAATCTATCGTATGAGGTTATCTATAATTCATGTGCAGGCTTCTTTACGAAAAGACTTAGCTATACTAGCAGGAAAAGTAAAATTTTGAAAAAGACAATATAATATCGGTGTGACATGAATTCCACGCCGTTTTTACTCCAGAAAAGAAGCTCTTTGTTTCCACATATTGATTTGACCTGACGGAAATGTCAAACTATTGGTCTATCTGACAAAATTTTTATCGCCATGCAGCTAATGATATTGACCTCTAGCAATGGGCATTCCAGAGAAGATTAAGGAGATTCAGGACCAGATACATAGAACTCAGATCAACAAGGCTACAGAATTTCACATAGGTCTACTCAAGGCCAAGATAGCACGGCTCAAGCGGGAAATGCAGGAAAATGTACACGGCAAGACAATGCATAGTGGTGGTGAAAATATTGGCTTTGATGTCAGAAAGACAGGTGACGCAACTATAGTGATAATTGGCTTGCCAAGCGTAGGCAAATCGACACTTCTTAATAGTCTTACAAATGCCAAGTCGCGTGTGGCATCCTACCAGTTCACAACGCTCACAGCTGTCCCTGGTATGATGCACTATAGAGGAGCAAAGATACAGGTGCTTGACTTGCCAGGAATTATTGAGGGAGCTTCTGGCGGCAAAGGGTTTGGTAAGCGTGTGTTATCTGTTGCTCGCAGTGCAGACCTTGTCTTGATAATGCTTGATGTCTTTCAGCCTCATCACCTAAGCGTACTAAAAAAAGAGCTAGCGGAAGCAGGTATCAGATTGGACGAGCAGCCTCCAAACATATTGATCGAAAAGACAGCAACCGGCGGCATATCAGTCAATGCACAAGTGCCCATAAAGGCTTCTGAAAGGCTGATAAAGGAAATAATGAGGCTTTATGGTTTGCACAACGGTCGGCTGATAATAAGGGAACCAAATCTTACTGATGATCAGCTAATAGACGTGCTAAATGGGAACCGCATATATGTCCCTTCAGTTGTTGTGCTCAACAAGATAGATCTGGTTAACGCAAGTTTTGTCCAAGAGATCAAGTCAAAGATTGTAGGTAATAATAATAATAATAATAATTTTGTCGCCGTCTCGGCAGAGTCCGGTATTAACATTGATGTCCTAAAAGAGGCGTTATATCAAAGGCTTGGATTTATTAGAGTTTACATGCGGCCCAAAGGTGGTGAAACTGATTTCAAAGAGCCGTTAATAATTAAAAATGGCGCAACTGTACAGGACGTGTGCAACAAGATTCACCGAAACATGGCCAAGAACTTCCGTTACGGACTTGTGTGGGGCAAGAGCGCGAAATTTGCTGGACAAAAAGTAGGCCTTGACCACAAGATAGCCGACGAAGATATACTTACAATAGTAAAGGTTTCTGGGACATCTATCTAAATGTACAAGAAACTCAGATTATCCAAGGTTGCAGAAAGCGAAGTTATATCAAGGTTATCTTAGGCTTTGCAATCTAGACTGAAGGGGAACCCGAAATGACAATGCACACAGATAAATAAAGATCATCTGCTTTTCCCTGGTCGTAATTGATAAAATAAGACATAAGACATAACCGTATAGAAGTGCTATACTATGAATGCAAATAGTAACATACATTTAAAGAAATAAGAATTTTCAGATCTCCTTTTCTGTCTCTTCGTCTCTCTGACATTACTCAGCGATAATGTGTCCCCGCATTTGCGGATGATAGGAGCAGTAATATTCGTACGTGCCAGGTTTTGATGTTACTATAGCCGTAAGAAAGTTCTGGCCTCCACGCAGTGGGGCAGTATTTATTGGTGTTACTCCGCCATTTGAAGATGCATCCACTTTCAGGTCATGGGTTACTGCATCGTTGTTTTGCACAACAAGCTTTGCTGGAACATTCACGGTGACGTAAACGTCCGGGTTGGTATCGTTAAACGTGCTTCTCTGCGCTATGAGGAGAATATCCTCGACCGGTAGATCAACGTTTGCCTCAGGATTCATTAGCTTGCCTACAGCCCACAATCCCCCCACTGTTGCAAACGAAATTGCTACAATGGCAATTATGTTGTTGTGCATCAATATCAGCAGTTGATCTTTCAACAAAATAACCTAAATTTCTTTGGGCGGGTTAACCCTTATATCATGAACACAGACAAGCTAATTTAGCATGTCACAATATTCTGCAGTTGCAGCGAAGAGGTACCGTGAGTACAAGCGGCAAAAACAAAAGGAATCTTTCATTCACTGGATGGTGACTCTTGTATTGCGCATATTACACGCACTAATTAGAACACTACAACGGGCAAACATGAAGAAGGCTCGAAGGGTGGAAAAAATAAATGTTGAAAGAGAGGAATCATAATGATAAGAAAAAAAGTGTCACTGCGTACGTTTGTCAGAGCGCAGTAACTTAACTTGTTGGTTCGTTTGGTGAAGCAGTCGAGCCGTCGATAATTTCTGCAGTGGCGAACCTTGGTCCGATTTGACTAATCCGGATCTTCGCGTTCTGACCTACCTTTCCTCCCTTTACAAAGATAACAAATCCTTGTATTCTCGCAATCCCGTCGCCTTTGCGGCTAATTTCAGTGATCTGTACGTCGTATTCTTTACCTGTTTCTACAGGCTTCGGACCGAAGCTATCGTTTCTTCCTCCGTAGCTCATGTTTGGGATTTGTCAATCGTAAACCCAATATAAACTAAGAAGAGAATAATAACTACTATGAACCTATCCTTATGGCATCGTCACATATCGAACGAAGGCATTCTATTGCTGAAAGGACTGCAAGAAAACTTGTCTTAGGGTTTCCAGGAGTCGTTACATTATTGACAGTTATTTTGATATCACCAAATCTACCGGTTGCCACAATTTCATGCTGGTTAGTAGTAGCATGAGGATCTACTAGCACTCTAACCTTGGTTTTGTCGGCACCTAGGCCGGCAAGACTCAGCACTGCAGCAACGTTGACATTTGCAGGGAACAACTTGACAGCATCTGCAGCTGGGCCGTCGTAGATCTCTGTGATCTTAGTTATGGTGTCAAGGTTCACCTCACTTGTTGCGAAAAACGGCGCACCTGCAAGTGCCTTTGGACTTTTCGTGGTTGTAAGTGTAATAGAATCCAGAAGATGCCTAACGCTGCGTATCGCGTCTATGCCGGCTATTGCTCCGCTTGGCACATAGATCTTGCTGCGGCCTTTCCTTACAGGGGCGAGGTCTAGCAATTCCGTCAAAAAGATTGTATTTGCGAGGGCGCCCACGCTCATTATCATTAAGTCTTTGTTAGCCTCGATTATCTGCTTGCCAAACTTTTTGACAGCTTCTTGCGAGGCGGCCTCTACTATGATGTCTGCCTCGGAGTCAATGAGGCTATCGAAATTACTATAAACCTGAGGGTTACCCCTCAACTTTGACTTTAGAATCTTTGCATTGCTATCAATAATGTCGAAAACTCCTGTAAGCGAAGCGTTAGCTATGGTGTGAGATTCTATGGCCATAGCTAGATGTGTTCCGATAGTACCGCAACCTATTAGGCCAACATTTTTCTTTGGCATCTAGGATGACTAAACACATATGATATCTAAGAGGGCATTTTTATCTTCTGCTTCCGCGCCGTTCTGGTTTCTTTTGGCCTGGAAGTCTCTTCTTTTCAAACCGCTTGATAAAATTTCCTTTGTTGCGAAGTTTAGCAATGGGGCGTAATCTCGGCTTGCCCTGAATCTTCGGTGTCTGACCTCTTACCTTTCCTGCTTTCGTAAGCGATCCGTGCGTTGGCATTTATTTCTATTGTGTAATTATTAATTAATACTTATATTTGTATGCATGATAATCCTCCACTAAATCTCATATCGCGCAATCCATCTATAATTACCCGAGATGGTGGCAAGTATTGCCTTTAAATTCAATTTTCAAGGCAGCGATGTCCTCCACTATACTACTTTAAATGTAGAGGCCCCCCATTATCTCATGTTTATCAACTGCCATGACAATGTTAGACCTAGACTACAAGCATCGTGTCTTTGAATTAAAGAAACAAAGAGATGCTCTGGTTTTGGCGCACAATTACCAGCTTCCAGAAGTGCAAGACGTAGCTGACTTTATAGGCGACTCACTTGCATTGTCAAAAAAGGCAGCCACTACAGAATCAGACATAATTTTATTTTGTGGAGTTCACTTTATGGCGGAGACAGCCTCGATCCTGTGTCCAGACAAAAAAGTCCTCATACCGGACCTCGAAGCTGGATGTTCGCTTGCTTCCACAATTAATGCTCAGGAGTTGCAAGCTTGGAAGGCAGAGCATCCCGATGCGGTGGTCGTAAGCTATGTCAATACAACTGCGGAAATAAAGGCCTTGTCTGACTATTGCTGTACATCATCAAATGCAGTGAAGGTAGTAAATAGCATCCCTAAAGATAAAGAAGTATTGTTTTTGCCTGACCTATTTCTAGGCTCTTACGTCGCGGAAATAACCAAGAGAGAGAACATGTACATTTGGCCTGGCGAATGCCATGTTCATGCTGGTATTAAGGCAGAGGATATAAACAAGATGCTTGCAAGCTTCAAAAATGCTGACTTTCTAGTTCATCCAGAATGTAGTTGCACTTCTTCAGTATTATATCACCTATCAAGAGATGAATTGGTAAAGAACGCTCACATACTTTCAACTGAAGGCATGATGAAACACGCAAAAGCATCAGGTGCAAAGCAATTCGTGGTAGCTACTGAAACTGGGATATTGTATCGCATGCAGAAGGAGAATCCAGAGAAGGAGTTCATACCTATCAAATCAGATGCGGTATGCAAGTATATGAAAAAGATTACTTTAGAGAAAGTTTACAATTCGTTGATGGAAGATATCTATGAAGTAAAGGTACCAGAACATACTGCAGAGAACGCTCGCCTTGCAATCAATCGAATGCTAGCTATTTCATAATTTCGAGACTGAAATTAATTGCCTTTGATGAGTGCGTAATGAAGCCAAGTGAAATAAAATCAGGTTTGGTTTTCGAGTAACGTCTTATATTCTTTTGATTGATGCCGCCTGAAAGCTCTATTTTTATCTTGTTTCGGAACCTCCTTCTTCTAATCTCCCTTATTGTATTTTGAGCTTGTTTTGGAGTAAAATTGTCCAGCATGACGGTATCTGCTTCGGCTGCAACAGCAGCTAATGCTTCTTCCTTCGTCCTTGCTTCGCATTCAACCTTTATCAATGAGCCGACATTTTTCTTGGCAAGCCTGATACTTTTTCTAAGATCAGAGATGAGCTCAGTATGATTATCCTTAATTAAAACCATGTCATCGAGCCGCATTCTATGTGTGGCTCCGCCACCTAAAACGACTGCCTTTTTATCAAAATAACGTAACCCCGGTGCTGTCTTTCTAGTCGCCAATATTGTAACACCTTTTGCAAGGTCCACCATGCGCCTAGTATCAGTTGCTATACCGCTCATTCTCATTATGATATTTAGGACTGTCCTTTCTGCCTTTAGAATAGCTCTGGCATAACCTGACACATTCATAACCACCGTTCCCTTTACAACTTTTGAGCCATCCTTAACAAGGATCTCACTCTTGCAGCCACAGATATCAAAAAGCATCGAGGCTTCTTCAAGTCCAGATACAATTGCAAAGTGCGACTTGCACACGATTTCTGCCTTGGCTACAAGGCCTGCGGGAATTATGTTATCGCTAGTAATATCGCCTACACCAACGTCCTCTTGCAAAAAATTGGCAAGTATTTCTCTAACATTGAGAAATGTCTGCAGATTGTCCATCTAAGTGACCTTAAGCGCATATTTGTTAGGAGTCATAATGTCAAGCGTCTTAGCAACCAGCGAATTCTGAGCATCAAAAACTAGTATAATACCTGACCAGTCTGCGCTTAGGTCAGTTGACTTGCAGTTTGGGCACACTTTTCCCGTAGTTATCACTTTACACTTTCTGCATGCTTTCTCTTTGACCATTTTACTTCCTGTCCACCCCTTTTTTCTCCTTTGCAGGAGGTGACCGTTGTTCTCCTCCAGCCTTTGCCTTCTTTATCTCCTCAGCAACCCATTCTACCGCACCGAGAAACGGCTGCCTACAAGTTATGCCTATTTTGCCCATCCCTGCTCCTTTGCCAAGGCTTACTGCAGTTATCCTTGCCCTGATCTTGGATCCGATCTTGAGCGACCGGGCAGTCTGATTTGCTACAATGACTCCCTGCTTAACATCGCTTTTAAGATAGTCGTCAGTGATCTGTGAGAGGTGAAGAAGAGCGTCAGTAGGGCCTATTCTTACAAATGCTCCAAAGTCAGTAATTTCAACTACTTCGCCTTCAATTATTTCTTGAAGCTTGGGATAGAACGCAAGGGCCTTAAAAGTGACTTTGTGATAAGTCGCACCGTCACCAGCGACCAGCTTGCCGATGGAACTTGGATCAGCATCTGTTATCATGATGACATATCCAACTTCAGGACTAATCATGCTTTCATATTTTTCTTTAAGAATCTGGACAGCAGCATCATTCAGAGAGTGGGTAAGCCTATTTGGGGGAATTCTAACAACATCGCTCATATGCACTATGGCAAACATAATCCAGGCAATTTAGATGGAGAGGTTATTATGAACTTTTTGTCCTATACTGAGCTTGTTATCTAATAGCAGGAATTTCCAATTTGACTGACGATTCAGTAATTTCGAAGATGGCATCAACGCCTAGTGTATGCTTTAGCCCCTCATACAAATACCCCTCAAGAAACCGTGAGCCGTTCTTACCAAGTCTATGGCGGAGGACTATAGCCATCTGCCCGCCTGGCATCCGCCTTTCATCATAAGTGCCAAGGCGGCCATATCTGCAGACCATCTTCTCGATGTATTCCATCACTGCCTTTTCAGTGGTTTCTTTTTTCCAAAACATGACTGTGTCTGCTAGCATTGTCTGCCCCAGCTTTGCTCCCATCTTATAAAGTTCTTCTTCACTTAGCAGATCAATGAGAGATGTAAGGAGTTCACGATTTACCACAACCATATCTATCTTTGAAAGATAGCGCGTAAATTCGACATATGTACGCAATATGATGCCTACCAGCGCGTTTACAGATATTCCCATCCGCTTTGCCTCTTCGTCAAGTACAGTCAATACGTCGGATTCAAACCTAAAAGATCGAGTAATCGAAGACGGGCGGCCATCCTGTGAAAGTACTGTCATATATGCCAAATAAACAGAGCACTAGGTGTTTAAAGAGAGCGCTTCTGTGTTATAGTATTGTTTTATGTAGCGAGTTGCAGTACACTGCAGCGCACTTAACGAAACTGTATACATGGCCTTTAAATTAATTCCGCACTTATCGTTTGAGACATGAGTTACAAACTTGCATCGGAACCGACGGAGGCTTGCTCTTTGTGCAATAGTACGTCCATTGTTTTTGATTCTGAGACGAGCGAAGCGATCTGTTCTTCCTGTGGAATGGTCGTTAAAGACAATATTGAATCGATGGGACCAGAATGGAGGTCTTACTCGGGCGAGGACATGGAAAGCAAGAGTAGGACGGGTATGCCCTCTTCACTTGCTTTTCATGACATGGGGTTATCTACTTTCATCTCATACTCAAACGTAGACGCAAATGGAGTTGCAATAAGTGCTGAGCAGAGAAGCAAAGTTCAGAGGATGCGAAGATGGAACAAGATCTCAAGTAATAACCGGAGTTATCATCGTAACTTGAAGAACGCATTTGCCATACTGAGTACTATAAAGGATAAGCTCTCCCTCAGCGACACTTTGATCGAGAAGGCTGCATATAATTATAGGAAGGCTCTTGACAAGAGGATAATCAAGGGGCGATCGATCAGAGCATTGATAGTCGCAGCAGTATATGCTGCGTGCAGAGACCTTTCGATACCGAGGACGCTTGAGGAAATCTCTTCAGCAGCGAATACTGATGCGATATTTGCTGGCAAATGCTACAGATTGCTTGTGCAGAACCTTGAGCTTCACTTGCCGGTGATCGACTCAAATAAATACCTAGCAAAAATAGCAAATAAGGCAAAGGTGAGTGAGAAGACCTATAGGAGTGCGCTTGAGATGCTATCAGCTATCAAGAACGATCCTATTTCACATGGTAAAGATCCCAATGCGCTTGCCGTAGCTGTACTCTACGCAGCATGTCTCAGAGAAGGAGAGAATGTAAGCCAAGCTCAAATAGCAGTGTCTGGGGATATTAGTATTGTGACTCTGAGAAAAAGGTTTCAAGATGTGAGAAAAATCTTCTCTTCCTAATTTTTCTTCGATGATCCATCTTTTTCTCGGATCATAGGGTTGATGATATTTGAAGATATGCGCTCCAGGTTGATTACATAGAAGCGGCTAGTCTTGCTTGTCGCTAGACAGGCTATGTTGCTTACGAGTGGGTGTAATGCATCTTTCCAAGTTAGAAACATAAGAGGATCGTTCACCGTTTGGTAAGAAAATTGGTAATTATGATTTTGAAAATTGTTTCTAAGACTACTAGATTTTCCCTCAAATACGATGATTTAAATACAGTAAAGACAAATTTTTTCCAATGGTAACTGTAGATCAGGTTCTCAGCTCACTCAAGAAAGTTGTAGATCCTGAGCTTCACAAAGATATTGTGTCAATGGGTATGATCAAGGACCTATCGATAAACGACGGGAAGGTCGCATTTACTCTAGAGTTAACAACACCTGCTTGCCCCTTCAATAGCGAAATTGAGGGTGATGTGCGGGCCGCAATGGCATCTCTAGGGGTGAAAGATCTGAACATGAGAGTCACTGCTAGGGTTATGGAAGGCAGGTCGCTTTCGATGGATGAGCTATTGCCTGGTGTCAAGAATATTATCGCAGTGGCAAGCGGGAAGGGAGGCGTGGGCAAGACTACTGTTTCCGTAAACCTCGCCCTTGCATTAGCCCATACTGGTGCAAAAGTTGGATTGCTCGATGCTGATATTTATGGGCCAAGCGTGCCTTTAATGCTTGGCCTTCAAGCATCGCCAGAAGTAGTCAATAATAAGATCCAACCTCCGGAGGTCGAAGGTGTCAAGGTCATTTCAATGGGTTTTTTCTATGAGCAATCACAACAGGCGGGCATTTATAGGGGCCCAATTGTTTCTGGCATTGTCAAGCAATTCCTAACAGATGTGAGTTGGGGTGAGCTAGATTATTTGATAATTGACCTCCCGCCCGGCACAGGCGATGCACCTTTGACAATAGCGCAGACGATACCTATTACAGGTATTCTCATAGTGACAACGCCCCAGAATGTGGCAATGAATGTTGCAGTCAAGGCGATCGGAATGTTCAACAAGCTCAATGTACCAATTGTAGGCATCATTGAAAATATGAGCTATCTTCAATGTCCAAATTGCAATGAGCAGATTTCTCTGTTTGGTAAAGGCGGCGGCAAGAAGATAAGCGAAGACTTTGGGTTACCTTTCATAAGCGAGATCCCTCTCCATCCCGGTATAATGGAAAGCAGTGATGTTGGTAAGCCCACTATAATCTCTGAGCCAGACTCAGTGCAGTCACAGGCCTTTACAAAGGCTGCCAAACTGATTGCAGGAAGAATTAGCATCCTAGCATCAGAAATCAGAGCGCAGGAACAGTCAGAAAATCAAGCAACTGAGCAGCCCAAAAAAGAGTAATGCCGGCTTATATAAGAGACAAACATATCCTAAAGAGACCCTTTGGAACGCTGGTACTTGAAAAGAATATAACCAAACAAAAAATTTTATCAATGCTGGTGGACGCTAAAAAGATCATCACGGTTGGCGACGCAACCACTGAGCGCCTAATATCTTTTGGTATAACACCGCACCTTGCAGTCATTGACGGGTTAGAACGTAGGTCGCGGCGCAACCACTTCATCAAATATCATACCAAGGAGATGTTATGCGTTAACCCCGCAGGTACAATTTCAAAGCAAGCAGTTGATGTTTTGCAAATCGCGTTAGAAACGCCTCCGCCTGTTACCGTGAAAGTACAAGGAGAAGAGGATATGCTTGCCTTACCGCTATTCATAATGGCACCAAAGGGCTCCGTCGTTCTCTATGGCCAGCCCTTAGAGGGAATGGTTGTCGTTAATATAACTGAAGAAAAACAAAATCAAGCCAAAGATCTAATGCATAAAATTTCTGGTAATAGCTAAATTATATCAAATTAAGAGAGAGAGCATCATTATTACCTTCCATCTAGCTTAGGATTTAAAAAATTTGTAGCCAAAATTTCGACTGACAGGGTGTCCTTTGAATAATTAAAACCTGATTAACTGTAGCACAAGAGACAACACTCATAACTGACGAAAACAAAATCAATGTGCTATTTTTCTATACCGGGATATAGAGATTTTTATTATTGTAATAGTATGGCAGCAACAATTCCTTTCCTTCATTTTCTCATTTGAAGTCTGTCGAGTCCAAGTATGGCAAACTAGAAGCAAAATAAAGGGTCCCTCAGTATTGGCATTAGCTTCTTCTTCATAGCATCACAAATTCTGCAACACACAGTCTAGCTCCAGAGTGAAAGCATCTGGTCCAACCGCTATTTTGCCTCAATTATAATTACGCTTAAAATGTTTCTGACTCAAAAGCTTTCAATAATCTTCCATAAATGTCGGCTCAAAATTTTAATATGTTACGGACCGCCCATATGACTCTCTTCCAAGCATCCATACGTATGCCATCAATATAGAATGATATTTAGACTCTTTCTCCAAATTTCTAAATACTATTAGTATAAGACAATACCAGCGAGATAGGTATTATGAGATCAACGTTCAAAAGCATGAGTCTGACGGTTCCCTTGTCATAATAGATTCAGTACAAGGATATCAAAGGGCCAATTTTTATGTTGTGTTGAGGTTGATACAATTATTAGCAATTAGGGCGCAAAAGGATTCGAAAAGCGGCATTTTTAGTCTAGCAGATATGGGGTCCTTCTTTCTATTTGGACGAGAAAAAGAGATGGTCAATTATGATATCTATATACCAAAAACGGTAGACATAAAGGTAAAAGCGTTCTGCTGCTATCATAAAAATGATTTTTCGATAAGGCTTACCAAGGATCAACAAAAACTGTTGACTAATCAGCATTGTAGCGCGATATGTTCTTCAATATTCTGTTGACAAAAATATCTCAAAGCAAGCTTTTGCCCTGTCTAAAAGGTTTATCAATTTCAATACATACTTTTCTCATATACAACTTCTTAACCGCTTACAAAATGAAAGGTGCCGCAGTCAGAATGATGATGATGATGCCTTTCGCATATCCATCCGAATCATGAACAGAAAAGATCAATGATGAATTGGTAAAAAATATCACATCATTGTGATCAAATGTATCTCTGAACTGTTTGTCCGTCAATACGAGAAGAGGTGTCATTATGCCAATGAGGTTGCTATTCTTCTGTAATTACGCCCGTTGTTACAATGTTTGAGACATTATTCAGCAGGACATATCTCTGCATACATAGGCGATGCCTCAAATAAGGCGCCGTTTGGGCTTGATCAGAAGTTGCAGTATCAGGTGAATTTTCCTACCTGACGCAATTTACTATTTGCTCTATATTCTGTGTTTATCAGTTTTGGGCTATGCGCGGGAGTAGTCTTGGTTGATATTTCTTCAACATCCTCGCAGATGACTTTTATGATCATTTACGTTTTGTCTTTTCTATTATTCTAGTACTTTAAGAACCGCTTATGACCTACTATTGTTAGCAGTAGTCTGCTCATGAAAACCAAGGACAGGAGGCAATAGATCAAGAGATCGGGTTGGTATCCGAGTTAAAGTAAAAGTGTCATTGCTATAATCATTATTTTCCACATTCAAAGGTGCTAATTCTCCCCTTGATTCTTTGACAAACTCAAAGCTTTGAAATATGCGCAGAATTGGTTCTGGAGGAATGATAGAAGGCAATGTTGCCGCATTAGCTTCATAAGAGAGACTATATCCTGATATCATTCCTGAGTTTGATGTAGCATTTGTACTAGATAATAGGAAGTACCCTCTTGTGTCAGTTGAATTTGGGCTGTTATATCTCATTTCTACAAGATTGGCTGGCACCATAGCTATTGTCTTATTTGTGTCAGTATCGATAACATCAACCGTCATGTTTGTATTGTGAAGGATGCTAATTTCGCTGTAACCAAGCTTCTGAAGCCTCATTATACGATAGTCTAAAAGATCCTGATTTGTGGTGTTTTCATGGGCAAGAGAAGCAAATTCAGGTTGATGGGCTAGGTCGCGATATTGTTCAATATATATGCTCTCATTGGACTCCTCGCAGTCATAAGTTCCCTCATTATCATCAATTGCCTGATCTTTGGGGCAGATTTGTGCCAAGAGTCTTGACCCTTGCATCATCTCCTCTAATAATGTATAGGTGTCAGTATTGTCAATGTCTTGAATCACCCAACCAGCTGGCAATATTATACTAAATTTATCGCTTATACTCTGAAAAGTGCCACCGCGTTCATGCGGAGGGATCGATTGGTTCGATGGAAGTTGGGTATTCCCTAGAGGAATACTGCCAAAAAGAAAGATAGCGATCATTAAAACCAAAGGAGCTTTGACAGGAAGTGATCTTATTGTTGAAAGTAACATCATGATCGCCAACGGCTACTGAAAAGCAAGAAAAGGATATGAGTCGATATCGGTTCAGTATTGCATAAAAAGACTTTGCACGAACAAAGAAATGCTAAATTATGCGTGAATCACAAGGGACGAGGTCTCTAGCGCGCATGTGGTCACTGTGCATATGCGTCTCCATCTATCTGATAACTACAATTGTTCATTCTGGTTCTCTTGGTGATTTTTACGTGCAATTTTATATTGTATTCTGATAACGAATGACTTATCTCTTAAAAGACACAGAGGCTAAAAATAGTCAAGGCGGGACCTTCTGCTCAAAAAGGCGTACAATAAGTCAAAAGAAGGAGAAAAAGGAGGAATATTAAAAACGTAAGATATAATGGATAGAATGAGCATTGATTAGCGCAGGGGATGAGGATGTGGTGGCTGTATGACTTGGATGATTATCATACCAACTTTCTGACCCCTTTTTTATTTAATTATATGTCACAACCGCAACCATCATTGCCCAGATCATAAGACCTGATATTGTATTTTTTCATGCAGTCAGGACAAATGCTCTCACCAAAACTAATTCTTGCATCGCAAAATGCACATGCCTCAATTACTGTATTGCTATTGCTCTTCAATGGTGTTACCAACAATACAGGACACGCACGAGAGAGCTATTAAACTTTGTTGGATATCTATAGAGATTTTCTGGGCTATTTAGCACTATCATTTATTACACCACTCATTCCGCATAACGAACTATCTCCTTGATGAACTTTAGTCCTTAGCTAGATCGGAAACCATCTAGATGTCTACTACTGTTGAATACCGTACAGTGCATTATTAGGAGAGGAGAGGATACATAACTTTTATCAAATCTTCGACAATTAGATAGATTGCTATGTTCAGTATAAGCCGGTTAACATTCCTTTATTGGATAACTGTGGTAGAATGGAATGTATCATGACTTATCACTGAAAATAGAAAACTATTATGATGATATTTGTAGTTATTCCTCATAGCTCTATTCTGGAAAATTTGTTATATGTGTGTGGCTATGTAAAGTCATGAACATAGCCCGTGATTTGCTTTGCATAGCAAAGGGCGAGATTCTTGAAGACAGCTGGAGCAGACGCATATACTCTGTAGATGCGAGCCATTACGAAATCCCGCCTACTGCAGTAGCATGTCCCTCTGATGAGTATGACGTTCAGCGAATATGCGAATATGCTTCGTCCAACAAAATACCAATGACCGCAAGAGGCGCTGGCACAGGACTTCTTGGACAG
Organism: Nitrososphaera sp.; assembly: GCA_035562555.1. Taxonomy (GTDB): domain Archaea; phylum Thermoproteota; class Nitrososphaeria; order Nitrososphaerales; family Nitrososphaeraceae; genus Nitrososphaera. Next base: position 14,926 of record DATMWK010000068.1, on the reverse strand, counting down.
TCCTTGTCTCATGGCATAGTTCTTGATTTTTCAAAACACATGGATAGAATAATAGACATCGACGACGACTATGTCAAAGTCCAGCCAGGGATCGTGAAAGGTGTCCTAGACAAGGAGCTGAAAAAGAGGAACAAGTTCCTGCCACCCGATCCTGCTAGCAGCAACTACTGCACGATAGGAGGTATGATAGCAAATAATTCCAGTGGTATTCACTCTTTGGGCTATGGCAGCACTATCTCCTTTCTCGAGGAGATTAATGTAGTATATGCCGACGGCCAGCTAGGTTTTGCAAGCCCATCCAAATACGACAGCAAGATGAAAAAACTTGGCGAATTACTTTTCCCGAATGTTCATAAAATTAAAGATCGTTATCCAAGCGTGACTAAGAATTCTTGTGGCTACAGGCTGGATGCAGTTATTTCAGATAAGTTCAATCCACAGAAGGTCTTTGCCGCTTCTGAGGGCACACTTGGTATAATGACTTCAGCAAAGCTGCGCATCCTGGACATCCCTGCATTTAGATCTTTGATGGTGTTAGGGTTCCAAGATATGCTAAGTGCTGTTTCAGCAGTCCCTGTAATCTTAATGTTTTCTCCTGTTGCACTTGAAATGTTAGATCAGACCGTCCTGAGCTCTGGTAATAGCAACTTACAGGGTGGGGGATGCTTGCTAATTGTTGAATTTGCAGACAATTGCAGCATTGACAAAGTTGAAGAACGTATGAGAGCGTGCAAGCAAGCTCTTGCAGATAGATGTTCGGTAATAGAATACGCTTCAGATGAGCAGAGTATAACAAACATATGGAGAGCAAGAAAAAGTGCACTCAACAGCATAATGAAGCTTACTTTGGGCAGTCGAAAACCAATCGGCCTAATAGAAGATACGGTGGTTCGCCCCGATATTCTTGCAGAACATGCTGCCAGCCTTGTGCAGACGTACAAAGAAAACAAAGTAAATTACGTAATCTATGGGCATGTAGGCGACGGCAACATGCATACAAGGCCACTTATAGATACTGCGTCAACAAAAGAACTCGAATTGATATACAATATTGCCAATAAAGTGTTTGCTCGTGTGATAAAGAACGGTGGTACTATAAGTGGAGAGCATGGCGACGGGTTTGCTAGAACACCCTACATCCAAATGATGTATGGCAAGCAGATCAACTCACTATTCTCAAGAGTTAAGAAGCTATTTGATCCTTCATTTACAATGAATCCATACAAAAAAATTTCCGTACAATGATTTATGAACGGCATATGTTGAGCTGTCGTCATAATTGAAGAGACAACACTCAACTGACTTTGCAAGGCTGTGGAGATACTCAGTTGGCTTTTATGGGGTCTGGGTAGCGCACATAGGGAGACAAATGAGGCTATTTGATCACCTTGACACTAAGCCTATGTCCATAGAAGAACTGATAACCAGCACTAAATTGTATCCGGCCGCAGTCAAGGCTTGGTGTTCTGCGGCAGAAGCATATCGGCTTGTCATCGCAAAGAACGGCAAGTTCCAAATGGATAAGAAAATGGGGCGCATCCTTATCAATAAAACTAGTCCAGACTATCTTGGTGGACAATTCTCTTACCTTGCAATGAGGAGCCTAGAGTATGGCGCATTTGAAGAGCTCTTCAGATCCGGCAAGATTAGAAAAACAAAGTCCACCTTGAATGCAGTACAAGAAGCAACTGATTGGGATCACTATGAGTTTCTAGCTGCCGTGCGACGTCATAAAAAATTACACCAACTGCTGTCCACAGGATGTAAAATGCTTGATGTAGGCTGCGGGACGGGCAGCATGCTAGCCAAGATCCATAAAAAATACCCAAAATCAAGTTTGGTCGGAATAGACCCATCCGCTAAAGCACTTGCAATGGCCCGTCAAATCGCTGCCGGAAGGCCTATTACCTTAATAAGGGCCTCAAGCGAATCCATGAAATTTACAAACGAATTTGACATCGTGTTTCTTGGCGAATCACTCTACATGATGAAGGACAAGAAAAGAGGTCTATCAAATTGTTGGCGCGCTCTAAAGAACTATGGCACAATTGCCATAATGGAAGGACTACTGCCAAGATCAAAGCTCAATAACGCAGCAAGGCAGCTGATAATGGGTATGCAGCTTGACTTTGCCTTGCAAGGCCAAATGTTCATGAATAAAAACGACATTGCGCTATTGCTCAACAATAGGTTCTCAAAGACTCGTTTTGAAGACCTCGGAGGTAATGTCTATCTTGTAACTGCGATGAAAAAGTGATAAAGTTGTATCAATGATCTGTAATATTATTCTGCACCTATTAGCCCTAGTAAGTCAAAGCCTCCTGACGATTTTTCTTTGATCTCTGCTATCGATATGAGATGCCCGTCTGGGTCCTGAACTATTGCGTGTTTGCCAAAAGGCTCCTCTTTTGGCCTTTTAAAGAACTTCACTCTCTTTTCCTTTAGCTTCTTTACAGTTGTTTCAAGGTCAGTGACTTCGAAGCCAACCAGTGTGCCTGAACCTGTCTTAAGTCTCCTTTTCTTCTTCGGAGCAGGGTGAAGGGCAAGCACAGTGTCATTTTTAAAGAATTCTGTCCAATCCTTAGCTCTGCTCTTGACCGGCAGCTCTAGTATGTCGCTATAAAACCTGATTGATTTTTCCATGTTTGAAACTAGCAGGATCACTGCTCCAACTTTTCTAAATGTCAAACGTGCATACACCTGTGATACCAAAGTTCTGCATAGTAAATTATGAACCTATCGCCGACATTGCCGATGATTTTAAGGTCGGGTCATGTAGCAAGTTAGAATTTTTAAAAAGTGGGATTGTGAGCAAACCCGGGTTAATTATATTCAGCATCGTGCATATATCAACAATGCTGAATATTGAATGTATATTTTTGACAGTATTTCTTTTAAGGAAGGTAGATGATAAGTCTGTATGGTTAGTCCTACTATCCCTTCGGATGAGAGTAACACTGCTAAAGCTAGCAGAGTTAGGGGGAACACTTCAACAACCCATGCTACTACAGACGTGACAGCAACAGTTGACGCACAAAAGACAGCAGAAACAATTAAAGGTATTGCAAGGAGAATAAGAGAAGAATCAATCAGGATGAGGGAGATGGTGATTGCTATACGCCAGAGCGGAGCAGTAGACGAACTCGTTGATTCGTTTAGGGAGGCATCGCTTGCAACACGTGATACTGCGAGGGAGATCAATGAATCCGCTCGTGCTCTAAGGGACCGGGGTGCAATCAGAGAGACTGCTGTCGCAATAGATGAGACAGCCAAAGCAGCACAGGAAACGGCTGAGACCGTAAGAGTCACTGCAAGAGAAGTGGGAGAGGCTGCACCTATTGCCTCAGAGTCAGTGAGAAACACCGGCAAGAAGCTTCGAAGGTCGGTAAGGTCAAATACTGCTACTGACAAGGCTACAGGCCTAGAAGAAGGGACATCAGCAAGCTAATAGGATAAGCAACGCAATTGATGTTTCTGATACCCCTCGACACGTAAGGTTGCAATGGAAATGCCAAAGACAAAATTGACAGCTTCATGGATAATCCCCCTTGCTTTTCTGCTACCTTCCATCCTTCTTACGTTGTCCGTATGGCGGCAGATAAGCAAGTACAGGCGATACAAGAAGCCACAGTTTTACGATCACGAGACTATAAGAAAAATGGTATGAAAGCATGAATACCGCAAGGGTGAGTTACCTTTATCTTATTTTTTGAGATTATTCTTTTATGATAAACAGAAAAATCTCGCCAATATACTAGGTCAGCTAGGTAATACTGCTTGATATCACAACCTACGCTATTAACAGGTCTAGGATCTTGTCGTAGACGTGACTTGGTCAACAAAACGATTGTTATGCTAGATGCTTGAGCAGCGAAAAAATCTCTCTCTGCCTGCTAATGCTTATTGGACATACACAGCTATCGAAATCTATTTTGCAACAGAGACCAAAGGTAATTTAGAATTTTAGATTAACCCGATAAATAGGATGTAGCATGAATACCGCTATATGGCAGCAAACCAAGATAAGGTTGAAGATAAAGCGGTAAAGGAACTTCGAGACAAGATTAAGGCCGGCAAGAGTCCTTCAGAAATGGAAAAGGAGCTGAATAATCAGGATGTGGCCTACAAGATAAAAAACGACACAAGTAAGCAGTAGAGTCTACAGGCTATAAGCCATCATTTGCAATTAGAATCGTTGTGCTATGTCTTGAAGACCAGAGCTACCTCTGTGCTTGTAGTCTCTATCGGAGTCGATCCCTTGTCTGTCTGGCACCAATGCTATTTGCAATGCCGATTGTAGGCGATATTTCTGAGGGTTTCACTACAATCTAGAGTTTATTCCAGTTACCGGCGACCTTCTACCCTGCCTATACCATTTCGACACTGTTGTGGATGATAGTGAATCAACGCAGAAGCAGAAGCAAGCAATTATTCAGTAAACAGCGTATATTTGAGCGTCCAATCCACCTTTCTGAGAGTTCGAAAAACCACATTGTATATTCTACTATCTGAAATTAGCTCATTCCAAAAATGCTATTATAAAATTTCTCAAATTTTTGAGAAATAGCCAGTCTTCAATCCTTAAAAAGGACGTGATTTGGGTCTAATGCCTAGGGATATTTTTTCTCGGTGCCAATTCTCTTGGGCCTTTCTTTGGCAACCAGAAGCGAGATATGTGATAATGCATTATACCCTTCACATAATACACCTTCTAATAGAAGGGAAGCTGTCATCATCAATTGGGCTATCGTCTATAATACTGTTTGTTCAGTAGAATAACATATACGTTATAGCCATTGATACTACGCCGACCAATAAAAAGCCAATACCTGCATACAGAAATACCTTCTTTTTCTGTCGGGGTTGCATACCATGTCACCAACTAGATAGACGGGTAAATCAGTGTTACGCCTATTCTATCTTATTAGGAGCGTCTAACAGATAAAGGATGGCTCTATGATAATGTCGCAATCTGATGTCTCCTATCGGGAAGCTGACCCTTTAGATAAGAGAGTATATACTCAAACACCGAAGACAACCATGCTTTCAGGAGCGGCAAATATAAACCTGCATTACAAAAATTCGGCTGATGACTCATCATTGAAAGCAGACAGGCTCTTTTTCATATATGTTGCAAGAGAACAAGAATGGCAGCAACTGGAAAGAGAGGATTGGGCATATGTTTCGGCGATGACGCGTTTTTTCAGGTGGTGGACACGACGTTACTTTGACATTTCTCTGCAGGTACAGGCAGACATTTTGCCAGTTGTACCTGGAAAGCTCTTTGACAGGATGTCAGTGGCGTACTTAATAAGGGACCATTCTGAAAGGGGACAAGAAACCTTCCATTTTTACCTTGCATACTTTAAGCCTATATTTACTGATTGCAATACCGAAGGTTATACTGCTCCAGGTATTGGAATTACATGGTGGCAGAGGCCTGTAGCAAGCATGCCAGAAAATCAGCGTTATCGGTTCTATGCAGACAATAATTGCCCCCGAGTCTCGCACATACTTACCCATGAACTACTCAGAATGAAAGGTAAGACTAAAAAAGACTTTTTTGGCAACGTCCATGAGCTTTGGGACAAACATGTTTACAATGACCAGCCGTTCCTATACTTTGACAGCCAGTTTAAGAGGGTAAGCAGTGAAGATTCGTACAGGTTTGTGACAATAAATCCAGATGAACTATAGAAAAAGGGCATATAGAGATAAAAAAAAGAAATATCAAGTGCTTTGAGCATATACAACCGCATCCATGACGCTACTACAAGCACTAGCAAAGTCAGGAGCGATAGTGTCTTCTGCAGGTGTGGCTCTCATGGTCGTCTTTGTACTTTTCTTACTCTTATTTCCTGTGATAAAAAATTGCGATGAAAGTGAAAAATGCACTTATCGCTCAGCGGCTCCAGGAGGGCTCCAATCAGTAATGCAGCCTAGCTTTCTCGCAATTTCTCTCATTACTATTTCTGCAGGAGTGCTAATTCTGAGATTTAGCCGGTGGTTGGAGGGTAAAAAACCAACAAGTGATACCGAGGACTAAGACAGCTAAAAATCTTGTGATCGCGTAGCGCAGTAATCACTATTTATGTATGAATCACAGTGCTTCTCCGAGAACCGGAAATGTTTTAGCAGAAAACCAACCTTCGATTGAGGACCCCCGTCTTCTAAATATCCTTATCTCGGCTTCAACTCTTATTATTTTATGCAAAACAAAAAGCCCCATGCCACTGATGAGGCAGGCCTATAAATATAAGATATCACTAACTCTGTCGTTGGCCAAGGTGAGTTTTAGCCAAACAGAAACAGACTTCTTAAATAAGAACGAAGCCTGCAGGATAGCGACATGTCACAACGGAATTCCTCACGTCGTTCCTGTGTCATACATTTTTGAGCGGGGGTCATTCTTTATCGCAACCGATTATGAAACGAGAAAATACGAAAACCTTAGGCATAACAAGTCAGCGGCTTTAGTAGTGGATATCTACAGCTCTGTTGGCAATAGGGCAGTATGCGTGCAAGGCACAGCTGAAATCATAGAAAGGGGCGAAGAGTTTGCAAGGCTCTATAGAATATTTCACGATCGCTTTGAGTGGGTCAGACGTGATGCCTGGAACGAAGGCGAAGCGCCCTTTGTCAAGGTCACGCCGACAAATATAGTTAGCTGGGGCCTAGATTAATGCTAATAGTGAGAAGACTAGAAAAGGTGGCAGGGAAGTTATGCGAAGCTCTGCTGCCAATCAAGCACGAATATTACCTTGGTTCAGGAAAAGAGGTAGCAATATGCACGCTGTCAAGTATTGACCTACTAGAGACGATCTCCAAATCGTCACTCATGAATAAGGTGCTCATAGCAGGCAGGCTTCTCTCTGAGAATAAAGGCATAGATGCAATAATTGCATTGGCTATGAAGCACTCAGAACTTAAGCGCATCCTGGTCTGCGGTGATGAGGTTAAGGGTCATAGACCAGGACAGGCACTACTGGCGCTTTCTAGCAACGGCGTAAACTCAGCAGGTAGAATAATTGGAGCGGTTGGCCCTAATCCTATGGTTACATCATCCATGGTAGATATCGAGATATTTAGACACCAAGTTAAAATGATAGACTTGATAGGAATAGTTGACGTTGCCAAGATTGCTCAGGTGCTAGTATCCTGATATCTGTCTATCGCGGTTGACCTTATTCTTCTTCTTGTATTCGTTGAGCACATCAGAGGGAGTCATCCCAAGCTCTATCGATGTTTGGACAACGAAATGCCAAATGTCAATAAGTTCTTCTTTTGCTGCTTCACTGTCAAAGGCTGTAGGCTTTTTCCACCATTTCCAGCTTGTCAACCTTTGAAGTTCAATAGCCTCGTGGACTATTGCTGTAGAAAGGGCAGATACTCTTCCCTCTATTGAAGCAGGATACCGAGAAAGATCCATCATTGATGCAAGCTCTTTTTGAATTGAGAAAATAGCCTCAAGTGAGTCCATTGAATTTGTACCCATCTTAGTTCCGTAAAAAGGCTTGGTCGCATGCGTATTTGTAAGGAACCCAGGTTACTTTAATTGCAGGTAACAAATCTTACCTTAATCTTGTATATACGGCAGTACCTATCTTCAATGACCGAAAAGAAACAAATGTCGTGCTCAAGACCGCTAGTTAGGATATATGACAGAAGAATAAGCCAAACTCAAGACTTGGTAATTTTGCTGATTTTACGGCCTATTTTGCATGTATGTATAGTAGTGCAGACTATTGCTACGTGTTAACGTATCGTCTAACCTCACCTCAAACGAACCCAATATAACACCTTGAATGATGCATCGACTCCTATTGTGGATTCTGTTAACTTATCATTTCCGGGTCCATCAGCCGCTTATTGAGTATCAGTAACGTTGTCATGTCATCCAAGAGCGCTACCAGGCCCCTAGATCTGCATTGTGAAACGCTTTGGAGGTGCCTTCTTATCACACCGCGTATTTAGAAATATTCTTTCCTGTTGGCCTATGTCAGATAAGTAACTTGTTAGTGTATACATGGACTTTAACTGTTTAGTGCAAAATAGCGACTTAGCTCCAGATTTTTTCCTTGAATGTCCACTTCTTATTGAGCAAGAAGTTTCCCACAGAAGCCGCAGCAACTGCCAGGATCAGCGATGGCGGGTATTCCATATCATAGTTTTCAACTAACACATACACTAAAAGAAGCTGGATAATGGCGCCAAGCGAGCTAAAGCCAATAAACATGCCAAATTGTATTCCTGTGTGTTTTGCGTTGAATTCCATGTCTTCGAAAGTCCACAGCTTGTTAAGGAAAAAATTAGATGTCATCGAAATGAGGATGCCAATCATTGTAGAGTATAGATACCATATGTTGGGAGCCAGAGCGTTAAAAAGTAGAGAAGCAATGTAGTTGACGAGCAGCCCAGATGCACCGACCGTGTAGAACCTTCCCGCCTTGGAAAGAAAGCGGACAGATGTGCGCCTTTCCCTTTGTCTCATCAACTTGCCGTAGCGATACAGACGCACAACAGCTCTAAGATAGTCGTACATTACCCTGACGTCAAGCTTGCTCTTTCCTATGCTTCTGTTCGTGAATGTGTAAGGCACCTCTTTGACTCTGGCGCCCTTTGTCTTGACCAAAATTTCAAGTAGCATTTTGTAGCCTATTGCGTCGAATTTGACGCCGTCGATGATGTCCCGCTTAAAAGCAAAGAACCCTGATACTGGGTCTTTTACTTCTATCCCAAGTCCGTATTGCGCTATCTTAGTCGCGCCTTTGCTCATCAGTCTGCGCTTAAATGGCCAGCCAATTATTGATCCCCCCTTTATGTACCGTGACGCAACCACTATGTCGCAATTTGAGTCTTGCAATGTTTCAATTATAGATGGGATTACTTGAGGAGGATGAGAAAAGTCACCGTCCATAACTACTAACAAATCGCCTGTGGCAGATTGCACCCCTTCAACTATGGCGGAACTTAGACCAAACTTGCCCTCTCGTCGTATAATTTCGACATGGATTTTTCTCTTATTAGTAATGTTCCTTGCATGCAGGCTAGCTATCTCTGCAGTGCCATCAGGGGAGTTGTCGTCGACTACTATTATTTCTGCTGCGGCATAAGGAGAAAGAGTTTCGGCTATTGAGTCAAGCATTCTGACTATATTTTGCGATTCGTTATAAGTTGGAAGAACTATTGACAGCTTAGCCTTACTAGGCTTGACCATCTCCTCTTGCCTTGGCAGATCCACGAGCCTCTGTTTGTGGGCACTGATATAAAATATTTGGTTAACCCTACTTTCATATCATAGCAAACCAAAGATCCTAAACAATGCACAGGACAAAAGAGTTACAAAAAAGGCCAATTATTCTGAATAGACCTCGATGTGCTGGTTACAGCTTAGAAGCAAGAAAATAAGTTTCATATCCTTGCATGCACTCAGGTGGTCGGTGTTAACGCCATTATGACTACTTATCCTCCACCACGTATGCCAATTCAATTGCACTTAGATCTATGCATTGTCGTCCTGTTTTTGGTCTGAAACTCCGAGTACACTGATTGCAAAAGGCACTGGTGCTTTGCCTGCTGGTTGGACAAGTACCGCTTGAAATGAGGATTTTGCACTGTCAATTATCTCAACCTTCATCCTCATATGAGAATATATTGATACGCTGCTGCCTAGGTATTCGCGCTGCTGCCAGGGAATGACTGCCTGTGCAATGTTCCTCCCGGCCTGGTCGATCAGAGTTATTGGAGGAGCAGATCTGATCATATTAGTCACCACAATAGCACAGCCCGAACATGTAGCCAAGAGCGCAAGCTCATGCAAATGCTTCATCAATGCCCGATGGCGTTCAGCTCCGGCATACTCGGTAGAAAAGAGAGACGTCAGGCTATCGACAATAACAAGCGTAGGTTGTACCTCTAAGATTTTCTTTGTCGCATTCATCTGATCGATTGTTGTAAATGTTCGCACGTAAGTGATTTTTTCAAGTGCTAGTTGAGAACCAGCGATCTCCATTATCCGCTCAGGTCGGAATGTGCCCGCTGTATCAATAAACAAAGTTTTGGCAGCATATTTCGAACAGTTTGCACAAAGAGTAAAGCATAGCTGAGACTTGCCAGAACCACTCTCACCGTATATATCGGTAATCATCCCTGTGCGTATCCCTCCACCACCGAGTAGAGCATCTACTGCTTTAGAACCTGTCGAGATACTGGCTATCATCTGTATATGCAGCTGCTAGTTTGTTGCATTATTACCCACTTATGAATTTGTATACAAAGGAACCTTTTTATGCGAGCCATGATTTTTTGAACCGTAAAGTGAATAGCTAGATTGTCTTCTTCGCCACCATCGCAACAGCAACCAAAACGCCCTCTCTCTACGCTGCAGCGAGCAATTAACCGCAAAGTTGCGGTTAGATTAAAAAGCGAGATAGAGTATAAGGGAAGAATGAATAATGTTGATTCTTATATGAACCTCATACTTACTGATGCGGAGGAATTTAACGGCTCAATTGCGCTTGCGAACTATGGCAAAGTTGTGATAAGGGGCAACAATGTCCTTTTCATCAAACTGGAAAAAGAATTCTAGTATGGCAAAAAGATGGCTCTTCTCCTCTGAGAGTGTGACTGAAGGTCATCCCGATAAGGTGTGTGACCAGATATCAGATGCAGTACTTGACGAATTTTTGCGGCAAGATCCTGATTCACGGGTTGCCGTAGAGGCAATGATAACCTCCGGAATCGTGTTTGTCGCAGGCGAAGTGACCTCAAAAGGCAGACCGGATATTCAGAAAATTGTCCGTGAAACTATCCGGACAATAGGGTATGACAAGGCAGAATACGGTTTTGATTATAATTCATGTTCAGTTCTTACATCACTCCATGAGCAGAGTCCAGACATTTCGATGGGTGTAAGTGCAGGCACGGACAAGGAACAAGGGGCCGGCGACCAAGGACTGATGTTTGGATTTGCGACTAACGAAACCCCGGAACTGATGCCTCTCCCGATCACCGTCGCACATCAGCTGTCAATGGCCCTTGCACAGGTAAGAAAGAAAAAAGAGCTCAGTTGGGTGCGCCCAGACGGAAAGTCCCAAGTATCTGTTGTCTATGAAGATGGAGCGCCAAAACGCATCGACTCTATATTGATTTCTACACAGCATTCCCCGGATATCACCATGAGCCAGCTTCGTGAAGAGATCATTAACAAAGTTATAAAACCAGTCTGCGGCAGCTGGATTGACAGCGAGACTAAGTTTCTCGTCAATCCAACCGGTAGGTTTGTGATAGGTGGCCCTCCAGGCGACACAGGTCTTACAGGAAGAAAAATAATTGCCGATACATATGGGGGAATGGGGAGGCATGGAGGAGGCGCATTCTCTGGTAAGGATCCTTCAAAGGTAGACCGGTCAGCTTGTTATATGTCAAGGTATGTGGCAAAGAACATAGTCGCGGCTGGGCTAGCAGAGAAGTGCGAAGTGCAAGTTGCATACGCAATCGGAGTGGCAGAACCCATCTCTATTATGGTGGAAACTTTTGGAACTGGCAAGATGCCTGAGGAACAGATAGAAGGGCTGGTAAGAAAGAACTTTGATATGAGACCGGCAAGGATTATAAGGACACTGGACCTCAAGCGTCCCATATATCAACAAACTGCAGCCTATGGCCACTTTGGAAGAAACAATCCGAGCTTTACCTGGGAAAAGTCAGACAGACATTTCTTCTGAGCTTTGCTAAATCAACCGTAGCGTGAAAGAATGGCATTTGTATCTAAGTTCATATTCTGATCCTCTACTTCTAGGCAAGAGAGCTCTATGCATACAAGACCAACAGTGGTTTTTTGTTTTTCATTTATGAAATAATATAAAGCGATAATTAGAAGTACAGCAAAGTCAACGTTACTTGAGTGTATGACAGGATGGGCTTTATTCGAAGGGCTCAAAAAATAGCAGATGGGCGTTACTTGTTTTCTATAGAAAGGTTATGACAAGGGGCATTGAAAAATATTTCATTTACAGTGCGGATTTAGACAGAAAGAGCACCTAACTGAGATGTGTGTGGCTCATGCAGTCATTATATGCATGTTTGATCTAAGTTTCAGACAAAAAATTGAAAAGACTAATTAGTAGTTGCATCCCACTACAAGGCAGGCAGGCAAGAATTTTGAGCCAAAATAATAACATCATATCACTAAAGGTTCTTGAAGCCTATACCCGAGACGTCGGGAGGGGCACGGCAAGAATTGATTACGATACTATGGGTTCGTTGAGTGTAAGCACGGGGGATATCATAGAAATAAAAGGCAAACGAAGAACAGTTGTCAAATGCTTACCACTTTACCCTTCTGACGAAGGAAAAGGGATCGTCAGGCTAGATGGATTAGTAAGAAATAATGCCGGTATAGGCATAGGAGACGCCATAAACGCAAGGAAGATCAAGGCCATCCCCGCTGAGAAAGTGGTAATATCTCCACTTGAGGCAATACCCCCAATTGATGAGCGCTATCTTGCAGACGCTCTAGAAAGCGTTCCCTTGATAAAAGGTGATAACGTAATGGTCCCATATTTTGGTGGAAGGCTGACATTTCAGATAATAGGGATAACACCGCCTCCTACTGTTGATACTGCTGCAATTGTCACCAACAAGACAACCTTCACCATAACTGAAAAGGATGAAGCATTACGAGGTATGCCCCAAGTATCCTACGAAGATATTGGAGGCCTTAGGGATGAAATGCAAAAGGTTAGGGAAATGATAGAGCTCCCTCTAAGACACCCAGAAATATTTGAAAAACTTGGGATAGAGGCGCCAAAAGGTGTACTGCTCTTCGGTCCCCCTGGGACAGGCAAGACATTGTTGGCCAAGGCGGTTGCAAGCGAGAGTAATTCTCACTTCATCAGCATATCAGGACCGGAAATCATGAGCAAATTCTATGGAGAATCAGAGGCACGCTTGAGAGAGATATTCAAAGAGGCAAGAGAGAAAGCTCCAACCATCATTTTCATAGACGAGATCGATTCTATTGCCCCAAAGAGAGAAGAGGTTATGGGAGAAGTGGAGAGAAGAGTTGTCTCGCAAATGTTATCACTTATGGACGGGCTTGAAGGCAGAGGTAAGGTCATTGTTATTGCTGCAACTAACAGGCAAAATGCGCTTGACCCTGCATTAAGAAGACCTGGGAGATTCGACAGAGAGATTGAGATTAAAGTGCCAGACAAGAATGGACGTTTGGAAATTCTTCAGATTCATAGCCGCAACATGCCCCTTGACACAGATGTAGACCAGAAGAAAATAGCCGCAGTTACACATGGTTTTGTGGGCGCAGATTTGGAGTACCTCTGTAAAGAGGCAGCCATGAAGTGTCTTCGCAGATTGTTGCCAGACCTCAATTTGGAAGATGAGAAATTGCCCCCAGAGACACTCGACAAGCTGATTATAACGCAAAATGATTTTAATCAGGCAATAAAGGATGTCATGCCTTCAGCCATGAGAGAGGTCTTTTTGGAATCCCCTGATGTAAAATGGGAAGATATTGGAGGGCTTGAAGGAGTAAAAAGAGAATTACAGGAAGCAGTCGAGTGGCCGCTCAGATACCCTGATCTATATGCAAAGATAGGTCATACTGTTCCAAAGGGTATATTGCTGCATGGACCATCAGGGACGGGCAAGACTATGCTTGCAAAGGCAGTGGCAACAGAATCTGAAGCTAATTTCATATCAGTAAAGGGACCTGAACTTTTGAGCAAGTGGGTCGGCGAGTCTGAACGGGGAATTCGCGAGATATTTCGGAGAGCAAGACAGGCAGCTCCATGCGTTGTATTCTTTGATGAGATCGATTCAATTGCAATGTCAAGAGGAGGAGGTATGGGAGGCGAAATGGGTGGTGGCAGTATAGGAACCAATGATAGGGTAATATCGCAGATCCTTACTGAGCTAGATGGGATTAGCGAATTACACGGAGTTGTTGTCCTTGCAGCTACCAACAGGCCAGATATGATAGATACAGCCTTATTGAGGCCTGGAAGATTTGATAGAATAGTATTTGTGCCGAATCCTGACAGAAGAACAAGAAAGAGAATACTTGAAATCTACGCTAAGGACAAGCCGGTAGCAACAGATGTCGATCTTGAGAAAATAGCAGACATAACAGATGGTTTTAGTGGAGCTGACGGCGCTGCAATAGTCAATACTGCTGTATCCCTTGTATTACATGAATATTTGGCGAAGTACCCGACACCCGAGGAAGCAGCAAAGCATGCATCAGAAGCACATGTAATGATGCGTCACTTTGATGAGGCGGTTAAGAAGATAAGGACTCAAAGAGAGAGGAAGCCTGAAGAAACGAGAGCACTCTCTTATTATCGGTAGTAATCTAAAAGGCAAGTCCTTATCGTGTGCTGCTTGGCTGAGCTGCTAGACAGCGTGTTACGCTCCGTATATGAGAAAAGCCATTAAGCTGTTAGGCTTAATGGAAGAAAAACTTGAACCCTTAGGCCTGTCTTAGGAAAATAAAAGGTGTAATACTCATATTGACCTGTCGGCCGGCAACAGGATAACGATTGCAAATTAAAGACTATGAATGAACCCTCATTTTTGCAATTAGCAGGCATCAAAGCACTACGCTTTGCTTGAATTTCTTGGTTTTATGTGTTTGTTATCAAAACTCAGTCAATGTCCAAAATCTTCTACACATAGAAAAAAAAGCAAATTCTGTGCCTCTTGTGCACAGATATGTGCAACTACTTAGGGGTTCGTGGATCTACTTGTTCATTCTGAGCACGTCTACTTGGCCACTATGTAGCCAATCCTTCAGCTCATCATGTGTTGGCTTGGCGTCATGCTTGCCTGCCAAATGAAGATGCAGAAGAACATAGTTAACTTGGTTGAGTAAGGGCTTGTTTGATTCGTCACCTTTGCGAGCTTTTTG
>DATMWK010000067.1:0-6334 GCA_035562555.1 Nitrososphaera sp. | reverse complement strand
TTCACAGAAGCAGGCGAGTATCCGTACTACTGTATGTTGCATCCAAACATGGTTGGGACGGTTAGCGTAAGCGGCTGACTTTTCTTATTTTTGTTTAACTATTTTTGTTTAACTAAAAATCTTTCTTCTAAAAATAGCGATTATACTATCATTATCTTCTTCTCTCTCAAAGCCTCTGTAATGCAAAAATTCCTCTCAAGAATGAAGATCTTCAATAATATAGCATCGACATTTCCAGCACAACGAATTTGTCAGTCAGGCTGTTTTTGGGCAATTTTCAGAGATCTTGTTTTAGGAATATTAGATTTTATGCCGCGCAGTAATAATAGTTAATCCTGAAGCTTAGTATCGTCTGATGTATTGGCGAATAGGTGTCCTACCAAAGTGTAGATGTAAAAGTGTCATTATGATCCCTGGTACATTTAATGCTGCTGATGCTAAAACTGTCTAATGATTCAACTGAAATACTTGGCCTCGGTATCGCAAAAATGCCAAGGCTTGAGTAGTATTGTATAAGAGGCGCTAATGGTGGACCAGAAAACATATTGATGAAATTAATTTCTGCCACTTCGTGTCTCTATGTATGACTGTTCTGCATCATCCTTTATTTGACATGGATGCGTTTATCAGGGAGGCGACATGGATGCATTTGAATGTATAGCAACTAAGCGTGATATTCGAGAATTTAGCTTACAAAATATTTCTGCAGAAATAAAGTCAAAAATCTTGGAAGCTGCACGCCTGACAGGCAGTGGCCTCAATACTCAGCATTGGCGATTTGTAGTTATAGAAGAAAAGAATAACCTTAAAAAACTTGCAGAGGACAGCACAAGTGGAGGCTGGGTTTCAAGCGCCAACTTTGCAGTAATTGTACTAACAAACCCTAGACACAAATTCCACATGATTGACGCTGGAAGAGTGGTTCAAGACATGCAATTAGCTGCTTGGAATTACGGTGTAGCCTCATGTTTATTTACTGGAGTACAAGACGAAAAATTGCGTAGTGATTTTGGTATTCCAAAAGATCTAAATCCAACGGTCATTGTAGGTTTTGGATCTTCTGCCAAACAGATCTCTGGAAAGAGAAAGAACCGCATGCCACTGGATGAACTTGTCTACTATGAGAAATATGGCAACTCAAAGGGAGCATTATGAGTGTTGGTAAAATTTACATTCTAATGAAATCAGGAGAAAAGGGTTTTATTTTATATAAAAGTGGCAGTGGAGATGGGGACGTTCAGGGAGAGTGACTACAGCATATACATGTATATCTCTTACAATCAACATCTTTAAGACATGAGAATGGTTACTTTTTACATTTTAAAGAAAGACACTCTCCCATAAAGTATGCCTTCAACAGGGTTATCATTCAAGCTATGTTCACGTAATGTCGTCTGTGGTAAGAACTATTGCATTATTGTTGTCTGCCATAGGTAGGTTTTTAATGGATTAACAACAACTTTTACTGCCCGAGCATGCAAGCAAATCAACAGCAGCAGCTTGACGCCCTCGATAAAAGACTTCTAAACGAGATCCAGTGGGTCTTTCCTCTTGTTGATAGGCCTTATCTAGAGATTGCAAAGAGACATGACATCTCAGAGGAAGACGTCATGCGTAGGATAGCATTCATGAAGAATATGGGCATCATTCGACAGATCAACGCTATTTTTGACACAAGGCGACTTGGATACAAGAGCGCCCTTATTGCGTTTGCGGTCAGGCCTGACAAACTTGACTATGTGGCGGAGAAAGTAAATGAGCACCCTGGGGTTAGCCACAACTATGAGCGCAATCATGAGTACAATATGTGGTTCACGCTTGCAGTGCCTCCAGGATCAGATTTGAAGCAAGACCTTGACAGAATGGCATCATTTGAAGGCGTTATCAAACATAGAGTTTTGCCAACATTGAAGCTCTACAAGATCGGTGTCAGGCTTGATATGGTTAATAAAGACCCGGATAAGCTTATGCCTACCGATAAAGTGAAGCATCTAAACCAAGATAAAGTTCAACTAAATGAACGTGACAGAGAGTTCATCCGTGAATTACAGAAGGACTTAGCAGTAGTCCCAGAGCCCTTTAAGGAGCTTGCTAATAGTTTAAACGTGACTACAGCGGAATTATTTGCTAAGGCCATAGAATATGAAAACACTGGCATAATGAGGCGCTTTGCAGCAATACTTCGCCACCGCGAAGCTGGCTTTGTCGCTAATGGCATGGTAGTGTGGCAAGTGCCAGAGAATAGAGTAGACGAAGTAGGCTTCAGACTTGCTGCATTTCCACAGGTAAGTCATTGCTACAGGAGGCCGGTTTATCCTGATTGGAGGTTCAATCTTTTCAGTATGGTACATGCTCGGACGCTGCAAGCGGCTGAAAAGATTGCTGCAGAAATGTCAGAAACAGTAGGTATAAAGGATTATCAGATATTGTTTAGCTCACGGGAGTTCAAGAAAGAGCGAGTAAAATATTTTGTCTAGCGTATCTAGTTGCGACAACCATAATAATATTATATGCTCTAAATAGACTGTTGTCATTTTTTCAATGACAACCTTCACAACCAACTTATGAAGATATGGGGTTTGCAGAAGATCTTCTCTTTGCATTCTCATTTAGAGATAGGCTCGACATAAAAATTCTTTTCATACATCTCCTCCATTTTTGAAATTTCAGTGCTATTGAGGTATCTGCCATCTGATAGCGATGTAAATAGTTCTATTTCTTCAATACTTACCATTGTAGGCAAGATGACTGAAATTTGCTTTTGGGACAGTATGAACTTAATTGCTAGTTCTGTGATGTTCCATCCCTTGCTGCTTGCAAGAGGTCTCATGTTCTCTATCTTTTGCATTGCTTCAATGATGAAATCTTGCTTTCTAAAACTGCGATGGTCGCTCTTGTCAAACTTTGTATCCGCATTGACCTTGCCAGTAAGTAAGCCAGATGCATCAGGAACTCTCACCATTATGCCTACATTCCGCCGCTCTGCTGCCTGCATAAAGTCTCGCGCAGGGTCCTGCTCTAAAATATTGTAGACGGTCTGGAGACATGTAATGTTCCTTTTTTCGATAGCTTCCAAGCCTTCATCCTTCCATCCTATCGCTGGTCCAAGTGCCACACCATGGCTCTTGATTGTGCCTTTTTTGACCATATGATCAATAGAAGCAAATAGCTCGTCGTCTTTTATTGAGTCCATCTTGGGATTGTGGAGGCTATAAACATCTATGTAATCGGTCTGCAGACGATCGAGGCTATGTCTAATAGCAAACTGCAAAAATTCTTGGTTATGCTTTTGTGGTAGTTCATTGTGTCCTACTTGCTTGGCGCTATACATGTCATAACCCCACTTTGTAGAATAGACCACGTCATTGCGCATATCTTTGAATACTTGCGCTATAATCTTCTCGCTTTTTCCATTGCCGTATATGTCTGCAGTCTCAAAAAAGTTGATACCCAAATCATAGGCACGCTTTAGCATTCTACTTGCTTCATTGTCGTCAAGCTTTTTTCCCCACCAGTCAAGCCCTATAGTCCATGCACCAAAACCAATCTCACTTACCTTTATACCACTCTTACCCAAAGTTCTGTATTTCATGCCGCTACAGATAGCACTCCCTTTATTTCAGATGCTGTTGTGTTGAATTGCAGATCATCCATTATAGGTCTACCGGTTACATCTATGTCAAGAGGGATCCATGATCTGCAGCCAGTCCATTCAGCCTTGTTTTCAATTAATATCGGTCGCTCAAGTTTGAAAACACGTAAGAGTATTACACTCATAGGCTTTCCTGGATTGTAATCCATTCTTGCATTTACATAGCTTTCGTTCCAGATATGATAGTTTGCAAGCATCCTAAGAATAGTGCGGTTTGTTATTTCTTTGACTGCTACGGATTCTGCATAGCTTGTAATCCTGTTGGTTCCGATACCTGGCTGATCCTTTAGCACTTCGTCAAGCTTATTTGCATAGTCGACCTGCAAATGATCTTTTGACTGGTGTTCGTATGTTGGAAATAGCAAAAATCTGTCGTGCCTGACCTTGAAGCCCTGACGGTATTCCAATATGCCGCCCTTGCGTAAAATCAGAACCTGCCTGCCCTCTTCAAGGGCCCTGCAGACGACAGCCCATTCTTTCAGCGCCTGCATAATTATCCCAGACCTTTGATGATGTCCTCAACTTCCTTATAAACGCAGACAATCATTGGAGTATCCCGGATAATATACTTGCTCACTTTGGTTTCACGCAGCTGAATTATCAGTTCCTGAAACGCCATCAGATCCATAGTTTCAAATGCAAGCATGAAATCCTGATCATCAAGTCCAAAAGAGTAAGTAGTGTTGAGCCTGATCTGTGGAAACTTCCGTCCCACCAATATATGCTCTTCCATCATTTTCTTGCGCTCTTCAAAAGGCAGTAGATACCATTCCCTTGACTTGACAAATGGATAGACGATACAATACTTCATGGGTTGCTCATCTGTCATAAATCCGGGCGTAATCTTCGATGAGTAAACAGATGTTCTTGTCGCAGAGAGGAAAACATGTGATGGTAGCAGGTATTTGCCAAGGACAGTTGAATAGATCTTTGATGTCATTACCTGCGTCTTTTCTAGAGAGTTCGATATCATCCAGAGCATCAAGTCGCTATCCTCGCGTAGGCCTAGAGTTGAGTATGTCCTCACCTTTATCTTAGTGTTAGCAACCTCAATCAGGCTAGAAAACTCTTTGGCCGCTTCCTCCTTACCTATCTCGTTTAGCCAGCGCCACTTGGGATCCACTCTGAAGAATGAGAAGTTTAGGAAGGTTGCTGCCTGGGGCTCTTCTGACGTCGATGCTTTTGCAACCATCTGAATGGAAGTAAATTCAGTTGAGCCTAATTTTTACTTGTCTTCTTCTATGCCGAGCCAAGTGTAACCCTTTGCTTCCAGTTCTTCTGCCAGTTCTTTACCGCCTGATTTAATAACCTTGCCTCTTGCAACCACATGAACATAATCAAGTTTTTTGAGATATCGAAGGATTCTGGCATAATGAGTGATTACTAGCACGCCGGCGCCCGTACCAATCAATTTGTTTATTGCCTCCGCAACTGACTTGACTGAATCGATATCCAGACCTGAGTCCGGTTCATCTAGAATCGCGATATTTGGTTTGAGAACCAACATTTGCATGACTTCTGATCGTTTCTTTTCGCCACCGGAGAACCCTTCATTAAGATAACGGCCTAGAAATGAAGGATCGAGTCCCACTGCGTCAAGGTTCTTTTTGACGTACTCGTGGAATTCACGAACTGTAATGAAGACCTCCCGGTCTTGTTGTTCCTCGCCAAGTGACTTATTGAGAGTATTGTAAGCGTTCCTTAAAAAGTGGCTGTAACCAACCCCTGAAATCTCTGTTGGGTATTGAAAGCCAAGAAATAGACCCTTTCTTGCTCTCAGATCGCTTGAGAGTTTAAGGATGCTCTCGCCTCTGACCAAAATATCACCCGAGTCAATGTTATACTTAGGATGGCCCATAATGGCATTTGCAAGCGTGCTTTTCCC
The DNA here is from genome assembly GCA_035562555.1 of Nitrososphaera sp. Classification (GTDB taxonomy): domain Archaea; phylum Thermoproteota; class Nitrososphaeria; order Nitrososphaerales; family Nitrososphaeraceae; genus Nitrososphaera. Next base: position 797 of record DATMWK010000067.1, on the reverse strand, counting down.
AGACCCATTTGGGCCCATAATGGCATGAACTTCCCCTTTGTTGATGCTAAGGTTGAGTCCTGTAAGTATCTCCTTCCCATCAATGCTCGTATGCAAGTCCTTTACCTCTAGAAATGACATATTATAACGGTGTTATATGCACTTAATATAAGTATTATGCGCACGAATTTCGTAGCCGGTGCTTCAAAGTAACTGCTGCATGTCATTTATCGTTGTTCCGAGAGTGGTTAATCTTTGTTCATCATTATCTTCTTGAGCATATACTTGCCTTGGGTCGTGACCATCGCCAAGAATATATCTTGACGCTGCAAGTCAAGATATATTGTTCTTTGGTTGTCTCTAGAAAAGTTGAAACTGCATTGACGCGCATGAACCACTACTCCTGCAGATATAAAGAATCTTCGGTGTTCGTTAGGTTGTAATATTTAAATTGTCCATATTCTTTGATAGCCCTCAAATTTTATGGTTCTAAAGTTACAGTTATTCCTTAAACTGCTATCCGTCAACTTTGTTATTCTTTTGGTCAAGATATCCTTCTAATAGCTAAATTTACAAGGTGTATGGCTGGTTCTTATTGCACCTCTATCCTCCCTGTCATGTATGGATGCACCATGTAGTAATAGTCGTACTGCCCTGGGTTGATTTGTACAAGTGATATCGCTATTTTTAGAAGAAAGATTTTTAGTTAAACAAAAATAGTTAAACAAAAATAAGAAAAGTCAGCCGCTTACGCTAACCGTCCCAACCATGTTTGGATGCAACATACAGTAGTACGGATACTCGCCTGCTTCTGTGAA
>DATMWK010000066.1:0-2844 GCA_035562555.1 Nitrososphaera sp. | reverse complement strand
TAGACAACGCATACAAGGCGGCAGATATATCTTGTCAATGAATCCTGCGGGTGGCCACATTAACTTCAAGGCAAACTATGCTCAGTTGGCGCCAGCCACGCTATCTCAAGCCCTATCAGACCCTGACAATTATGGGTATCCTAACTATGGACAGGATATGCACATTGTTATAGAGCACACAAGTGTCAACCCAAATAAGGCTCTGCATGTAGGACATATGCGCAATGTAATAATTGGGGACACTTTGTACCGCATAATGAGGGCAACAAACCATAGGACAACTGTCCTCAATTATATTGACGACTCTGGAGTGCAGATAGCAGATATTGTAGTAGGATTCAAGTTTGCAGGCTTTCCGGTCACGCCACCAACAAAGAACCAAAAGTTTGACCAGTACTGTGGCGACGAAGTATACGTCAAGATAAATGATATGTATGAAAAAGATCCAGGGCTTGCAGAGAAGCGGAAGCTAGTACTCAAAGAGATAGAGGAAGGCAAGTCAGAGATTGCCCGCTTTGCTATGGATATTACACTTCGGGTCTTGCAAGAGCAGTTGAAAACATGCTGGCGCATGAAAGTCCGTTATGATTTGCTAAATTTCGAAACTCATATCGTTGGTTCAAAATTGTGGGGCAAGGCCTTTGAGCTTTTAAAAAGAAATGGTATAGCCAAGTATGAAACTGAGGGCAAAAACAAGGGATGCTGGGTAATAGAGGAAAAGGAGGGTAAGGAGGAGGATGATAAGGTCTTGGTAAGGAGTGACGGCACTGCGACATACATTGCAAAAGACATCCCCTACGCTGCATGGAAATTAGGAATTATTGAAGATCCATTCCAATACCAAGAATACGCAAAGCAGTGGGACGGCTCAACACTCTATGCTACAATTCTTGCCGATGGCGCCAGCAGTACGAAGTCTATTGATAAAAAATTCAACGGAGGTGAACGAGTGATAACGATAATTGACTCAAGACAATCACGACTTCAGAGGATAATCTCACACGTGCTTTCAAATATTGCAGTAAGTAGTGATGGCCACAAATATTTCCACCTCAGCTATGAGGCAGTTACCCTCAGCTCCAATACTGCCAAGGAGTTTGGAATTGACATAGGTAACAGACATTTTATGCATATGTCAGGCCGGAAGGGAATTTACGTCAATGCCGACTATGTGCTCGATGCTCTCCATGCCAAGGCTTACAAGGAAGCAAAGAACAGAAACCCTGCTTTTTCGGATCAGCAGCTAAACAAGATAGCAGATGAGGTCTCGATTTCCGCCATACGCTATAACATGATAAAACAAGACCTTGACAAGATAATTACATTTGACATTGAGGAGTCTCTAAGCCTTGAAGGCGACACTGGCCCCTATTTGCAGTATGCATATGCTAGGTCACAGCGCATTCTGGAAAAGTCAGAAGAGCAAGCCATAGTCGCAGGAAGAACTAATTTTGCATTTGAACGACTGACACACGAATCAGAAATTGCTTTGATAAAGGAGATATCAAAGCTCGACCTTGTGGTTGAGAATGCAGCAAAGTCGCTCTGTCTGAAGTCACTTGCTCACTATGCGTACAATCTTGCGATGACATTTAATCTGTTTTATGAAAAGGTGCCTGTGCTAAGGGAACAAGATAATGAGGTGAGAATGGCTCGCCTCGGCCTCGTTAAAGCCTTTGGTATTACTTTGAAAAATACGCTTGAATTGCTTGGAATAACTGCGCTTGATCGCATGTAATAATAATGCGTATACATATAATGCATAAACCATTAACCGCATTGAATCGCTTGATATTATATAGCCACACATGCTTGTACCATTATGTTTTCTCTCTGATCATATGCCTATGTAGCATAGAATTGCTGTCCTGCCTCACTATATTCTCATCGTATTGAAATGGAGTTTTTCGTCGGACCTGATTTTTAGGTGAGCTTAACGGCCTTCTAGAAGACTCAAAAGAAACTTTAATGGCTGCCAGGATATTATTGGACACACTTACAAACTATAACATGCCTACTTTTTTAGATTGATTTTTATTCCATATGGGCAACTATCCGCTTGCCTTGACAAAGATCCAGGAAAGCTCTTATGTGCTACTGTTTCATACTTCGCGCAAAAAGTGGCTTACCAAGGTAGCATTGGACAAAAAGTTCCACACGCACCTTGGGATAATTGATGTCGCTTCATTAATCGGCATGGAGTATGGCTCGGCAGTCAGGACCACTGAAGGAAAGGTCATTTTCCTTATGGAGCCTACCATACATGATTTTATAATGAAATCCGAGCGCAAAACGCAGATAGTTTATCCAAAGGATTTAGGATACATAGCGGCGCGTACTGGGCTCAAAAACGGCTCAAAGGTGCTCGAGATTGGAACAGGCAGTGGAGCTCTTGCTACATTCATGGCAAGCATTGTTAAGCCTGAGGGTCACATTTACAGTTTTGATGTCAATTCGGAATTCATGGAGATAGCAAAACGCAACCTCGAAAAGGCCGGTATGGACAAGTATGTGACGATCCGACAACAGGATCCACATCAGGGTATTGATGTACGCGATGCTGATGTTGCAACCGTGGACCTTGGCGATCCGTGGACAGTACTTGACCAGGTATATGACGCTCTAAAAGGCGGCGGCGCATTTGTAGCTATCTGTCCTACTATGAATCAGATCGAAAAAACTGCAGCGCTGCTAAGAAAAAGCGGTTACGCTGATATAGACTGCGTAGAACTTATGATCCGCGAGATTGAGGCAAGAGAGGGAATGACTCGTCCATCAATGAGGATGATTGGACATACCGCTTATCTTGTATTCGCAAGGAAGGTGGAGAAGCTGCAGGAAAGG
>DATMWK010000065.1:0-19363 GCA_035562555.1 Nitrososphaera sp. | reverse complement strand
ATGACTCGGTCTACCTTGCTCTCAGTCCAATTGGTCTGAGGTAGCATGGTAAGAACGGATGTTACCTCTCCGATGGTGAAATAGCCTTTATCTTGTCCTTTCTCATCTAACATTGCTTTTTTTATTGCTTCCTTTAGTTGGGATTCCTCCTTCTCGTCCAGTGGTGTAGGGTCAACGATTATTGAGGATGATGACGATGGTGGTTTGTCTGTTGTTGTTGTTATTACTGACGTCTGCGCTCCTGCTTCTTCCGCTTTTTCTTCCTCCTTCTTCTTTTCTGTAACCATTATACCATCTAAACACTATGGCTATTCTATTAAAGCCATCCTATTTCCGTCTTTATTGTATGTAACAACACTGATATTAGAACCCGTATGATTAGCGGGCTCGTCGGGATTTAGATAAAAATTCATTTGAATCCGAACACTGGAAATTGATCTGAGGATTATGGTGACGGGCCTGTAGATTGCTCTTCTTCTTCTATATTCAGCTTGTAAAGAAATCTGAAAAATACTAAGACGATCAATAACAATGGCTTCTTTTTAATGTAGTTTATCCTAGATCATGTAGCAGACATGGAAGACAAATTAGCAAAATAAGAACGGACTCCAGTTGAAGAGTCAACGACAAGTGTTGCTAACCTTGTAGTCAGATGCTCAATAAGTCATTGAGAAATTTTTCAAATTCAATATCACTCATTTTTGTCCTTGCCTCAAACAATCTCTCAGCATCTGCTCCTGCACGATATCTCCAATTAGGTTTTTCTGCCATAGCTACTTGGAGAACTACATTAGCTACTACTCTTGGAGGCGAGCCATTCGCAACACCGTTTTTGGATCTCTCCATTATGTTTTTTGTCATCTCTATGAACGGTGATGATGATAGTGATGAATCGTTTAATGATTGTCTTTGTATCTTCTTTGGAAGATACATGCTATTAGATACCACATTTGTACTTATTGCTCCTGGCTCTATTATAGTTAGTTTGATTCCGAATGGAGCTAGTTCGTATCTTAAAGATTGTGTAAGTCCTTCTAAGGCGAACTTTGTTGCAACATATGCAGATGCACAAGGAACACCAAAAAAACCATTAGCTGAACCTATGTTTATAATGGTACCGCGAGTTGTTTGCCTTCTCATTATCGGGACAACTTCCCTTATTGTCCTAAAAATACCAAAGACATTGGTATTGAATTGTGCCTCGATCTCTTCTGAAGAAAGATCCTCTGCCGCTCCTAACTGTGTATAGCCTGCATTGTTTACAAGAAGGTCTATTTGTCCTTCTTCTTTTTCTGCTATTGATTGTATTGCTTGATGTACTGAAAAGTCATCAGTGACATCTAATTTAGCTACTTCTATTGACAGATTCTTTTTCTTTGCCGGTTCCAAAATGTTTGACGCTTTGTCAAGGTTACGCATTGTGGCATAGGTTCTAAAGTTATTCTCTGCTAAAGTTAAGGAAGTTTCAAGTCCTATTCCACTTGAGCTACCGGTAACTACAGCAACTTTCTTTGTTTTATTACTAGTACTATTGCTGTTCACTTTTAAGAAATGACTATCAATAGATCTTCATAAAGCTTATAGCAGTAGGTAGCAAAAAACAGCAAAGCGATATCCATTTTCGTCGTTATTATAAAGTACACGCCGATATTAGAACCCGTATGATTAGCGGGCTCGTCGGGATTAGATTCCCGCATGTAATAGGGTTCTACTGCTAGAGCTTTAAAGGTTATTCATAAAACCTTGATGTGGTTAAGGTTATTTCTGAACCATATGAAACAAAAGACCGGCCCAAGGGGTTGCACGCTGATATCGGTTCTTGGAAAGGTTCAGAATTAGTAGGGGTCAATCAAGCTAAAAAGTTTTCTGCGCCTCAGAGCCTTGTTTAAAAACTTAGAAATATGCGCATCCCAAGCGCTCCTTCTCTCATGAGTGTGAAACAGGTGACGCGTGGTTAGAGTTGTGATAATACTTCCTTCCAGAGAAGTGGAAGACGAGAAATTAAATAACAAAGGTCATACCTTTAAATTCTTAATAAACCAATGAGGTGATAACGATGATTAAGTCTGAGGTAAGGAGAATTCTCGATATCGTTGCAGACTTATCGCAAAATGACGTTAAGAAGGATGTCCTTGAGACTGAGATAATTTCACATAGCGGACTTCCAGCTGTAGAGGTAAGGAATTACCTAAATGAATTAGAGTGGCTGAATTTAGTTAAAGAAGCACTGCCTAGACCAAGCCACGCAGAGTTTAGATTATGGAATGTAACAGAAAAAGGATTGCAGGACAGATCTCGTTAGGACCACACATAGTCGCATCATTGTGACTATTGAGATTCGTTTTATCAGATTCATGTTTTGTGTTTGTCCGCGCCATACTGCCAGAATATAGTCGCTGTACAATTATAATTTTATGGACTATGTCAATACCAATCTAATTTTGGATTTGGCAGTTAAAGAAGACGGGGCAAAAGAAGCAGAGGATTGCACACCAAAGGTAAAGACAAGCGTCTATGACTTTTATTCTTGGGATGATTTATAACAATAGATGAGCCAGGTCTATGTTAGCGCAGCTATCGAGATTGGATAAAAATTCATTTGAATCTCAATGGTATTTCTGGGACATATACATATACTGAAATATTGTAACGTCTATGTTTTGGAGATCTTGATATATTGAAGTGACAATAAAAGCCGCAACGTCAACACTGTTATGCTTTCGATCTGTAAGCCATTAGATAAGCAATACCGCCGCATATTACCCCTACACTTAATATCACAATAAAAAATGCTATAGGAGGTATAAAGGAAGTCATTATTGCTATGTCTTCATTTCCTAACTTTCCTTCGATAAAAAGAGAGAGGGCTCCAGAACCAGCTAGACCTGCAAATATCATGAGAAGGGTAGTACCAGCGCCTCCAATGTTCATACCAAACAAGTGAATCCAAGCAAGAATATTTGATACCCTGGAGAACTTTCTTTTGAGGTTGATTTCCAAATGATTATAAAATACAGCAGTTACTGCTATAGCAACAATTAGTATCAAATATAGAATGATCCCAATAAAGAACCATTTTGCAGGTCCTTCAAATGACAAGGAAAGAAATTGAATTATATCGACATCTGTAGTTAATAGCTGAAATGCTATAGTGGCTAAGGCCATCCCCGTAATTATTCCTCCCTGGATTATAGCAGCGATAATAAACCTATTTCCCCACTTAGTTTTGGGACTGTTACTGTTGCTGTCGTCATTCTTGTTCCCCATCACTCTACAATACCTTCTAAATCCTCTTTCTTGATATCACTCTTAGCTTTAAGCTATCTTTGAACCAACCGACTTTATATCTTCATAGAGGGCAGCAAAGGAAAGTGTGCCTACACGATGGAAGACAGCTGATCACCCAAGATGTTTGCCGAACCGTTAGCGACTATGATATAATTGCAACCAATAAGCTGGGAGCTATCGTCAAGAGGCGTAAGGGGAGATATAGTCCATAGATTCCTGTCAAGATATGGGTCATTGCTATCACACTAGTAATTGCATGACATAATCGAATACTTGGCGTAATATTGCAGCCAGAGTTCATTCGCAAGTTTGGCAGGATAGAAGTGGCTTAACCACGCTTTGTAGCTCCAACCGGAGCACCCTATATGCACCTACAAGTAGGATTTGTATATCTGGCAACGGATAAAAAGCATCAAAACTCATTCCAATAAACAAAAACAGTCATTGCTAGGGGTTATTGAGGCGGAGATAGCCCATTACATCTAATCTACTACTGCCACAATGACGATATGGTCAATATTACTTAGTCAGTAAGTCATTACTACTATTGTTAAATATGGTATATTGGAGACAGTAGAGTAAGCATAAATGATAACTCTCCACTCTGGGAAAAGGAGGGTAGATGCGGGCATGTCACTTCTGCATGGCTAGGCTTACAGCAGTAAAAAAGATAGATATGCTCAATTGACCATGGAATTTGTTTGTTGCTTGAGTTTTTACGTTGACTTGACACGTTCATGGAATGATGAATAATCATCACTATCTATCGGCGTGAGTTGATTAAATTTATATTAGTCTGTCATTATCACCATAACTAAGATAATGACCAAGAAAGCAAATATCAATATAATCGGGCATACAGGTGTAAAGCCAAGAACTTTGGCTGCTTGCGTGATAGCGACCGCCAGTTTGATAGTTATAATGAGTGTACTAACGCCTATGAGCAAACAGAGTGTTAATGCGCAGATGATGATGGGACACACTAGTGGGAATATGACCGCTGGTCTGCAGGAATTACGGCAGAAGGTGATGGCCAATGGAACTATTAATTTAGAACAAACTATTTTGGAAGCAATTGGTTCTAAAGTTAATACTTCGTTAACTCAAGCCATAACCACTGCAGAGCGTACAGTAGGTAACGATTCATTTGCAGTGGCAGGTTTTGGTGGTGAATACGGTGGATACTTTACTTATCAGATTATACTTGGTACACCTAGAATGGAATTCTATACTGTTTTAGTTGACCCAGGAAATGGGCACATACTAGCAACGCAAAAAGTATCTGCAGCTGAATTGGAGAAGATGCACCAAGAACATTCAGCCGAGGTAGTGCGGAGTGGTAGTGGTGGAGGTGGTATCGGATTCCCGTTTTTGATTCCACACTAATATGATAATAATCCGCCTTCACATACAGTAGGAATCTCAGCGATTCAGGCGACAAGATCTCATCTATCTATCAGTTTTGATACATCATAACCTGTAATTAGCGGGTTCAGTGGGATTAGTTCCCCGCATGTAAAGGGGATCGACTCTTTGAGCCTTAAGGATTATCTACGAAGCCTTGATTCTAGTAAGATCATTTGTAGATAGTCATCATCATACTAAAGCCTGGCCTAGGGATTCCAGAGAAAAACCTTCAGAAAATAGACTCAATGTGTTAATGGCAAAGAATGAAGATCAAGATCCAGTCATCTTATACTTGTCTTATTAGCTATAGATTACTATTGGTGTGGGTACGTTAGTCAATATCGCAATGTTGACTAAAAGTCTACCACTTGTAGATACACAATAATGTTGGTTGTATTACCTAGGTCTGCGGAGCATTGGAGCTATGGAAGGCGATGTTCCCGTCTGAATGATGCCAAGTAACTCAAATCCATGTCGTTTGTAGAGCGGAATATTCCTTGGATTTGAAGATTCAAGATAGGCAAGCTGGTTGTCGCGATCAAACTGGATAAGTATGTGTTGCAATAACGCTGAGCCAAATCCTTTGCCTTGTTGAGACGGGTCTACACCCATAAGCGGCAAATACCAGTGCGGCTCACTTGGGTGATAGCGACCCATTTGTTCAAATACTGCAAAGACATCCTTTTGAATCCGCTCAGACACAGTGCGTTGTAGTAGAGCAATAAGCGCGTTTTCGTCAGGGTGTACGTCAGGTGGGAGCCAGAGTGCTGCGCCAATATAGCCATCAACATAGTAGGCGCTTCCATGTGCAAAGGCCTTGCCACCAAACGCCCTGACAAAGCTAGGAAAATGCATCAGGAACCGCTGCGAATTAGGCCACACCCAACGCGCAGCGGGATCCTCCCAATTCGCCCGTACCAAGACATCAATGATAGATGCTTCGTCTGCTGCGGTAGCAGTGGTCTTAATAATAGGTGTTATCATAATCCTCTCCTTTTTCTTTCTTGATCCTTAGTTAGCTATAAAAGATATTCTTGCTAATGTTCGTCAAGGGCATGGATCCTCACAAAATGATGCTTAACGAATTGGTCAAAGTTGAGTCATTTGGGGAGTGCTATTGTTAGAAAACAAGGGACCAGGGCGAATCGACATGAAAACCTTCACAAATGAGACTCAATGAATCATTAAAAAGAATGAAAATTGAGGTCAGGGCTATTGTATAAATTCGGTATTAGTTATAGATTGCCTTTAGTATGGATGCGTCGGTCTGCATGCAGATATGGTATCTAAAAGGGCGCATAATTAATTCTTAAAGGATAGCACAGGACAGGAATAATGTGCGATGGTGAAAATTCTTAGGTTCGTATTCATAGTATTGAACTAAAGCAGCCCGCTCTTGGGAATCTTGCCTACCGACTTGATACAGCCATGCAATGGCGAAATAGGTTTCGGCGGGAAAAACAATTCCGTCATCGTCTATGTATGCCTTAAGAGCTGCTTCGAGGTCAATTACCAGCTCCGCGAACACATCGTCACTTAAGGATTTGATCTGTCCTGCCAGTGGTGAGCTAGCCGCCTCTCGGCGTAGGAATTCTTTTACAGAAGGATAAACGAACCGGTCCTATACCAATTGAGAATCCGTACATGCCTGAATCCTGCACCCTTGAGGAGATCATGAAGCTCATTTGTGCTCAAAGGAAGAAAAGGCGAGCGCAGGATTGTTTCAGCGTCTGGCCCTAGGTGTCGATTCAGTGCCTCCGCTAACAAGGCGTATGCTGGATTATGCTTGATGGGCCGCATTGCACTTAACGCGAAACGCCCGTTTGGCCCTAGCACGCGATATACTTCGCGAAGTGCGGCTGACCGGTCCGAGAAGAACTGAAGGCCCTGCTGACAGAAAACGATGTCGAATATGGAATCAGGAAATGGGATGCTGCGTGCGTCTCCCCGCTGCCATTTGATCTGCCGGCTGATGTCCGATGATGCCTTGCGTGCTACCTCAAGCATGCCTTCATTCTGATCTAGGCCGACTATCATTCCTTTAAGCGCCTATTTTGTTGGCGGCGCTACACGCCACAATGCCTGTTCCGCAGGCCAAGTCAAGTACACGCTCTCCTGCCCTCAACGCCGCGAGCTCAATGAGGTACCGCGCCCCAGGAGCAAAGAAGAGAGGTACGAGGTAGCGCTCATAGGACTCGGCAGCACTTACCTCAAGCTGCCATTGCTCCAGCTTTTCTCGCTCGTTCATCAATCCTTCACTTCATTTCCTGTTATAAACTTCGATGGCGTCTGCCCTAGGCGGCCCGTCGTTTTTTCTTTTTTACCTTCAAAACGTAGTAGTTAGAATTAAACATCGACATCTTTGATTTCAATTAATACAGTTCTTCTTCTCTGAGTTATGCGTATTTTCGTCAACTAGTATATGACCCAAATCTACGACACGACGGTTACTGTTATAGCCTTAGTTACATTATTACAATTTGTGAATGGAAGAAGAGAAGAAGATTTCGGTGAAAAACAAAGTCGCTACCATCTTCCATCCCGCTTGCAATCATCTACTACTACTGTAGCTGTTGCGCTAAAGGTGGATAATGTGAAGAAAGTGTTTGATTCACGCCCTGCTTCCGCCAAAAAAATGGTAGTAGCCCTTGATGGTGTTAGCTTTGAAGTAAAGAGAGGAGAGTTTGTCTCAATAGTTGGCCCATCAGGAAGCGGCAAATCCACTCTCTTAAACGTCATAGGAGCTCTTGACAGGCCCACTTCAGGAAAGGTGTTCATAAATGGACAGGATATTTTCCTGCTCGACGATGCAAGGCTTTCTGATGTGAGAAGCCGCCTGATTGGATTCATCTTCCAATCATACAATCTTGTCAACAGGATGTCTGTTCACGAAAATGTCGAGTTTCCAGCAGTCTTCTCAGAAAGACCCTCTTCTTCCTCCTCCTCTGATAGCCGCAACCGGGCACTAGAATTGCTCGAAATTCTAGGAATAGAGGACAAGGCAAAGCAAAAACCTGTAGACCTGAGTGGAGGAGAGCAGCAGAGGGTGGCAATCGCAAGAGCCCTGATAAACGACCCGGCTTTAGTATTGGCAGATGAGCCCACCGGAAACCTTGACACCAAGACTGGAAGGGAGGTGTTTGATCTGCTCAAGATGTTATCTGATAGGTTTGGCACTACAGTTGTGATGGTCACACACAACCTTGAGCTGGCCGGCATGACTACAAGGTCGATCTATATCAGGGACGGAAGAATAGAGAAGGAAATATTACACAAAACCACATCAGAAACAGAAGCAGCGTCTAGTGCTTATGATGCTAACAAGGATATCACTTCTCAAGAGAAAGCAAGGTAAAAATATGAAAGTCACAGAAACGTTCAGAATTTCTTTCAAGGCATTAGGAGATAGAAAAGTCCGGACTTCTCTGACAATCTTGATGGTGATTGTAGGCAGTAGCCTAATGGTAACGCTCAACGGTATTGTGGCAGGGCTTGGTCAGTTTGCAACAGATGTTTTCAACAGGCTCGCTCCAAATATACTGTTTATCACAAGCATTCCTACAGATGGTCCCAGACGCGGAGACGGCGCCGATAACGGCGGTCCGCCTTCATTCCTTAGTCAAGGCCTAATTCCAGTTCCTGCGATAACCCTTGATCAAACTGTAGTGGGCAGACTAGAGTCACTGGCTCATGTCAGCGCCGTTATCCCTTCGTACCAGGCAAGAATCACAATTGCTGTAGAGAACAGATCCCAGAGCGCAAGCGTGCTATCGGTCCAGCCTGAAAGCCTTAAGATCATTGCCCCCGCTCTAGAATTTAGGGAAGGATCGACTATGAATCCAATAGATGAATCAGCAATATATCTTCCGTCCTTGATTGCCAACAACCTGCGGGGAGAGCCACCAGAAGCAGCCGCCGCCGCCGACGACAACGATGGTTCCACTGCGGCAATAATGATAGGCCAGCAAGTAAACGTCACCTACACTTACATCGATCTTGCTACTGCATCCCGGCAATCCCAGTCAGAAGTATTCACTGTGGCTGGCATAATGAAGCCCGTGGGAAACCCGACGATTGACAGAGCAGTCGTATTTAATCTTGATGCAGGCAACAAGCTCCTTCAAAAATCTGGCAGGTACGATTCGCTCTTTGTAGCAGCAGAAAGCACGGACCATGTCACACAGGTTGAAAAAGAGATACGAAACCTCTACGGATCCGACATAGGGATAACAACTTCAAAGGCGATACTTCAATCAATTGGCGAGTTTACTGCCGGCTTTGGCAGCGTCATTTCAAGCATTGCTCTGGTAGCCCTCTTAGTTGGCTCTGTGGGAATAGTTACTACCATGTATACATCGGTCACTGAGAGAACTCGGGAAATAGGTGTCATGAAGGCTATTGGTGCAAGAGATAGAAATGTACTTGCCCTTTTTCTTGCAGAGGCAGCCATAATTGGAATTATTGGCGCAAGTATAGGACTTGTAGTAGGCGTGCTTGGAGGCTATGGTGTTTTGTCTCTTTTTGCTTCAAACCTCCTTCCATCATCTGAAGTGACGCCACATTATCCCTTAAGCGACCTTGCCAGAGTCTGGGCAATATCGTTGGGATTGAGCGTTGCAGCGGGCCTTTACCCAGCCTGGAAGGCATCCAAGCTGTCGCCAATAGTTGCGCTAAGACGAGACTAGCAAAGAGCGATCCTATGAATGGGACTACGGCAACTGTACAAAAGATATCTGTTTTTCCGTCTAATGCATTGTAGATTACAACTCTGATATTAGAACTCATATGATTAGCGGGCCCGTCGCGCCGTGAAGTGATATCACTTCAAAAAGCGTATTCTTTGCTAGTATTTTTGAATATAACGGATAGCTAAAAAGGTTTCTGTGCTATAGGGCCAGAGGATTCCAAGAGAAGAACCTTTGGAAATAGACTTGTTAAATCAGGCGGCGCTTTAGGATTTTACTCTTTTAGTCAATGGTAACACTACTCTATAGGAACAACATCAAGCTCTTCTTTTTGTCTATCTCCACCATCTTCTTCAATCTTCTTCTTGTTCTTCCTCTTTCGAAGCCTTCTAACTCCCTCAAGTATATCCCTCAATTGTTCTTCAGATATTTTAGATATTTTAGAATCACATTCTATACCTTTGGCATCAAGTACCTGCTCAGTAAGTGAAATGATCTCGTCCTTGTGTTGCTGCTCTTCAACAGTTAGCATATTATTGGCCGTAAAACGAAAGTATGCAAATTCACTCATATATCATCATTTATTGATATTACAAATTGCTATTTATCTATGTATATTGTTGCAATAACCTATCAAATTGCATTATAAGCTTCAGAAGATAGTTGATGCTACCACACACGTCCAGAGGAATTCATAATAAGAACCTTCGAAAAATAGATTGTCCTTTTATTATAAAACTAGTAGGTCATTCGAAATAGAGTAGGTAGGTATTTGCCAATATTTGTTATACACATCCTGTATTAGAGAATTAAGCGCTACTGTCGTATGACTACATTTATGGTGCTAAATATACAGAATAAATATATCCTCATAGTCATAACTTTATACTATATTGCATTTCTGGGTAGGTTCGTTTTGTGGCATTCTCGATGGTAGCAGCAACAAACCTGCATTTCCAAGAAGAGCTATTGCTGTAACTGATGTTATAGCATTAATTGAGGACATAGGCAACCAAATACCGGAGAAATCATGGATGCTTTATTTACTTGAATTATTCAATAAGCAGCAGAATATTGCAATTGAACTAAACCTTATCTGCCAGTTTGATAACCAGAATTACTTTGAAGCTATATTTAATGGTGTAAATAGATATAGATTCAAAGAAGTATTACCCATACTTGGCCACTCGTACCTTCGTCAAATAATCATGAATTCACAAAAAGATTGTATTAGTTATCTTCTACAGGATAGAAATACAAAGCAAATAGAAAGATTTGATCTACATTTGAACATCGGAAGGGAATTATCATTTGCTTTTGACGCATCAAACCAATTTACTGGAATAGAATGGTGGAATAAAATTGGTAACTTTCCATACCAAATAAGATATCATGTGCAAATATCGCAGCTTATGTATGGCCTATCAGATAATAATAATAATAATCGTTCCGATTCTGAATCCATAGTCTATGTACCATATAACACATTAATGCCAACTAGCGAAGGATCAAATATGCGGTATCCAGTTTCGTTCCATAATCCCAGAATCGAATCCGGTTGCATATGTTATAATGTTAAGTCAGGTAATTGCAAAAGCGGTATGAAATATGTTTCCTTTGCAAAGAATAATAATTGAACTTCAGCTATTGCATATTAAGTAGCTCTTTCATAGTATATAGAGGAGAATGTCGTGCTAGGTTGGTGCAGCTCTCTATTTGGCCTATCTTCTTCTGATCCATTGAAAGACACTTTTTTGCTTTATAAAAAAGTCACAGAACAGTATAGAAACCCTGAGATTCTGAGAATAGTTAGATCATTAATACCGCAAGATATTGTTTTGCAAACAACAAAGGATGACTGGAATATTGTACCTTTATTCAGATGGTTCAAAAATGACTTTATGAAATGGACTCCAAAAGATCCTCTTTGTGAAATGTGCGTTAACAGAAGTTATGGTCAGAGTAATGTTATCGAGGGCAGTAGTAATAATAGGTCGATAGCAGCACCAGCACCAGCACCACCAATAATGCAAGTTAAAAAAATAATAATAGGAAACTCATGGAAGATGCACAAATTGGAACTCTTTATATGCAACAGCTGCAAATATGAATATGCTTTTCCTAGATATGGCGAAATTCTAAAGATCGCAGAAACCAAAACCGGAAGATGTAGCGAATGGTCTATGCTTTTTGGAGCTATGTTAAGTAGTTTAGGAATAAAAACAAGAATTGTACATGACTTCCTTGACCATTGCTGGAATGAGGCTATGCTATCATATCCAGAAGGTGCACAATGGGTACATGTAGATTCTACTCTGGATTATCCAATATCACTAAATCACCCTTACCATTACGAAGAAAATTGGGCAAAGAAATACGAATATGTGTTGGCCTTTACTGCAGATAAGGTAGAAGATGTCACTCAAACATACACGCTAAAATGGGAAGCTATACAACAACGAAGATTGAAAAAAAAGAAGAATGCAATAGATTTTGCAAAGGTTTATTCATCAGTATAATATGGACATATAGTCTCAAATTATTTATATTATCTATTTAGTTGTCATTTAGCGACCGAACAACTATAGATCATATTATACAAAGTTTCTCTGTGGTCAAATGCTGTTTTCTCATTGCACCCAAGGATTTTTTGAATATCTTCATTTTGTAAATAATTAATAATAAGTTCAAATGGCGTTACCGCCTTTTCTTTTTCTTTCAACAAACCTTCTGTCCCGCTCCCTGCATTGTAGGGCCTTTAATACCAATATGGACAAAAAATGCACATAGCCTTGTAGAATACCGCTCCCTAGTTACAGGGCTATTGGTAACAAACAAAAATCCTGATGGGGGTCGGTTGCCCGAATCTCAGTTTCCAATTTCTTGTTTTGTCTATTCCTTTTTATGGTTTTGAACTCCAATAAAGAAGCAATATAGTAGTGGGCCCATCGGGACTAGCAGTGACATCGCTTCAAGAAACTTCTCTCGATGCTGACAAAAGTCTGTTTGTCCTGCATTGATTAGCTACCAATGATATGTCAAGTATAATTGTCTCGCCTATAGCACAATTGGGATTTGACCCTAGATTTAGAGTCTTGCGATGGAAATATTTGTGGGCAGTGGAGATATTACCTCCACCACTTTCCCCTTCATTTTGAGTTCGATTTGCACTCATGGAGATGGTGGAGGTAGTGGAGATATCTTTCGGATGATAGTTTATTTAATATCATTCATTATCAGTCGCTTCTTTACCGCCCTTCTGCCTTGTTCCTGCGCCTACATTTATCAAAATATCTCCTGTGCTCTGGTCAACATTAACTGGATATGAAGTCTGATTTTTTGCCCAAACAGTCCTATCTGATACCTTACCGTTGCGAACATCAAATACGGCATAGTGCCATGGACAGGTTAAGTTGAAACCTTTAAGCGTACCCTCTTCAAGAGGTCCATCTTGATGAGAGCATACAGCATCTATAGCAAAGACCTGTCCATTTACCATTGCTAGTACAATATTGTTTCCTTCTAACTCTACTCCTAGCATACCGCCTTCTTTGAGGTCTTTCTTGTTAGCTGCCCTTTGGAACCCTTGTTCTTCTCCTTTTGACATTCTTAGCCTATTCATAGGCCGTTTTACTATATACAGATTACCTGGATAAAGAGCAACTAAGGTTTTAGGCAATTAGTTTATTTTCAATCCCTGTCCCTGACAGGGATTTAATATTTTTAGGTCACATTCAGCAGGTGGTTTGTGGAATTTGAGCATGCCACTATTAGGAACATTTTTTTATATTTCATGATCCGTTCTTGGAACTTTGTACTCAAGAAGTTGCATAAAACCTTGATAATTCATGCACATTGTAGTTGGCAGTGCGCTCGTCGGGATTGGATTCCTGCATATAATCGGGTTCCACTAACCAAGCTTAAAGATTATCATCTATAATCGTAATGGAGCTTGGTTTCTTCGGGTTGCTATGAGACGGTTTCATGGTCAAAAATATATATCTTGAAAACTCTTCCTGCAATAGCTTAAAAGTCATGCTAATACTACTCCTCTTCAGGTTCAAGTAGCATGGTTTCAAATGCTACAGCTTTGTCAGGTTCTGATGCATAAATTACATAGTGGTGAGTTTTTAAAAGCCCTCTGATCCATTCATCCCTCTTGGAATGCTCTATCCCAGAAATGTCATAGTAGCACAACTGCGAATTGTCAAATTCCTCAAAATGCTCGTGGCCTGTTTTTTCCACGACCAACCCCAAATTCATTCCTTCTATTGTTCTTGTGTTCCTTATCGTCCTGCCAACAAATCTGTATGGAGGTTTCATGCCTCTGGTGGCTTCTTCTCTTATTCTTTTGAGTGTGCCAAGTGCATCAAGTTTATTTGTGTCGGATCTTTCAATGCAAAAGATACGCAGAGAGTTTGTCCCCTTGTATGAATTAACGTCAATTCCTCTGGCAAACAATCTTTCTTCAATTGTTTCAGGCTCGTCAGAGGTAAAGAAAATGCAAGACTCTCCTTTTTGCAAACCATTTAAAAGATACTGAGCTATGACCAAATCTGCATACTTCTCGTTGTCGTACAGGAGGACTATGTGATTATTTCCCTCCATTTTGTCAAGGAACTTTATTGGTCGGTAACTTGTTCCTTCAGTGTTCATAAATCTCCCTCCCCAGAAAATTGAAATATTTCATGTTCATTGCAGTGATGAAGTCCCTGATCCGATCATAATCCTGCAAAAAGTCATAGCCTTTATCGGTTATCCTAAGCGGATTTTGAACGATCATTTTCCTGCTCTCTAGTTCACTTAGATACCTGACGAGTTTATCGTAGGCGAGGTTGCTAAGTGACTGCACCCTCGTAGGTTTCGCCTCACCGTTTGTCAATTCCACCTTGATTGAGCTGAGGATATCGTTGTATATCTCCATCTTGTTTCGCTTCTGCTTCGGCAAATATATCATCGGTGACTCTTTCTAATTAATAAGCCTCCCCTTGGGGAGTAAGGCCTTTTATGTTATTTGCTATAGGGCTTTTATGAGCAAGACAATTACGCAAAAAATCACCCCGCATCTGTGGTACGATAACAATGCCAAAGAAGCAGCTAGATTTTACATCTCTATTTTTAAAGATTCAAAAATCAAAAACATGACAACGCTTCACAACACCCCCTCCGGAACGGTTGAGATTTTCACAGTTGAGCTTCTAGGTCAGGAATTCACGCTCATCAGCGCAGGCCCCCTCTTCAAATTCAATCCATCTATATCATTTCTTGTCGTCTGCCCCACGAAGGAAGAAGTTGACGAATTGTGGAAGAAACTGACTGAAGGAGGAGGCACGACGCTTATGGAGCTTGGCGAGTATCCGTTCAGTGAGAAGTACGGATGGGTGCAGGATAAGTATGGTCTTTCATGGCAAGTGATATACATGGGCGAACGCAAGACAAAACATAGAATCATTCCGACGCTCATGTTTGTCGGAAAGCAATACGGTAAAGCAGAAGAAGCGATCAATTTTTACGCATCTGTATTTGAGGATGCAAGAGTTGGCGATATCCTCCGCTACAGCAAAGGTGAAGAACCAGACAAGGAAGGAACTGTAAAGCATGCCTCATTCATGCTCGAAGGCCAAGAGTTTGCTGCCATGGACAGTGCACGTGAACACAACTTTGCATTCAATGAAGCGATTTCATTTATAGTGCACTGTGAGACTCAGAAAGAAATTGACTACTACTGGGAGAAGCTCTCAGCGTATCCGGAGGCGGAGCAGTGTGGTTGGCTCAAAGACAAGTATGGCCTCCCGTGGCAGATAGTTCCCAATCTTATGGACAAGATGCTCAACGATGATAATGACACGAAGAAAATTGCACGGGTGACAGAAGCCTTTCTTCAAATGAAAAAATTGGATATTGCGAAATTAAAGGAGGCTTATGAATCAGGATAAGAAGCTCCTGGAAAAAGATTGAAGGTGAACACAAATGGCAAACAACATAACGACCTTGAGAAAATTAAAACTACAGGTGCAAATGTCCACAGACGGCTACATTGCAGGGCCTAACGGTGAAATGGACTGGCTAGTCTGGAACTGGGATGACAAGCTCAAAGAATATGTAAACGAATTAACGGAGTCTGTTGACAGCATTCTTCTCGGAAGAAAAATGACAGAGGGTTTTATTTCATATTGGTCAGATGCGATGGCCAAACCCGATCATCCTGACTATGCGTTTGCTAAGAAAATGATAGAAACTCCAAAAGTTGTTTTCACCAAAACACTGAACAAATCAAAGTGGGTAAATACGGACATTGCAACAGGCGACCTTACAGACGAAATCAATAAGCTAAAGAGACAAGAGGGAAAGGACATCATCGTTTATGGTGGGGCCTCGTTTGATTCCTCATTGATTAAAGCAGGACTAATTGACGAATTCCATTTGTTTGTCAACCCTGCTGCAATTGGAAACGGGATGACAATATTCAAGGACTTAAACGAGATGCAAAAATTCACTCTGGTTAAATCAATAGCATTTGACTGCGGAATAGTCTTGCTTCACTATGAGCCAAAGAGAGCCTGACATAAAATAGTACTTAGCGCTTATGATTTGCCAACAACAGACAATGATGATGATTATTGAAGTATGACAGAGCAGTAGTTCGTATACTGGCTATGTTGGCTAGCCATCCTCCCTCGTCATTGAAGCTTCATTCAGTAAAGGAACATTGACCAAGGATCCATTGTGTGTTTCTTCTCGCATCTCTCTATTCCACACTCCTTTATTCGCAAGAATTCTATTTTAGGAGTGAGATATCATAGCGGGTCCGTCGGGATTTGGATAAAAATTCATTTGAATTCAAACAGCATCTTGCAGCATTATCATTATCGTTTCTATAGGTCCAGAGATGTGCGCTAAAGAACTTTTAAAATCATGATTATTATCGTATGTCATGGCCATATCTAAGAACAGATTACTTTCTTCTCTTTTTCTTTAGGAAACCTACGAGCGAAATACTAACACAATTGACCTTTTGGGACAATATAGAATGACTTGACTTCAACAGTAGTTTAAGCGAAAGAGGTCCCGGATTTTGTAAATGAATATCAAGGCTTTTTGTAGTTCAATGGAACAAAGCAAGAAAGAAGGTGTGCAGGTATTGAAAGACTGAGAACTATCTATCTTGGATTACTCTTTCAATTCATGAAAAGACTCCAAGAAAGGTTCTTGTAAACCTCCTTTTAGCTATCTTGAGAGCACCTTCTCCCCTTGGAGTCAGGCTATAGACAATCGTCTTGCCATCCTTATCTTCTTCTTTGATAAATCCAGCTTCGCGCAGGTTCTTTAGTGCAGGATATATTGTTCCTGGGCTTGGTTTCTCTCCTTTTCTCTTTGCAATCTCGTCCGCGAGAGCCTGACCGTGCATGGGCTCCTTTGAGAGCAAGAAGAGGATCAAGAATCCCAGCATACCTCTCATATCGCAACAATCAGATCTGAACCGTCGCATACCTACGATGTATCGCATGTCCGATATAAATAAATAGTGTAGTGGCCATATATCGCATATACGATATCAAAAGGAGGTGAAAGGAATGCAATATGGTTGCGGTGGCGGCTGGGGTTATGGAGTAAGAAGCTTCCTAACGAAGGAAGAAAAACTGGCTATGCTAAAAGAATACAAGGAAGACCTTGAGAAAGAAGTCAAAGGGGTAGAAGAAAGAATAAAGGAGTTATCATCCAAATAGTTTATTTTTTTCTTTTTTTTGAAGTGGGGTTCTCCGACCTATGCTATCCTTTGAGCTACAAGTTGTGCATTGTCGACTCATACTGTTCTTTCAGAATATCATCATCTCTGGCATATCTCCCTGAGTATATCTTTCTCCTATGTGCAACTAGGGTTAAAGCTAATTTTCACATAATATGTCTAGAATCCCTTCTAAAGGAACTGATAAAGGAGCGGGTCCGTCGGGATTTGGATAAAATTCATTTGAATCCCAATCCAAAACTCTTTTCCGACTTTTAGTTTGTTACCTAATAACCCTGAATCTCAAAGGAATTCATCCTGCAGGAAGCTCTAGACGCCGAGCAGTCGAATCGTTATGGGGAATAATGGATTTACTTAATCGGATGCTTCTTACTATATTCAGTTGATATTTGGTAATGATGTGCTAGTCGAAGAACGGCATCTTCATCCCAGGGCTTACCGACAATCTGGAAGCCCAACGGAAGACCATGTTTATCAAAGCCACACAGAATGCTTATTGCTGGTATGCCGTAGTAGTTGGCAAAGACCGTATTTTCGGGCGAAAGTGCTTGCTGATTAGTTCCCGCATCCTTGATCGTTGGAACAGTTGTTGCAGTGGTTGGCAGTAGTAAAATGTCAATGTCTTTAAAAGCCTGACCAGAAATGGCCTTTCGGTCGGCTTCGATGCTGCCTATGCCGCCAGTAGGGTCACCAAAGGGAGCAGCCACGCTACTCGTGGTGTAGCCGAGACCTCGGATTGTCTCGATAGCTCTTTCAAAAGCGACCCAAACCTCTTGGTCAGCCCTGAAGTTGTTAGCTACGCCAATGCGTAATTTCTTATCTCTTGCTAGCCTGCCGAAAAAGTCGGCTGCGTTTGCCTGTCCCTTTTTCTCTGCCAGTACATCAAGTATAAGGGCTGTGTCTTCGACGCTTCTTGTGGTAATGGCTGAGTGACTTAACCATAGGATCATCTCATCAGGTGCCTCCTCGCCCTCAAGAATGCCTTTAGGGCTGATAAGGCCGTAGGTGCCCTTAAAACCGACTACACCACAGCAAGCAGCTGGCAAGCGGCAAGAACCGATCGCGTCGGTATCGAACGTGGCGTAGCACATGCCGCTCGCAACTGCTGCGGCTGATCCTGCTGACGAACCACCCGGAATATACTCAGCGTTCCATGGGTTATGTATTGGCCCAAAATAGCTATCAAGTCCAGTTGTACCCATGCCAAGCTGGTGCATGTTCGTTTTTCCAATAATGATCGCCCCTGCCTCCTTTAGTTTGGCTACGCCTACAGCGTCTTTTGTTGGTACGCGATCTTTAAAACGCTCGAAGGCGGCGGTCGTTTTGATGCCCGCCGTATCATAGAAGTCTTTGATGCCTATCGGGATACCATGCAGCGGGCCGCGCCACTTACCGGCTTGTATCTCTGCCTCGGTATCTTTTGCTTGCTCGAGGGCTTGATCTGCTAAAACGGTAATGAACGCATTGAGTTTTGGTTCAAACTCCTTAATACGCTTCAGGCAAGCATGTACGACTTCTAGAGGGGAAACTTTTTTCGCCCAGATATGTTTGGCTAGCTCATTAATGCTTGAGTAGTAATAGTTTTCTAACATAACTTAATCTAGTTTTTATTTTTTCAATACTTCTATTTCAACTATCATCATTTTGCCGGCAAGGCTTTAGTCAACATAGTATAATTCAAAGGGATACTTCATGTCACTGAGTCTTTTCTCATTATAATAATTGTTAAAGATATAGAACAAGTTAGCAGGTGAGCTTTAATGGTTAGAGTCTGGGCCAGTCGTGCCGTGAAGTGATATCACTTCAAAAAGTGGATTCTTCGCTAGTCTTTTTGAATATAACGAGAAGCTAAAAAGAGTTCTGCGAAACGCCACCTTCGGAATTTGAGCCCTGCAGTTTGAATGTAATGGGATGAGATCTTAACGATAACAAGATGAACCTATAGAAGACTAGCATCAATCACACCAATGTTACACAAGATTTTTACGCATGTAATACCAAAGTCTCCCTTAGGAGAAGAAGGGTGTATATAATCAATAATGGATCCTGACACAAAAAGATTCCTGCAGACCCAGATGATATGGGTAGCAATATCCCTTGCTATAAGCCTGGCATTATCCTTCCTTTTGCCATTTCCACTCTCTCTTGTCACTATAATTGGAGTGTTTCTAGCCATGAATTACTACATGCGCAGGTGGCAGATGCGACGTATGGGAATGACGGGCAGCAGTACTGG
>DATMWK010000064.1:0-4412 GCA_035562555.1 Nitrososphaera sp. | reverse complement strand
TTGGCAGGCTCGATATGAGTGTTTTTCTATGTGGCTTTTGCTCTTGCTATGTGCCTTTCACCCACAAAAATATCATGCTCCGGAAAATAGAACAAAATCCATACTCCTTCTCAATAGTGCCAAAACTTGAATTCTTGATACACAACGTAGCATTTTGATGTTCGATACTTTAGTTTGGCTACATGAACAGGTAGCCGAGATTGATGTCTGAGAGCAACTTCTGGAAAGGTATAAATATATATTTATTATTTTCTTTGAATGAATACGACTGTCTATAATCACTAAACACAAGTTTGTGAAATTTAGGCGAGGTGTAATTGAAAACAATGACAACTACAACAACCATAATAGCAGATCAAGGTCCAACAACAAATGCTGGCAAGATCTCAAAGCAAGTTCAATTTGCTCTATGTAGCCACTGCTTTTGGTGTGCATCACTTTTGGGTCGAAGGTTAGGCAAAGTCTGTCCATCATGTAAAGGCAGCAGCACTATCAATTCAATACCATTAGCAGGAACGTAGGTACTAATTAACGAGTGTGCAGCAAAGAGCAGCGAGCAAGCATAGACTTTTCGGATCGATTTCTATGTAGCTGGCCGAATAACATCATCTATCTTTTCTTTTTGTTTGTTTAGTTTGCCCATCTAGAGTTCAACCAAAAATTTCATAAAAGAATTCTTGCAGAATTGATTTTGGATCCAGCATAAGTTCCAGACCAAAGTAAATGCATAACCCAAAAGAAAAATACAAATATCAGTTAGATGCCCAAAATAAGTCCCCGTGGAAGATAAACCAGGCAGCAGAGACATCTCTACACCACTAGAGAATCTCTAACACTTGTGTAAACGGTAATGGTTTTTATAATGCTTAAAATCACTGACAGAAGTACAAGAGATGCTCATTCCAGTAAGATGTTTTACATGCGGGGGACTCATTGCAGACAAGCATGCAGAATATTCAAACCGTGTCAAGACTGGCGAGGATCCAGCAAAGGTGATGGACTCACTGGGAGTGAAACGCTACTGTTGCAGAAGAATGTTCATTTCTAATGTCGACACTATTTACCAGATTATTCCCTATTATGAAGCGCTCAGAAGGCGTATGTTCGAGATCCAGTCTGACATAGAATAATATATAATCTCAAACGAATAATAATAAATTATCTCAATATTGAAAAACTATTATGCCTTCTATCTCATCAGTTCGCGGCAGAATAGTTTTCAACAGCCGAGGAAGCAAGAGTATTGAAATTGACGTTGTAACTGACGGCAAATCTATCGGAAGGGCGTGCTCACCGTCTGGAGCATCTGTAGGCAAGTTCGAGGCACAGAGCTTTCCAGAAAACAAGCCAGAAGAAGCCCTATCCATGCTAAATGCCAATATCAATAGGTTTGTAGGTTTGCAGGCAGAGGACCTGCTGGCAGTATATGATGCGTTAAAGTCAATAGACAAGACTGACAACTATAGTAAGATCGGCGGGTCGGTGGCCTATGCACTCAGCATTGCAGCTGTCGACTCGGCTGCCAATTCTCTTGGCATTCCGCTTTTCAAATTGTTAAAACAAAACAAGCCGTACAGGTTCCCGTTTCCGCTTGGCAATATCTTAGGCGGTGGTGCACATGCTGGACCGGGTACTCCAGACATCCAAGAAATCCTTGCCTGCCCAGTTGGCGCGGATAACATCATTGATGCGCTTGAGATGAATTTCAAGCTTCACCATGAGACACGCAAAGTGATAGAATCTATAGACAAACGCTTTACCTACGGCAAAGGCGACGAGGGAGCCTGGGCTCCAAATGTAAACAATGACCAGGCCCTTGAAATCATAGAAAAGGCGGTAAATAATTGCGGTTACACACTGGGCAAAGACATGGCAATAGGCATTGACTTTGCTAGCTCGTCATTCTGGAATGAAGAAAAGCAGCTGTACGACTATACACGGCAAGGCATCAAACGGGATACCGGCGAGCAAATTGAGTTTGCAAACAGGCTTATACACGACTATAAGCTAATTTATGCGGAAGATCCCATGCATGAGGGCGATTTTGAAAGTATGGCAGTTTTGAATAAAAAAAATCCTCAGACGCTGGTTACAGGAGACGACATGCTCGTAACAAACGCCGGCAGGATAAGGGAAGCAGTCAGGTATGGGGCATGCAGCGGTGCAATACTAAAGGTCAATCAGGCAGGCAGCCTGTATGAGGCACTAGACTTTGCTAAAGAATGTAACAAGAACAACATCAAGATAATAACATCACACAGGTCAGGTGAGTCGACTGACTCACACATTTCACACATAGCCATTGCCACAAACTCTAGGATGTTAAAATCAGGCGTATTGGGAGGCGAGCGCGTTGCCAAGCTAAATGAGCTTGTGCGCTTGATAGAGTATGATTTAATTACTGAAATGCAAGATTTATGATGAATTAAACTGGTATTTTGTTGTATAACGAGAGGCAGTCAGACTAGGAGTAATATTATAAGCAGAAAAACCGCTCCCCGCGTCTAGTCAACATGAGATCAAGAAAGGTTTATGTGTACACAAGGAGAATCATTTTCCATGCAGGACAAGCAAAGCACGATGGGTTCATCAACGAAAACACAAGGCTTCGTACTAGGCCTTTGGGGCGTTCGGTATCAGGTCAAAGATGTTCAGGGCTAGATTGCATTCTACACGCAGACGCTTGGTTTCAATCTGGATCAGCAAAACTTGCCCGCTTTTGGTCAGGTTTCAATTGGCAATCTCAAACTGATCCTCAGCGGTCCCGGGGCATCGGGTTCTCAACCAATGCCCGATGGTCGTCAGCAAGAGCCAGGCGGATGGAACCGCATAGTCCTTCTAGTGCAAGATTTGCCAGCACGCATTGCTGACCTCAAGAAGCAAGGAGTGCACTTTAGAAATGAGATGCAAGTCGGTCCCGGTGGCAGACAGATTCAGGTGGAAGATCCTGACGGCAATCCGATCGAGTTGTTCGAGCCTGCACGGGCTACTTGATAATGCTGCACTTTATATCCTTACATTCAAAGATATCCAAAGGCAACCCGTAAACGGCTCTTTCTTCCCCGTACTTTGGCATTAATTGGGACTTTTCTTTCCTTCATCGCTTTTCTCAAAATCAAGAAGGTCTTCAAGCTCTTTCTGCCTTTCCTTGTACAGCCGGAATTTTCGTAACCACTTTGAAAAGACTATCCACTGCCTGATACCTACGCCAAGCCACGCTAGAAAAACTGCGCCTCCTATGATTGGGATGTATACCCCAACACCGACAGTTGATTGTGACAGCAAGCCGATATACGCTATTATCGGCACGATGATGACAAATGAGAGGACCATTATGATTATTATCTTCCTGTTAAAATCCAGCTGCCGAATGACATTGTCTATCATCTCAGGCAAGTTCTCGTGCGCCGTCCCCTTCTTGCTGCTATCGCCATCGGTCATGTCACTCATCAATCGACCCTCCGCTTCTCTCAGGTATAAAGAGGACGGTGACTATGTTACCTGCTTTCATTTCTTTTCTTCGCTCCTTGGAAATAGGAGTTCATAAGGTTCGAATATTTTCTTCGCAATCTCTCTCCCCTTTTCTGAAACCCTGTACTTGATTATCTTATTCTGCTCTCCCCACGGCTCTTCAAACCTCATTATCAGTCCCTTTTCCACCAGCTCGTCGATTATGGGCTTGTGTTGGACATTGTTCAGGCGGCAGTAGCTCATGAGCTGGCTTTGGTTGAGCTCCCCATGCCCGCTTAGTTGCAATATGATGTCCATTCTCATGTAAATTCTATCTCGGTGTGCATGTACCAATTTGACTCAATTGCCGTAGGCATTTTGATGCAAGGCTAACACAGCCCTTTATTTGTTCATATCTGCTGTCTATTAAGTATGCACGTAACTAAACTACGTAGGATGGGTAAACAAGGGTTAAAACAAAAAATCAGATTACTCTTACCATGGTCAAGAAAAATGCCGTAGTGATCGCATCGGTTGTAATAGCTGGTACCATCATGGCTACGTACGTTCTATCAGGCAACATGAATATGGGAGTTGAGGGATCTGGAAATGGACAAGAGCCTGCTACCCTTATTCCCGACAATTCAAAAGTAGTGAAAATAGTCGCTAACTCTGGAAGCAACTCGTTCAGCCCGAACCCTGTAGAGGTCAAGGTCGGCGAAACTGTGACATGGATAAATGATGACTCTGGCAGACATAGTGTAACTTCAAAGGATGGCACTTTCGATTCCGGCGTGATGGGAAAGGGACAATCATTTAGCTACACCTTTGACAAGGCAGGCGAGTACCCGTACTTTTGCAGTCCACATCCGGGCATGGTGGGCACAGTGGTGGTGACAGAAAGCTAATGCAAAGTGCATCTAAATTCCGTCCGCGTGGAGTAACAATAGCTGCAACTGTCA
>DATMWK010000063.1:0-18639 GCA_035562555.1 Nitrososphaera sp. | reverse complement strand
TCCTCCTCCTCGTTTCTGGGTTCTCAGCTTTGAAAATTCTTTTTCCTGTGCTCGTTCTACTGCTGAGATCTGGCGCTGCATCTGTATAATCTGTTTTTGAGAATCTTTAACTATAGATTGTAGCTGCTTTACTTGATCTGTGGTTTTTTCTATACCCTTTTGGATATTCGTTAATGACTTCAAATTCTTTTGTACTTCTATGATTAGATCTTGCTGACGTTTAGCTCTCCTAAGCACCTGCAATAACAATACCTGCTCAGGAGACATTGTGGGGACTACTTGTTGTTGTTGTTGTCCTTGTTCTTGTTTGGCTGCTGTATCTTGTTCTGTAATCTGTTGTTCTTTGTCACTTAGTTTACTCTCCTCTACAACAGATTCTTCTTCTGTTTCTTGATCTATATTTGAAGAAGATGAGGACGATCCTTCTCCATTTGGTTCGCTACTTGAGGCTACCACTACTACATTCTCCGCATTTTCCTCTTCTTTTTCTTCTTCCTCATTTGCCGGTAAGGTACTGCTAGTTGGAGCTTCTTCTTCTTGCAATCCTGGATCGGTGTGGAGATCAACTGATTCCTCGGTATCAGTAACTCTTTGTATGTCTTCTTCGTTCGGCAAGCGTTGGTTTGACATATATATATATACGACCTATACAATTCCTGCAAAGAACATACTAAAATTGTTTTTGGCACACTATTACTAATAAAAAAATTAATCTTATTGACACCTTCTTCTGGGATTGAATACTCCTTTAATAACGGATTAGCGATTCTTGAGATAATCCACATTAAAATGGATTTTCTAATCACGCAGTTTACTACGACAATATGGCTTTAAGGTCATGCGAACTATCCCAGACCTTGGCCCCATTTCAACCCTTACTCTTGAGAGATGCACCTTAACAGATAGACAGAGAGGAGTAAATAACGAAATGTACTCCAATCATTCACCTGCTAAAAGGAATAGATAATGTAACAGCAACAAAATATATCCCAACGTAAACAAAAAGTCTGCTCACGGCAGCTTCGGTTGCAGAGGTATGGTATACATTATATAACTACGATCTCGATATCTGATTCTAGCATTTTTTGAGCCTTTGCCATTTCAAACATTCTCTCAAGCGCTTTCTTCCCTTCATGTCCCATATCTAGCGTTAAGTTGTTAACATACATCTTGACAAATCTTCTTACTGTCTCCTTTGGCTGTCCTCTGCCAAACTGCATTGCATAATCAAGCGCAGCGTCAGCATTCTCAAGGCCGTACTTGATAGATTTTGTAAACAG
Source organism: Nitrososphaera sp. (assembly GCA_035562555.1). Lineage (GTDB taxonomy): Archaea > Thermoproteota > Nitrososphaeria > Nitrososphaerales > Nitrososphaeraceae > Nitrososphaera. The sequence continues at coordinate 17,359 of DATMWK010000063.1, read as the reverse complement.
GTTGCTGAATTCCTTTATTTTATCTATGCTCATAGTACGAGTGCTTGCAACATTGATGCCAAGCGGGACAGGCAGGTTGCTAGTATTATCGGACCACCATCGGCCAAGGTCTAGGGCACTGGCAAATTTGGTCTTGTCATATGCTATCTGGGCTTCATGTATGACAAGACCGGCATCTACATTTCCTCTGGCTACGGCATCCGGTATTCTCTCAAATGATACTACTTTTTCTTTGAACTTGCCAACTGCCAATTTCAAGAGCAGATTGGCTGATGTGAGTTTGCCAGGAATTGCGATTGTTGCATTTTCCAATTGAGCTGGAGAGGTCGTCGTCGTCATCATCATGTTTTCTTTTCTTGTTATGACAATTGGACCATATTTGAGCCCGAAGCTGCCTCCACTCTTTAGTATGACATAATCCTTTAGATGGGCGTAGGCGTGAGCTGATATCGCTGTCACGTCTAGTTCATGTTTCAAAGCACGTCGGTTCAATGTTTCAATATCCTGTATGAAATGCTTAATTACAAAGATGGATTCAAGCTTACCGGACACAAGTGCATAGAACATGAAAGCGTCATCTGCATCTGGTGTATGGCCAAGAGTTATATCCACCATTTTTATCATTTCTTTGTCTCTTCTGTTACTATTAAACCGTGGAATTCCGTTTTTGTATCTTGGCTAGAACAACATTTAATAATCCTGCGCCAAACTTTTTTGGTTTGATCATATGCCAAAGTTTAAGTCAACTCAAGACATTTTGAGAATAATAGGTAATAAGGATCAGATACGCAACTTTGGCGTCATTGCCCACGTTGACCACGGTAAGACAACCATGAGTGATAGCCTGCTGGCAGCATCGGGCATCATTTCTCCTTCTGTGGCAGGTCAGGCTCTGGCGCTTGATTCTATGAAGCTTGAGCAGAACCGCCAAATGACAATCAGAGGAGCAAACGTTACGCTATTTTACGAAACTGAAGGTAAAGAATATGTTATTAACATGATAGATACGCCGGGTCACATAGACTTTACTGGCAGGGTAACCCGTGCACTTCGTGCGATTGATGGCGTAGTCGTTGTTTCCGATTCCGTAGAAGGCATTATGACTCAGACAGAGACAGTTACAAGGCAAGCCCTAGAAGAGCGCGTACGGCCTGTGCTTTACATTAACAAGATAGACCGACTCGTCAAGGAGTTAAAGCTGAATCCTGACGAGATGCAAAGGTGGCTGATCAATATCATCAACCACTTTAACCAGCTGATTGACATTTACGCTGAGCCGGAAATCAAGGAAAAGTGGAAGGTAAGTATTCAAGGCAACACCGTAGCCTTTGGCTCTGCTAAGGACAGATGGGGATTTAACTTCAAGATGGCCCAAAAGAAAGGTATCAAGTTCAAGGATGTTTATGACGCCTACACTAGCGATGATCCAAATACCATCAAGGCACTTGCAGAAAGAGCTCTATTATCAGACGCAGTACTTGGAATGGTTGTAGAGCATCACCCGCCGCCTCATGTTGCGCAAAGATACAGAATCCCTAAGATTTGGCCTGGCGAGCTCAACTCTGACATTGGCAAGGCCCTAGTAGAGTGTAACGAAAAGGGACCTGCGCTCATGATGGTGACTACGATTAATGTCGACCCGCAAGCTGGCAGGGTTGCTACTGGGAGGCTTTACTCTGGCACTATCAAGGACGGTGACGAAGTCTATCTTATAGACGCAAAGAGGGCAGGCAGGGTCCAATCTGTCAACATTTACATGGGTAACACACGGGAGATTGTGAGCTTTCTGCCGGCAGGTAACATTCCTGCGCTGCTTGGACTGGACTATGCAGTTGCAGGCGAAACCCTTTCTACCGTCAAGGGATCAGTTGCATTTGAATCCATCAAATATGTCTCAGAGCCTGTTGTCACTATTGCAGTAGAGCCAAAGCACCCCAAGGATCTGCCCAAGCTAGTTGAGGCTCTGCGTAGGCTGACGGTAGAAGACCCTAACCTTATAGTAAAGATAAATGAAGAGACTGGCGAAACCCTGATGGCAGGTATGGGTGTGCTTCACCTAGAAATAGCCACTTCACTTCTGCAGGAAGCAGGTCTTGACATCATCACGACTCAGCCTTTGATCAACTACCGTGAGACAATAAGGGCGAAGGCGGGCCCGATAATGAGCAAGTCTCCAAACAAACACAACAAGATATTCATGCGCGTCGAGGGGCTTCCAGACGATGTTCTTGACATGATAAGAACCGGCAAGCTTAAGGAGGATATGGACAAAAAGGAGATGGCCAGAATATTGCGCGAGAAGGGATGGGAAGCAGATGAAGCAAGAAGTGTTGCAGCAATCGACACCAGTGGAAACATGCTAGTAGACGAGACAAAGGGTGTTCAGTTCCTACACGAGTCCATGGATTCTATACGATCAGGGTTTGATGATGTTATACGCAACGGGCCAATTGCCCATGAAGCCGTAAGAGGAATAAAGTTTGTTCTGCACCACTTCGTCCCTCACGAAGACCCAGCACACAGAGGCCTTGCTCAGTTGATGCCTGCCACAAGGAGGTCGATGCTTGGTGCAATGTTGATCGCTGACCCTGTGCTGCTAGAGCCAATACTTGGTATTGAAGTCAAATGCCCCCAGGATCTGATAGGCCAAGTATCAAGCGTGCTTTCTAGTAAGCGGGGCAAATTGCTAAATGTCGAGCAAAAGGGCATTATTGCAATCATGCAGGGTGAAATACCGGCATCCGAGACATTCGACCTCTCAGAAAAGATGAGGGGTGCGACTGCAGGCAAGGCTATGTGGAATACATTTTTTAAGTCATGGCAGGCGGTTCCAAACTCGATATTTAGGCCGCTAGTTGCAGAAGTGAGAAAGAGGAAGGGTCTTAATCCAGAGCCACCATCTCCTGACGAGTTCATAGACAAGGAGTAAAAGTGTCTCCTTCTACTTCCTCCCCCCTCTCTAACGAAAAATTTCTAGAGTCGCCCAGGTAACAAAATTAACGTTATGATAGTTGAATATCGCTTAAAGCTCAGCGTGTGGTGTTTTCGGGGATTTTCGCTGCTACAGACCAAGGCGTTTTAGAATTCTCTCTTCTATCACATCATATAACCTCTTCTTCCATGAAACAAGTCGAGACCTCCAACAGAAATAATAACTGTTAAACAATAGAGATATGTTGTGTAACATCTCTATCTGTGAAACTTTAGCGTGAGTCAGCGGATGAAAGTTATATTATATGATAAATTCAATGCATTATGCAAAAGGCTAGACTCACAAATAGATAGCGGGTTAAGTGAAATGACAAAAAAATTTGATTGTTAAAGTTGTTAAGTTTTTTTGCCCTCAACATCTTCAGATTCAGCAATACCCTCAGCAGTTTTTGTTAGATGGCTTCCATGTCTAGTGGTGCCATATTCTTTAGCTTTATCGTCTTCCATTTCTGTGTCAGATGCTGATGATGTAGAAGTAGTAGATTTTTCCTCTCCTTCGCTGACCATGGTATCTATAGGTCTCAGCCAAAAACTATTTACCAGTTTCAGTGCAAGATTCTTTGACTAAATTATAGTATTCAAAAAAAAGAGTGTTATTGTTGTTGTTGTTGTTGCTTTGTTTTTCCTGAGATAATAGGTCTTTAATGTACTTTAATCCATATGCTAGCGTGTTGCAATTGCCCATCGTCTATGTTAGAAAGTCTGTATCAAGCCCTATTTACCACGTTTTAGTATGAGTGATATTCTTAACTTCAAACGTATACGCCACGCCACTAGGACTTTCCAACCTTTTTTCTGTGGCCTAGTCTGTCATATTATGTAACTTCTCTACTTCATCACTTTCACCGGCGCCTTTTGCTGCTGCTGCTCTGTTTATGTTGTGATAAAGAATAATGCAATTCTATCATTACTGCATTTCTCTGCATCCAGCCTTTCTTATCCTCAGAGTAGCTGGCTGGGTCCTAGATATTCTAAAAAAGACTGTGTCAGAGCAGAGCACTGTCTCTGTCTCTCTCTTATTACGTCACGATAGATAAATTTTGTATTCAAACTGAATGGCTATGTCATCAAAATAACTAATAATTATTTTTTATTTGATACGTCCTTCGTTTCGCAAATCAGAGAGTACTTTCATAAGTGTATCATAGTCAATGTCAATATTGTTCAGTATAACAGAATGGTCGACCTTGCCAAATTTCCTGATGAATTTCTCCACGGTATGCTTTTTTCTTTGATATCTTCTGTCTTGCATAACAAAAGTGATCATGAGATATTATAAACAGTTACTGAATATATCAAAGAGCCTTAACACCTTTAGTTCATTATACTAATTTTGCAGCAGCTCCTGTCGATGCTAAGAGATAGATTTCATCATCATTGTTACACAATAAGTTTTTTGTGATAATATGATATTGAGATAATATAATATATAATTCCAACTTGAAAGGACGTTTCGTCTATAGCAGTAGAATTCTATAGTTATCAGTGAAAATTGCTATAAGCAATCATTGTGTGTATTTAAATGCTATAGGAAATGAAGCTCGACCTGCCAAGATATACCGAAAGATTTGGAGCGACCAGCATACATGGAGTGCAACGCGTCTATGAGCTAGACTCTGGCTTAGACGATGGCAGGCCGGTTTCCGAATCTATAGTGAACATAGGAAATAACCAGATCGCGGATATAGAAAGACGCATGGCCATAGTGATTCCCACCAAAGGAGAGCGATTGCGCCTACTTGAGGGAGTACTAAGTGGCATACCCCACGATTGTCTAACAATCATTATATCAAACAGCCCTAGGCATCCAGTCGATAGATACAAGCTTGAGAAGGAGGCACTTCAGCAGTTTAACAGATTTGTGGGGCGCAATGCGTTCATTTTGCACCAGCGTGATCCTGTCCTGTCAGAAGTGCTTAGGGATGTAGGCTATAACAGCATTCTTGGACCCGATGGAACGGTGAGAACCGGCAAGGCAGAGGGCATGCTGGTAGGAATGCTGCTTGCCAAGATGGCCGGCAAAGAGTATGTGGGATTTATTGATGCAGATAACTATGTCCCCGGCGCAGTTAATGAGTACGCCAAGATATTTGCATCTGGCATCGCAATGTCTCAGACACCTTACGTCATGGTCAGGATATCATGGATTTACAAACCAAAGATATCTGAAACAGGACTTTACTTCAGCAAATGGGGAAGAGTATCAGAGGTAACAAACCAGCATCTGAATTCGCTAGTATCATATTATACTGGCTTTGAGACAGAAGTAATGCGTACAGGCAACTCAGGCGAGCACTGCATCTCGCTCAAGTTAGCCGAGCTGCTTACATATTCGTCGGGCTATGCTATAGAGCCATATGAAATTGTAAACGTACTTGAGGAATTTGGTGGCATTATCCCCACTGTTAATCAGGACGCGATGGACAAGGGGATCGAAATAATGCAGGTTGAAACACGCAATCCTCACTTCCATGAAGATAAGGGAGACGATCACCTGAAAGAAATGGTAATTGGGTCACTAGGCTCAATATATCACAGCAAGATCTGTCCACCAAAGCTTCGCGAAAAGATATTAGAAGCCCTGCGTAGCAAAAATATGCTGAACGGAAGTGAACAACAACAGGAGCCTCCTGCCCCGCCTAAGATAGAGCCATTTAAAGACATAGATGTCCGGCAATTGGCAAAAGTTCTAAGCAAGGCTAGTACATATGCTCAATAATGGTGTTATCGTCAAACCTTGCAGCGTTTGACATGGATGGTACGCTTATCGAAGGCCGGCTTGTCTTCGCTCTTGCGGACATGTTTAACCTATCAGACAAAGTAAAGTGTATACAGTCAAACAGGCTAATGGCTGGACACGAGCAGACAGTGGCGATAGCAGCGCTATTTGCAGGTCTCACAATAAAAGACTTGGAATCTGCCATAGCATCAATACCACTTACCAAAAATTGTGAGCGTACAATTGCAGCATTGAAGGATAGAGGTTACAAGATCGGTATCATAAGCGATAGCTATACTATAGCTGCATGCTTCGTGGCTGATAGATTAGATCTGGATTTTGTGATGGCAAACAAGCTCCAAATATTCAATGGCAAGATTACCGGCAAGGTTGACATGCCACTTGGGTGGGATAGGATCGGCTGCTATTGTAAGATTTCTGTCTGCAAGCGATATCACTTGGAAAAAAGTGCTGACCAGTTCTGTGTGCCAATAGAAAATACGTTGGCTGTTGGCGATACAAAGTCTGATATCTGCATGATACGACGTGCAGGAGTAGGCATTGCATTTATGCCGAAAGATGAAGAGATAAAAAAAGCAAGCGATAAAATAGTGAGCGAACCAGATCTTCTAAAAGTATTGAACTTTGTGAATAAAGCTTTTTAAGCTATTAATCGCTAATTAATAGTGATTGAAGTCGAGCTTCCTGCTTTGTTGAGTAAGGAAGTTGGCTTTTGAAATTTGGTTAGAGTATCAATATGTGTGGAATAGCTGGAATTTTAAGCAAAAAAGGTGAGAATGTTGTGCCACTTGTAGGCTCAATGCTCCACTGTATGGTGAATCGTGGCCCCGATGGGGTGGGCTTGGTTGCCGACGATTGGGTAGTCAGGTCCAACTCCATTTCGACAATGCAGCTTCAGAATGTGAGCGGAAAAAGCGCGCTTGGACATACGCGACTTGCAATAGTTGGAGGCACTTGCGGCGCACAGCCTTTTTGTAGCTGTGACGGCAGGATTGTGCTTGAGCACAATGGCGAAATATACAACTATAAAAAAATTAAAAAACGGCTTGAAAAGCATCACAAGTTCACTACAATGACTGACAGTGAGGTAATTGTGCATCTTATTGAGGATCACTTATGTAAAAATAGCCTCCTTGGAGCTATAAAGAAAACAGTTGCAGAGCTTGACGGCGTATATGCCCTTGCAATACAGGATAAGAAGACCGGCGAGATTGCCCTTGTAAGGGATAGAATAGGTGTAAGGCAGCTATATTATGCTGATAGAAGCAAGTTCGTGGCTTTTGCATCTGAACGCAAAGCCTTATGGAAGATCGGAATAAAAGAGCCGACAAGACGTATACTACCAGGTAGTGCAATCATTATTTCCCAAGACGGCCGGCTTCAAAGCTTCCAAGTCGCAGACCCAATTCCCCAAAAGGTTAGAATAATACATAGAACAATGGCATCTGCTGTTGAAGCGTATAGGAAGGCATTGATTGATGCAATGGAAAAGCGCGTTCAAGACTTCCAGAGGATAGGGATAATATTTTCAGGTGGCATTGATAGCGTACTTATTGCGTACCTTGCTGCCAGGATGGTGCCTGAAGTAATATGCTACACCGGCGGTGTAACCGGCTCTAGTGACATTGTCTATGCCCGTCAGATAGCTGATAAACTAGGCCTTAAGCTGAAGGTTTGCGAGCTTGACCAAGAGGGTGTGAAGAGGTTGGTACCTGAAGTTATGAATGTCATCGAGGATAGTAACGCAGGACAGGTTGAAGTGGCGCTGCCAGTTTACTGTGCTGTCAAGTTAGCCCATAAAGATGGAATAAAAGTGATGCTCACAGGTCAGGGCGCAGATGAATTATTTGGAGGCTATTCCTGGTATGCTAAAGTCGTAGAAAAGGAAGGTTACAAAATGCTGCGCAGGCATATGACTGAGGATCTGCTTTTGCTCTATAAGGAGACCCTTGAGCGCGAAGACAAGATAACAATGGCGCACAGCATCGAGTTGAGGGAACCATTCCTAGACCCTGAAGTGATCAAAATGGCGCTGGCAACCAGCTTACGGCTCAATGTTAGGGGCGGAAGTGATAGCTTTGGCAAACATGTACATAGAAAGCTTGCAGAGACACTTGGAATACCCAGGGACATCGCCTATAGGATCAAGGAGGCGGCACAGCATGGCTCAGGCATGCACGGGATGTTAGACGCTATAGCAAGGAAACATGGATTTGAGGACTCAACAGTACCGGATATTTACCTTGAGGAGCTCAAAGTGCGTGAGAAAATAGGAAGCTCACAGAGGTACGGCTATCTCTTTGTTGACGGTAAGATATGGGTTGCAGAACCACACATACAGATGTACCTTGACAGCATATTAAAGAAGAACGTGCCCCGGGTTGAGCTCATAGCAACACAAGAATAGAGAGACTCTCAAGCAATATTACAGCTTGAGGTCGATCTGATGCTTCGAGCAGTTAGAAAAGGTGCGACGACCAATACAGGAATACTTGCTGCCATAAAGAGTGTCTGGAATGGGGCAAGCACGCTTGCACTCGTCCCTCCTGCTCCTGCGATCCCTATTCCAAGCAGGGATGAAATGAGACTGCCAGCGCAGGTAGGGCACCCAACAAATAGGCCGCTTGTGGCTCCAATACCTGCTGCAAGGGACGTCTTTGTCTGAAGCGACTTCTTTAGTCTAAATGCAAAAACGCTTAATGCAACATTAAAGCCCACTAGCAAAGACACAATAGTAGCAAGAATGATGTTGACAGGTATTATCAATATCAAAAAATGATCAGTAATGTAGAGAGTGACCATTGGCATGTAGCCCGGGGGAGCGCAGCATGGTATTAAGTCAACGGACGGTACCCTGATCCCCTTTTCAGTGAAAGACACATCCGCCCGGTATACAAGTATCTGCGAGAGAAAGCCAAAAAATATCCCATAACCAATTGCAGCAAATATCATTATTTTCCAGTAGTAGTTTTGGTCAGAAAATGCCCTTGTGATAAATGAAACCAGACTATTAGTAGGACTTAATGCAGTCCGGATGTATTCTGACCGAAAAATGACATATGCACCATATGCAATCGATGCCATAGAAGCAGCAGTTATGGCAAGCATGCTCCATGCAAGGCCTGTCAGTTCCTGTGACTCAACTCTCAATAGTTCTGAAGAAGGCATCGTCAGCCGACTGTATATTATGAATGCAATTATAAGCGAGAAGAAGCCTACAAAAACGACTCTAAAGCCGCTTTCCCTTAAAGCTTGCCATTTCTTCTCTTTTTCCATGTCTGATTAACTATTATAAAATCAGCTATGATTGCAAATTAAATCCTATCGTAGATCCGTAAACCCTTAATTCTCGGTAAATCTACTATAGTAGCGACACAATGCCAGGAGATCCCTCCCAAGAGGATGAGGAATACATTTTTGCAAAAATAAGTTATGTAGGATTCGTAGACCAACTGGGGCTTGAAGGGGTAGTCGTTTTAAAGTCAAATGACGGCAAAGAGTTCCCAATGCGAGCATTTTCCGGCGAGGTGGCGAGGCATATTTTACGTTTCCAAGAAGGGGATAAAGGCAGCATACCTACTATCTACAATTTGGTTGAAGAAATTGCCGTAATGCAGGATCTTCTCCTGGTCAAAGTGCATGTCTACCAAAGTGGCTCAGTTCTGCGAGCAAATCTTTACTTTAAGAGCAAAACGGGTGAGATTGTCCTTCGCAATTACCGTGCTTCTGACTCTATAGCACTGGCGGCATATTACGACATACCAATCAAGGTAAGGAAGGGCCTTTTCGAAGAAGCCATAGAGCGCTAGGTTAAGTCACAATGTTAGGCAACTTCTGTTGCTCTATAGCATTTTTTATCTCCATGGCTATCCTGCGGCCTACCCCCATTGTGTGACCATAATAATATTTTGTATAAGGGCTTGTAGTGGCCATTATAGGATTACCCGGTACGCGCAATGAAACATCATATACCACAAAGTCAAGGTCAACTGTCACAACGCTTTGAAGCGAAATAGGGCCGATTATGCCTGGAGGATACTCTTTTCTTGCTGCCATAGCAATCCTGTCGCCCATTTCAAATACTTTTTCTAGAAGTGACTCTCTTATGCTCGCTGGAGTATGGCCTACCTCTATATTTTGTATCCGGATATCTTCTATTTCCATCTGCTGTCTTGCAGGAAGTGATACAATGTCGTGTATGTTAGTCTGAAGCCTCCGCTCTATCCCAAGAAATTCTGTTTCGCCTGTAAGAGGAGAGACAAAGAAATTCAAATTAAAATAAGTTCCCGGCACATACTGCTCAATTGTTGCCCTGTTGAGATCCTGCTCTGTAACAAGTCCTTGCTCAACCTTTTGCTTTGACTTTTTCTCGTAGTCATTGTATGACGATACGATGAAAAATGCTCTCTCTAGCTTGCGTGTGGCTTCCTGCACCTTTACCATCGCCGGCCCGTCTATGTCTAAAGGCTTGTGATATAACTTTGGATGACGTATGTCTGCCTTTTCAAGCAGATAGTATTGGTTTCTTTCTACAGTCCGCTCTTCTGCTCGCAACAGAAACCTGTTACCAAAGACAGGCACTTTCAGATTGTTTTCAATGTTGTCATAGCCTAGATAAGCAGTAAAAGCCCTATGAGCCACCATTATGGTGTTAGACTGTCTCAACCTTTCTTGGTTCTCCGGATATAATATATCTGAGAACTTGTCTAGCAAAATGATTTCATCAGCAAGCCGCTTGAACCGCATGTATGGCAGTTCTCTGCCTTTTTGACATATGCATATCGTCTTGAGATTCTCATCCTTGGCACCATCCATTATTTCCAGCGCTGAATGGCTGCCGATGGCGCCTACAGTAACATTCTCAAAATCATAGTTGCCAACGGTAGCTGCAATTTGTTGCAGGGTGATCAATATAGTTTCAGGTGAAAAAAGTGATATAATAAAAAGCTTCCAAAAGCTATTGCTTGGTTTTGTTGAGTTCTATCTCAATTGCGGTCCTCAGGTCGTCATCGTTTTTGTTAGTATAGTCAATGCCAAGCGAATCGGCTATGGCCTCAAGCTTTTCCCGGCCTACACTATTTCCTTGGCTTTTCATTTGTTGAAGCTCTCTTTTGGCCTCAATCCTTGCCTTTTCAAACTCAGCGCTAGCCTTGCCAAATGATCTTGCAAGCTCCGGGATCTTTCTAACACCGAAAAAGACTACTACAATTAATCCTATGATAATAACCCATTCCAAGCCTCCAATGCCTGCAAATTGCATTAGGAGATTTGATAATCCTTCTGTCAAGATTATCATCTACATATATAAACTACATTGATTAGAATTTAAGTGTTAGTTTTTAAGACTGCTGCTCGTGCCGCTCTTCTTTCAACAACTAGCATGCCTGCAAGATAAAGTAGCAGCATGGGGATTGCTATTAACCACAACGTTAGCCCGCTACCATCAGGGGTAATTATCGCGCCAAAAATTACCATAATAAGAGCAGCATATCGGAAATTCGTCCGCCAAAACCTAGGGGAGATAGTATCAGTAAGTGATATACTGTACATCAGTATAGGCAGCTGAAAGGCGATCCCAAAGCCAAGAAGGAATTGCAGCACGAACGAAATAAAATTGTTGATCGTGAAAAAAGTTTCAGCACTAAGAGCCTGGCCGTACTGGTATAAAAAGTCAAGGACATAGGGTATAACTAAAATATAGCAAAAGACAATGCCTGCAATAAAAAGTGCAATCGAAGGAAGGAATATGTTCATGAATCCAATTTTTGTCTTAGTGCTTATCGCAGGGGAAATGAACGCCGATATCTCTCTCATGATGAAAGGTATAGAGACAGTTAGGGCTACTAGCATAGAAACATAAATCTGAGAAAATAATGCCTGACCTGGAGCAGTCTGAATAAGGCTCACGCCCTCTGGAAGCAGGCTCTCCTGCATGTAAAACGTCAGGTGAATGGAGATATTGTGTAAAGGATCTGGGTAGGGGTATACAAGTGGAATGCCGTTAACCTGAGTCGGCCGAAGATCAAATGTCATAACAAATATGGTGAGGACGATTACCACCATAGCTACCCGGAGTATTCTGAAGCGGAGCTCCTCAAGATGCTCCCTGATGGTCATCTCAGCCACCATTGACATAGTTGATTAGATGCCCGAGAAATATAATACTATATCACATCATTACTATCGCTTAGTGTCAGGTGTCAGTCAGTCAGTGTCAGGCCCGCTTATCGGAAGGGCCTTTGAGGACGGTAGCTTGAATGACTCTTGGTCAATATCTTCCTTGGACATCTTTTCGAATTCTATTGTGAGCTCTACCGGAGCACTGAATTTAAGACTGAGTTCATTAGCAAGCGTGCCTATTGACCTTCCGTCGGCAAACTCCTTTGATCCCTGTAGAAAGCCCCTGCTATGCAACGAAAGCAGCTTCCCTCCAAAGTTAGATTGCAGAAACGAAGCTAGGTCGTCAATGATTTTCGGGGAAACATCATTGTGGTAAAAACATATCCCGTGCACAGGCTCCTTATCAAAGGGTGTGCCATAGCGATACCAAAAGACCCCAAAGTGCTCGTATTCGCCCTGCATACATTTAATGTCCCAGTGGTTGGCTTTTTCCACTGGATAATCCGCATGCAAAACGTCCATAATGCCAAGTCGCCAGTATCTTACGCGCATATTTAATCGGCTGGTAATCTTGGCAAGGGCAATATAATAACAGTTCGGAAAGAGAGACAGAGAGAGAGCTGCAACCAATCATATTGCAATGAATTAGAGTTCTTGCCTTATGTTTTGAATTTCTCTTTCTCTCTCTTACTTTGCAAGCGAAAAAATACGCGCATCCTTAGGATTCACAAATGCAGTATTCTTTATATCTCAAGAAAACCAGCTGGCTGGCTTAACCAGTAGCACTAAGAAAATATCATCAGATGATCTATCAAAGTAAGATGGATGGATTACAAGCCTAAAAGCTTCCCTGGAGTTATCAATAATATTCACCATTCTTACTGCTGTTTAGGGTTAGCAGAGCTATAAAATTCCCAATAAAGAATATAGTCATACTATCAACCTTAGAAGAGGAGATTTGTCTGAGCGAAAAAATAAAAGACCTTGATTAAATATACTCTATCCTGCCCATCATGACTGATTCCATACATTATGATGAAAGAATTAGGCTTTTTGAAGAAATGGAAAAGCAATTTGAGAACAAGAATGAGCTGTACTTTAAGCAACTGCTTGACCATCACGATAACGTTGTGCGCACCCGTGCAGTATGTATCCTTGCTGGTATTGGAGCAGAAAATGCAGTGGGACCCATTGCCAAAGTTCTAAAATATGACAGAAATGCCCTTGTAAGACATGAGGCTGCTTTTTCGCTTGGCCAGCTTGGATACAGAAGTGGCATACCTGCGCTTGCAGATGCTGTTCGGTCTGACTCAAGCTTTTTTGTCCGCCACGAAGCAGCAGTCGCACTGGGAGTTATAGGCTCAGAAGAAGCAAGGAAGACTCTTAGCCAAGCACTCAAAGACGAAAGCGAAGAAGTAAGAGAATCCGCAGTGGTAGCGCTTGCAAACCTTGACTATATCAAGGCAACCAACCGAGCTGATACCCTCTTTTCAAAAATGACTGGGGGATGAAAATTGAATAGTAGTAAAAACCTACATAATTAATGTATTGAATTGAATTGAAGGTGTCTTGCCGGTCTTCGTCAAAAGGTAATAGTGGAAACCCTCTACTCTACACAAAAATTTCACCCAGTGAAAATATGAATTTGGGTTTTATTATATGGCACCAACTAATTGAATTATACTCAGCACAACTAAACACATGTAGTAATCCGTATAAGTGGCATCTGTACATACATCTTGTATGGGAATTTCTGCTGTAACATGGAGATGTCCAAGATGCAGTCTAGATGTTGGAGGAAGCTTGGGCGAATTGAGATATCACTGGAAAAGGGTTCATGGCAATGCTACAACGACGACCGAGACACCCGCTGATACTAGGTCTGACTAGGCACTTTTTTTATTATCATGACCAATCTCGATCTCTCAAGATTTCAAATGGAGTAGAAGCTAGATACCGCCACTTCTCTATCCATAGAGAAAAAAAAGGAAATGTGTTTGGTGCAACGTCTTTGATTTAAACTTCCATCTATACACACTAAATGGTGGTATTGGTAAGATGACGCAACCTTAGCTCTCCACAATGTGTCTCTACATTCCCCTTGCGTTGGGCCAAATGGCCTGCTATTCTTGTTCTTCCTCTTCTTTTTTCTTATTTGTGAGTTGCCTAAAGAGATATTTTGTTTTATCTCTAAATTTTTTGATGTATCTAAGCCAAAATTCTATACGGACTATCGATATAGGGACAATGCTTCAACACTAGCTGTATGGCACGAATCTGGGATCTCACAGATGTTATTGCATCAAAAGCATCAATAGAGCAAAATAAATTTATGCAACAATCTTAATTTCTTAATTAGCAGAACCTTTGAATGATGTTAACCCTCTTTTTGCAAACCGTCCTCTAGTGCTACCTTTATTCCTCAAGTGGGCTGGGGGAAAGATGCAATTAATTGAACAATTCAGTGATCTTTTTCCTCACAACTTTCGTAATTATTATGAACCATTTGTTGGAAGTGGAGCGGTATTTTTCTATGTTAAATCTAAATTAAAACCTAACAAAGTGCTTCTCTCAGACACAAATGAAGAATTGATAAATTGCTTTGTTGTTGTAAGAGACAAACCGTCTGAACTTGTTGAAGTACTTTTGAACCACAAGAAAAAGCATTCAAAAGAACACTATTATGCAGTTAGAAGCATCGAATCTGATAGGTTAGACAGTGTAAATAGGGCCGCACGGTTGATCTACCTCAATAAGACCTGTTTTAATGGCCTTTACCGAGTCAATTCAAAAGGGCAGTTTAATGTCCCATTTGGAGATTATTATAACCCATCTGTTTTCAATAAAAGCACACTATTCCAAGCAAGCCAACTACTTCAAGACGTACATCTACAGGTCATGACCTTTGAAAAAGTCCTTGACTTTACTGGAAAGGAAGACTTTGTTTATTTCGACCCTCCATATATTCCACTATCTAAAACATCAAGTTTTACTCGATATTCTAAGAGTGATTTCTCTATGAACGAACAGAAACAACTATCAGAAGTATTTCGAACATTAGACTCTCGAGGATGCTTTGTTATGCTTTGTAATAGCGACCATGCATTAACAAGAGAACTTTATAGAGATTATGAGAATAATTTTGTTATAGTAAGGGCAAAAAGGATGATTAATTCTGTAGGAAGTAAGAGGGGCGCAATTAACGAATTAGTCGTGACAAATTATAGTACTGCTAAAGTTGAGAAACCGATTCTTACACAAATCCATGATCTTTGAATATCAAAGGTCAATCAAGGTATATCAAATTCCTAGTATGATCTAATATATAGTGTGTGAGACACCTTGATTGGATAAGAAAATATAAATTACATTAGTCAATTAGGCTTGCCTAACGCCTTTGAAGATTAAAAGAAGAATCAGAGTAGGCATCGATGTAGGCGGTACGTTTACCAAGGCTGTAGCCATTGAGATGACGACAGGTCAGATAATAGGCAAGGTCACGGTCCCTACAACACACACTTCATCTAATGGTGTTTCTACCGGCATAGTTGAAGCGCTTAAGACATTGATACAACGATATTCAATACAGAACTCTGAGATCGAATTGATATCCCACAGTACCACGCAAGCAGTCAATGCACTGCTTGAAGGGGATACTGCCAAGGTTGGAATTATAGGCATGGGTGTGGGGTTGGAAAAGTCAAATGTGATAAAGCGCACAAACATCAAAGGTGTTAAGCTTGCGCCAAACAAGTATTTACAGACCTGCTATCGCTTCATTGACACTTCAAAATATCTTGAGGATAAGGAAATAGCGCAGGCCATAGATGAATTAAAAAAAGAAGGCGCTGAAGTCGTTGTTGTTAGCGAAGCGTACAGCGTCGACGACCCAAGTAACGAGCGGTTCGTGATGGATAGATCAGATATTCCTGCCACTGCAGGTCATGAGCTGACCGGCGTCTATGGACTTGAAATAAGGACTCTTACCGCAGCAATCAACGGAGGCATCCTGCCTAAGACAACCAGCACTGCAAAGTTTGTAGAGTCTGCTGTGAGGAATGAAAAAATCACTGCTCCTGTTCTGATAATGAAGGGTGATGGTGGAGTCACAGACATGGGCACTTTTAGGAGTAAGCCAATTGTCACTGTTCTGTCAGGCCCAGCAGCAAGCGTTGCAGGGGCTCTCCTCCACTTGCGTTTAATCGACGGCGTATTTATAGAAGTTGGCGGCACGTCAACCAACGTGTGCGCTATCAAGGATGGCAAGCCAGAGGTACGCTACGTCACGATAATGCAGCATCCCACTTGCATTCGATCGCTTGATGTCCGAGTTGCAGGGGTCGCAGGCGGCTCGCTTGTGCGCTGGTCCGGCAGAAAGATAACAGACGTTGGCCCTAGGTCTGCGCATATTGCCGGCCTTCCCTATTCGTGCTTTGCACCTCCTGAGGAGCTTGAGAATGGCCAAATAATCACCTTCAAACCGAAAGAGGGTGACCCCATTGATTATATTGCGATCGAATCTGCAGGAGGCAAACGCTTTGCGATAACAAACACATGTGCTGCAAATGCACTCGGCCTTGTGCCGGAAGGCGACTATGCAAGAGCAAACCAAACTTCTGCAAAGCTTGCGCTTTCAATACTTGCCAACAGGCTGAGCATTACAATAGAGCAGGCAGCGACTACAATCCTTGACATTTCTGCGAAAAAGGTGCTTGATGTAGTTGAGCATGTAATTAAAGAATACAAGCTCAAGAAAGAGCGTGTGGTGCTCATTGGTGGGGGTGGAGGAGCATCTGTGCTCGTGCCCTATATTGCACTCAACCAGCGGCTACAGTACAAGATTGCAGAGCATGCCGAAGTGATCTCATCCATTGGCGTTGCAGCGGCAATGATTCATGAGGAGGCAGAAAAGACTGTGACCAATCCTAAACTGGAAGACATTTCTGCACTGGCAGACCAAGTTAAAAAGGCAGCACTAGAGCGTGGGGCATTACCTGAATCAATTACAATTCAGTCAGAATACATCAGCGAGCGATCGGTTATGCGAGTTACTGCAATGGGGAATGTTTCATTAGATATCGGTACTGCAAATGCTCAGGAGATAAAGAGAGAAGAAGCCCATGTCCTTGCATGCGAGCTTTTTGGTATAAATGAGGGGGTAAAGTGCATTTTGGACACGGATAACTACCATATATTTGCCTGCGAGGTGAACAAGAAAATGCTCTTCTTGAAATCTAAAAAGAAGCAGCAGCAGGTACTAGTGCTTGACAAGTACGGTAGGGTCAGACTTTCAGTTGAAAATGCATCAATTTTTACTGGTTCACCAGAGCAAGTGGCTGATAGGATCAAAAGCTTGCTCAGAGAACAGGCTATGAGTGGCAAGGATCTTGCTCCACAGGTTCACATCCTTGATGGCATTAAATTGATGGACTTTTCAAGCCTTACAGCCCAAGAGCATATTTCAAAGGCGGTGCATGAGGAAATGAAAAAGACCACAACTAAAAATGT
>DATMWK010000062.1:0-15142 GCA_035562555.1 Nitrososphaera sp. | reverse complement strand
CTTCAAATTCCTAGGTTTAGTCCTCAGCCTATACCCGCAGCATGGGCACCAAAGGCCGTCCCACTTTATAAATATCTCGCATATCTGGCATCTCTTTTGCCCACTGGCATATCTGCCTGAGCCAACAGGTTTTTGAGCCTTATGACGAAGGCATATACCTTTACAAGTCATTCGCAAAATAGGCGTTAAATTTTCTATTTAACAGTTAGTAACACTCGATCGTGATTCTTAAGCAATAATAGTATAAAGATAAGAAAAAAGGCGAGTGGCCTATTACCTGACGGAGATATTGTTGGCTTGGAATGCTTCATTCATCGTTAGATATTCTTCTATCTTAGTCTTGATGTCATCTGGTTCAGTATCGTCCATGCCTTGAAAGCCAGCCTTGAATGAGACTTTGTTGCCTGAGACGTTTATGTCATCAATTTGCATATCTGCGTAGACATTTGCAAGCTCGTTAACCCATTCCTTGCCTTCATTTGAGTCTACACCTGAGGTGTCAATATTCACGTTCAACATTTTGGTCATCCGAAATCACCTAGAACGCAATCTAAATCCGCATTAATAAAGTTGGCGCGTGGCAGATATGTGCTTTGTGATAGAAATTTAAACCATGCTGTTTTTTTGAATATAAAGCATTATTATTTTTTTTCCTCAAAACCCCAATATTTAGTGAGCTCTTTCTCAAATTGGGAGAACTGATCCTCATTTAAAAAGTCTCCACAGTTTTTGTGGTTTGCCACAACCTTCATTCCATCCAGCTTGAACTCAACTTCATAAAAAGTGACCTTAGGACAATTACACATTTCCTATATACAATCCTTCTTTAGATGTACTACTACTTTTATCTGTTTATTTCACTAAGGTATAAACATTTATCAGTTGCCATATGGTTACTGTTACCAATGGGTTCTAAGTTCCTCACCTTTACATTGCTAACTTCGGTACTTGTATTAGGAACTCTGAATATGATGACCAATGCTTTCGCTCAAACACCTGAATGGTACCCTGGCGAAGGCGTAAAGCAGGGCATGTTTGTCAAATATAGGATTCAAGACTTTGATACAAATGAGCGACAACCGTATACACTAACATTATACTTCCAACAGCAGGATCAGGACGGCAATTGGATAGTCCCAGCCTATGTGGAAGAGAATGGCAGGGTTCTTCAAGGAACCTTGAAGCTTTCGGAGAGCATGTCTCCACTTGCAGGCGGCGAAGTTCCCCAAGAAATGAATGAATTTATCGGAGGTTACCAAAACTCACTTCTCTGGCTAGATGCCGCTAGTTCAAAGTTTGAGCCTCTGTCGTTGACAGCAGGATCTTGGGGCAAGATAGCTTCAATTGGAGGCCAAGAAGTGAAACCGGCAGGAAGCGAACAAGTTCAGTTCGCGGCTGCACAGAGCGTGTGCGGTGCTCCTACATGTGAGGCGACCCGTATCTCATGGCGCAAGGGAGTAGATAGCAATGTATGGGTAGTAAATGAGTTTCCGTTCCCTGTCAAGGCAGAGACATATGCTGATGTAACTGTCCCTCCGCAGCCTATTCAGTACGCCTTTGAACTTTTAGAAACAGGCTCAGGCCAGCCACCAGCTCCAACAGGAACTGGCCAAGCTCCTCAACCTCCACTTGACAGAACAACAACTGACGGCTCCCATATTATATTGACGTGGAACCCTGTTGATATTCAGTCAAACAGCACAGTAAACTTTGGACTTGAGTTCCGTGATGCAAATAACTCCCCCTTACAGAACGTTGCTTACGACTTTACTGTAAAAGATGCCAATGGCCAGACCATACAGGAATTTAATGACCAACTGGCACAATCAGGAACTAATGCGCATCAAGTAACATTCAACAGTACAGGTCCAAAGACTATTTCAGTTACAATGAATGCTGTTGGAGATCGGCCTACAGGGCAGATAATCGAAACTACCGACTTTAATATAGCCGTCGTTCCAGAATTCCCAATAAGCACCGCAGCAATAGTTTCAGCAGCTCTGATAGGCGTTGTAGTTGCAATAATGAGAGCAAAGGGTTCTCAAGTATAGTCCGCCGCAGTGATAATGCAGTTGGCACTCAGGGCCCCCTGACCTTTTTTCTTTGCTCATAATGCGAATTTCTTTTTTGTCAAAGCTGACTGCATGCTTAACAGCAAAATTTAAAAAGCTATATTCTGATCGTATAGCAAATGACATTACCAAAGGGGTACGGAAGCGGTGGACGTAGAACCGGTGCAGGCGAAAGCCGCGACGATATCGAGCGTATGATTGGCCGAAGAGTTGAGCGCATGAATGGTATATTCATCATTGGTTTTGCGGTGGTCTGGGCTGCAACTGCAGGCGGAGTTTACGTAGGTGTTACAGTCTATCCATGGGCGTATCCATTGCCTAGCGGCCTTTATGCACTTTCCGTCCTTACTGTGATTGAGGCTCTAGGGTTCTTCTTTATGTGGAAAATAGCACACGAGAAGCCAGTTAGAGCATAAGCGTTCTCCTCTTTACTTCTTTTGTTTTTTCTTACCGATGCGAAAAGTACTCATGAGTGGTTGTTGTATGTTTTAGGTGTATCTTCAAGTTACTTTTGGATCTGATGAATGTGAACTGTATGTCCATCGTACAAATTTAGCCCTTCCTTTTCTTACATAAAATTTTATATACTACCTTTATGTCTGGGTAGATAATGGTCTGGCTTAGACGTACAACGCACTACTTGTTCATAGTCGTCGTTGCTGTCAACAGCACGCTGCTAACCATCAACGCAGGAGACTATATCTTCTACACAGATTGGATGTGGACATCATTTGTAGTATTTTCAATCTCTCAATCTACAATGCTCGTAGTAGGAGCGATATACTATATGCTGTTCACAGGAGTTCCAGGAACTGCCACATATTATGCGACAATCATGACCATCTACACTTGGGTCGCCAAGGGTGCATGGTTTGCATTGGGCTATCCATACGACTTCATCACAGTACCCATATGGATACCGTCGGCAATGCTGTTAGATCTGACATACTGGGCTACGAGAAGGAACAAACACGCTGCTATAATCATAGGCGGGACGCTAGTTGGTCTGTCACTACCGCTGTTCAATATGATCAACCTGCTGCTCATAAGGGATCCGCTGGAAGTCGCATTCAAGTATCCAAGGCCTACACTGCCAGCATATATGACTCCTATTGAGCCTCAGGTCGGCAAATTCTACAACAGTCCTGTCGCTTTGGGTGCAGGCGCAGGAGCAGTGCTGTCGGTTCCAATAGCTGCATTAGGTGCAAAGCTTAACACGTGGACCTACCGTTGGATGGCCGCGTGGAGCAAGTGGGACTAAGAAACACAACACTCTATATCTCCTCCAACCCCCTTCTTTTCTCTATTTCTTCTAAGAATTTTTAACGCAATTATCATATCCCCATCGTCAAATGTGTTGTGTATTTCATCTTCAATAATTGAATGATAACTTCGCTCAAGAGAAACAAATATCGCCCCCGGATCTAGATTTGGCACTTTTTGGCACTATTATAAAAGTTGGTGCTTTTGTACAGCTGGGTTTTATATACGTCAGTTTACGTATTACAGAATTTTGAGTGCAATGTAAGATATGTGCATTGTTATAGGGCACGGCATATAAGAATGCGACCAGCAAATACAATAGAAAGAGGTCTTTTTTATGTTTTGAAGTCAGGAGCTGCAACTGGTAGGCCTTTACTTTTTAACTCCTCTATTACCTTGGCGTATTGCTCCACTGCTTGCTTTCTGGATGTTTCCAAATCATTAGAGTAAACATGGATCGTAGGCATGGCCAGACCTTTGGCAGTCATTTCTATTTTGACGCTGTATTGATAGAGCTGAGGTTGTTGTTGTTGCTCGCTCATATAATGCATCTCCAATCTCTAGTTATATAACAGTCGAGACATAATTATACTACTAGTTTTTTCTCTTTCTTTAAAATCTCCTCTGTTATTGCTAATAATATCAGAATACGTACACATGGAGCACATGGGCTGCAGCTTGTGTATTAATATTGATGCTATATCGACTCATATGCTTGTCTATGCATCTCACTTAGCTCTGTCTGTCTTTTCACAGTATCGATATCCTTCTTTTCGGTTGCCCCATGCATTTCCTTCTCTAGATGTTGGCGTCTGTCCTCCTCACTCGTAAAAATAGCACCACATACAAAACACTGAAAGTCTGCAGTTATCTTCTTTTGGGAATCTTCGTCTACCATATAAAGTAAAATAGTCTCTTAAACATTATACAGGTTATTACAGTATCTTCTCTTTTCTTTAGCGCTCTCACTTTTTCTAATTCTTCTACTGCAATGTCCCTCTCAACTTTTGAAATTCAGTACATCAGCTGCTAGCGGAAGAAAGAAGTATTGAAGGATTATGGCAATATCAGCTTGGCACTGCATCATCTAATTGTAAAAAATTGATAGTATGTTTTATAATTCTGAACAAATCAAAGAGGTATACAGGGCTCATGCATCGGTTATGTGCGCTGCACTATCCTGAACGAACAAAGTTTGGTCTGACGAGAATGAAAGTCTCATTTAGATTCAACCGGCCCAAATTACCAAATGGATTTGCAAGGACTAAAGCCCGAGATCGTAAAGGCAAAATAGGCGTAACATAAAAGCTAGGTCTCCTTCTTCGTAACCTTTAGTCCCGTTTACTTCTTCAAACTTTGGCATCATCATTGTTAAATATCTCAACTTGGCCTATCCCTTCAGGCTTGAATCATTGAACCATCCTGCTAAGAGCAAAGATGTATTGGACCTTTACAAAAGAGCAGGTATGGAAATATGAAATCTGTTCTCAAAGCAGTCGAGCTGCTTCCCGCAAATAGAGAACATACTTGAAAGCGCTTTTGAATTGTTGCACGGAGTTGGGAAGCATAAAATCCAAAATGCAACGGAAGCGAAAACAACAACACTAGCCTCTTCGCTTTCCTCTTTTTGTTGATGATGTTGTTGTCTTCATTTTCTCCATGTGCTTTTCAAACTTTGCCAAGTCTCTCTGCACTTGATTGAATTGTTTTCTTAGGTGCTTAATATCTTCTGTCATACTCTCCATAAGCATCCTCTGTCTGTTCAGCTGCTTGCCTAAATCAAATAGCGTCACCTGCCATGCAGAAGCAGCCGCAACAGTAGTCGTAGTAGTACTACGTAGTCGCTTTCCTTTCGTTTCGTCTCTTTTTTGCTCCTTAGTAGGTTCCGCAGCAGGTTCTTCTTCCTCCAGCGAAGCGACATGAGCATTGCGCTCTTCCTCCTCCTCCACCTCCAAAGACCGTCTTTCTTCTTCTGCCGCTTCATATCCAGTCCTTGGAAGATCAGAAGATTGCGTAAGATGCTCTTCACTCTCAGACATTTTATAACCAAATCAAGGACAGAATCCCTAAAATGAGTTTGTCAATTCTCTGAAATGTTCTTCTCCTAGATTATTGTTCAATGCTTTAGTTTGTAAGAATACTTTCTTTTGGCCTAGCCCAATGCTCAATACAAGTAATTTCGATGACATAGTATCTACAGCAAAGACGCAATCCTCCATCATACGGGTGCTTATAATGCTTGCCAAAAGAAAGTCTATATTATGCAACTATACTCGGACCAGCAAGCTGAGCGCTTCTTGATTCCTAGCTGGCAATCAATGGCTTTTAGTAAAATCTTTCCTCGTCGTTAAGTGAATTGAGATCATATAGTAATTGAAGTCCATGACTTTTGAATCAGCAACGCTCGAGCTACGTGTATTGGAGTCAAGCTTGGCCCAACTATTAGTTATCGTACGTTAAGCACTTGAATTATCATGGATGCTTTTGCCACTGAGATCATCTCTTATGCCTTCTAATCCTTGGTTTATACCGATCGATCTCTTTTTTTAATTTCCTATTCTCATCCATCAGGTCCTTTATAGTGCTGGTTAGCGTAGAAATAGTCTCATTTGCTGATTCTTGTTCTCGTATTACTTCGTTATTTTCTGCTAGAAGTACTTCATACTCTGTAGCTATTTTGCTTATTTGTTTTTGCAGCTCTTCTACTTGTCTTTGAAGCTTGTCTTTGTTCTCTTTGATAATGCCTTGTGTGTAGGCGTCGTTTATGTATTCAATACACACATTAGCGAGGCTTTCTCTTTCGGGAAGAAATGCTCCTTTGCCTAGCATCTCATAACTAGTAATCGAAGATGCTAATGCTTGTGATAAGGGTTCCTTGTTATCCTTGTCTACCCTAATGCTACGTGCTTTCTCATATAGGATCATGATGTCTTGATTACGCATTTTCTCAATGAAATCTTCAACGCCTTCAATGGAACTACTCGTTTTTGTATTATCGGTTGCTTCCTTTAGAGAAGTCGACACCATGTCGGCGTTATTGACAACATACCATTTAAAAAGTTCAGATCTTTAAGTAAAAGTATTATGCAAATCAGTTGACTATTAGAAGGACGGTTATGCATTGGCTAACCTCTGATACATATTCATGTTGCAAGTTAGAGTAAGGTTAATTAAATTCAGATTTGGCATCCTGCGGCAGGCAGGCAGGGCATGCAGGCAGCTGATTTCAACAAAAGCTCATAAAGCCATTGTCTAACGATGATAACATTGGAGGATGATAGTCATGGAAAGAAGTGAAGATTCAGCTGGTTTTGACCATAATAATAATCATCATACTCGTCATTCTTCCATCCTGAGCGATAAGATTGGCTTATCAAATCATGCACCGGATGAATGGCAGAAAATTATCGCACCAGGGAAACTCGAAAGATTAGTTAAAAGTGGAGATCAAGTTGGTGTTCATGTCCTTGTTGGTGATATCCGAAAGTCTACTTTTCTAATGAAAGAATCTATTTCATCAAAACGATTTGCACATATAACCCGGGATTTTATGAAGGCTGTTAGAGATACAGCTAGCAAGAATGAAGGGTGGTTTGACAAGTTTACCGGAGATGGATTTATTATTTATTGGATATATGGGGATGAGGAAAATCAGCAAAAATATATTTCAGAGATCCTATCTTTCTCTGACGCGCTACTTTCTATCTTTCCAGAAGTCATGAATGAATATCGCACAAACTCTACAAATTTTCCGGCCGACACCGGTCTATCTCTAGGAATTGACTCTGGCTTGTGCACTTTGGTTAATATTGAGGATTTGAACATCATCGGTCCTCCTGTCGTCGGTGCTAGTCGCATGGTAGCAGAGGCAGAACCATTTGAAGTACTCTTTAATGTGTCAATTGGTACGTGGATAAGCAAAGACAAAGAGAGGCTAGCTAGAGATTATGGAATACACATTGAAAGAAAGTCTATTAAAACAGCAGAATATGGAGAAACAGGACAGGAAGCGTACTCAGTACGATTTCAGAAATGAATAAAATACGTCAGCGATCTCAAAATGTAATATAAGTAAAGAAATGAGATTTATTCATCCTATTTAGTAAGTTCTTTTTTGTAAAACAACTCATCAATATTCCCTGAGTGTATAACAGCCTGAATGGTATATAACGCGCGTTATCCAAACTTATCTTGTGATTGAGTATATTGCTGCGTATATAGTGAAAAACCGGCACCTAATATCCAAGCTACATAATAGCTCATGCCTCTAAAATTGTTCTGATTGCTCCAATTGGTTTACAAAAAAGTTACCTGGTTTTGAATGCCCTGGAAGGAAGACGACAAGCTGCTAATATCGGCCTAAACACATACGACAGCAAGGTTCACAGTCTCTCATCAATGTTGATCCTGCAACCCTCACAGAAATCCTTTGCCTTGGCATCAGTATCGGATATTGAATTACTAAAATGCATGACACATCGACTGATTGGGCAGTGACCAAGTCCAAATGCATGTCCAATCTCATGTACGGCTTCTTTAAGTACTCGCTGGAGTAATGGATTCTCGTTGTTTTCTAGTCCATAATACTCCTGCGCCAGCCTCGGAAGGTAGACAGCAGCCACTTTGCCATTCATATGAACCTGACCGAATACAAAATTCAAACCATCTGAATACGCATCAAAATTGCACAAAGCAAGGAGTTTGACATTATTATTATTATTTTCGTCCTTATAATTTGCCAACCATTTGGCATCATCATTATTTTTTAAAGTAGCGGTATCTAAAAGCCAATCTAGAAAAAGATCCGATTTGCACTGCCTTCTATGCGTGTCAATTATAAAGTCAGCAATTTCTTCAATTGACTTTAGAATAACAAGGTCTGTTGGATGGAAGGTGATGTTCAATTGATCTGCGGTGTCTTTTAACAAGAAAGTATAGCCACTACCATATTCTATTCTATTCAAGCAATCTCTATGTGAGACAACTAATTGTAGTAGTAATTTTGACATTACTTATAAAATAGTCAAAAAGGCAAATAGTAAATAAGAGAAGTGCCATGAACTACTCTAAGCAGGTTTTGAGCCGAAACCCAACCCTTACCTGTTTCATTCACAGCAAATACATTTACTCATTATCGTAAATTAAAGTATATGATAATTTTTCTAAATGATGAATTAAGCAATAAATCAGGTTGTACAAAGAAAGAAACCTTACCTGCTTCACTACTTCTTAACTAGATATAGTAGTGTCTTCTGCTACTTTCTCATCTAAACTTACAAAATCTTTGTCAGCAAGATCTATGACCTTATTATGTGGTTTTTTTGTGTGCACCATAACGAAGAATTATTATGCGTCAGGGCATTATAAAATATTGGCATTTGCAGTCTTCTTATCAGCTATTGTGGACACTTTTCCCCTTTGTTAGCGTAGAAGCATTTGAAGATGTGTGTAAGATACGTCATAATTGAATAAGGAATTGAGACTTTAATGAGGGCAATCCACTTTCCTGAAAAGCAATGCGATAGTTCTCATATACTGACTTCAAGTAAAAAGAGATATCAAATTATGGATCAAAGAGCCAAAAACCGAATTGGAGCAGCAGCGGTCCCACCAATCAAGCAACGAGAAAGTGAGACGAATCAAGGAATAGTAATAGAAAAAAAGCAACAAGGAAAAGTAAGCGTATGCGATGAAGAAGAAGAAAAAAGTGGACTAGGAGGACCACAAGCAGTAACAGCGAAAAAACAAAGAGGGAAATATAGACAATATGAAGAAAGCCAGCTTATCGTTGAAAGGATTCGATCCTACCGAATGCAGAGATATCCTGACTCTGAAATAACGAAGTTACTAGATAATATGCCGCGAAGAACTTACTACAATTACGTAAAGAAATTGCAAGAACAGGATAGGCAGATAACGGAGCAATGGATGTCAGAAAACGTAGCACATTTTTCAGAAGAGCTCATGATCTTTAGAGAAGCATTGTGCCAAAAGCTTCGAGAGGTTCAAGGAATTATTGATAATAAAAATACGTCACCAAAAGATAAAATGCAAGCTATAGAGCAGTACCTTGCAATATCTGACAAGTTAGTTAATTTCGAGAAGAGCGGCAGGTTAGATGCTATGAACACTGTAAAATATAGTCCTCGTACTCCATACTAGATCGCGTCGATTCAAGGCATTTGATATTTATTTGTGTTTGTTAATCAGCGAGAGGCTAGCCGCACCTCACTTCTTCTCCTCATATTAATTGCAAGCGATGGCAATGACTATATCGCATTCTCCCATCAAGACTTCTTTTTCATATAAAATATGCTTGGCAAAATATCTTCCATACTGCACTTTAGTTCGATTGCTCTCTCCTTTTCATTTCCGATATTTGTTGCTCAATTTGTCGTTTTATTTGGGCGCGAGTCATTTTGAAACCCTTGTTATCCATGTTTTGTCCTTTGTTTGAATCAAAACCTGACCGTCCCGGTCCATTACATAGTTGAAATCAATCCCAAAAGATACCTGTTCGAATCTTGGCCTTCCATCGTACCAGGAGATATTGTACCAAACTGCAGGCCTTCGATGAAGAAGTCTTGCAACCAAACCTTTTTTTCAAGTGAGCGCATCATTCGATACATTCCTTGAGCATCGGTGCCCAATTCCTCAAGAGACTCAATATGAGTCCAAATACTTGGTTTAAATGATGGGTCCTTTTTCAAGCCACGTACAGTTAGAACTAGATTGCATACCTCTACAATGTTTATTGAGCTTCTTTTTCTTATCCTTTGTAAGATTGCTTGTTGGTAGACACTTAACCCTCTAATGATTTGACAAAGATATATTCTAACGACTTGTATTTTAGATAAGAACGAGTGTTTGTTTTTTGTAGCAAGGGGGATAACCTAAGTCGGAGATGGCAACATGGACATATGTTGAGATCTGTTTCTATATATACGGAACAATATTGACATCTCTTCTGACCTTGCAGGTAATGGTGCCTGCAATGCGATCTTTTCACGCGAAACTTTTCACAAATTCCCTTGCAAACTATTGTCATTATTTTTCACATGCTAGTATCATTTTTTCATTCTGAGATGAAAGGTTGTCTATACCCTGTGTGTTAAGTCTAGGTTATAGGGGTTTAGGAGAATAAATTTAGTAGAACGGTCCATGTTAATCGCACGGTAAGCAAGTCTTAGTTCATAGAAAATAAGAATAGAAATAGTATATTTAGCCAGCCATTCTTCTACATTCTTCGGCACAGCTACGGCATGCTTGTGCACATCTTTTACAATGGTCAACTTCATGCCTTTGACATTCCTGAGCACAAGCATCACATACGTCGACTGCAATTAATTTGCGCGTGTAATTCCTTGGCGTTGAATTTTTTAATGTTATTAAGTTTGGTAGGATTGGAGTGCAACCTTCGTCGAAATTGTAGCCGCCGCCCCTCTCTCGTTTGCAGAAAATTCAAGAATCCCAAGAGGGAATAGCACTCGTTTTGCCTACCAAGTATGATAATAACAAGTTTTTACTAGTTGTTGATTTACAATTTACACTTGCTTTTTGCTTCTTTCAGTTTTTCCTTTATCAACGTCATCGGCCCCTTCAGGTCATGAAACTTTACATCTACCATAATTTGCCGCCTCTTCCCTTGCTAGTACGCTTGCTACTACATGTCGTCTTTGCTTTCTTCCTAACACGCGGCATGTTCATCTTTGTGACCTCTTGAGCAAATAGGGACGCGTTTGGCTCTGAGGTCTTTAATTCTGTTTCTTATAGTCACTTCTGTTACGCCTGCCGCCTCTGCGATATCTTTCTGGGTCACGGCCTCATCATTTGTCAGGCAGCAAAGGTAAAGAATCGTTGCTGCTAAACCCATTGGACGCTTCCCTGCCGATACCTCTGTATTTACAAGATCTTTCATTGTATCTATTGCCATTCTTTTTGATTTTTCGCTTAGGTTAGCCTTGTTTGCGATCTTTGCGATGCACTTTATCGGGTCTATCACCGGCATTATAATTTCAAGCTGTTGGATCAGGATCCTGTAGCTACGGGAAATAACTTTCCGTCTGACATCGGTGATCTCGCCTATGTCCGTGAACGATCTTACTGCGCCCATTTCCCTGCAGGCAATGTATATAGCCGCAGCCAGTATGGCAGAGGTCGACCTTCCCTTTACCAACCCTTTTCCAAGAGCTTTACGATAGATGTACGCTGTCTTGTCAATCATAGCGTCTGACAAGCCAATCTTATCCCTCTGCCTGCCAAGTTCGCCAAAAGCCCGCATAAGATTCCTGTCAGTTGATGTGTGTGCCTGACTTCTAAAGTCATATGTCCTCAACCTTTGCATCGTTGAATGCATGGATGCATCTATATTTTGACCGCGAGAATCTTTATTGTTGTTTCCGATAACGGTGTTGAGTCCCATGTCGTGCTGCGCCAGGGACGTAGGAGAACCTGTTCTTGCCCTATCCTTATTTTCAGACCCAAAGTTTCGCCATTCTGCCCGACTTTCGGGGTTTTTCTCTGAGAATACTAGGCCGCAATCGCTACATACCAGTTCGCCAGATTCCGGGTCTGCAATCGGGCGACCATTCTTGCATACGGAACATACCATTGAAACACGCATATACTATGAGGGAATAATCTCCGGATGGAAGACTAGTTGCTGTATATGCATATACATGCTATATAAATGGCTGCTAGTAGTTTAAGCTAGAGCGGGCAGAGTTTCTGTTACGTTTGCCTGTGGAGCAATGTTGGACCATAGGCCCATCAGCAAGATATGCAGTCACTATTCTCAATCCTGTATACCATATCGCCTGCCAATCTCCCTCAGTACATCCTCAATATGCGATGCCACAAATTGCAACTGATGATATTTAGCATCTAGTTAAATACTCATAGTGTATATATATAAGATATTGAGGAAATTTAGTAAAATCCAGGCATATGGCAGATGTGAATGTATCTGCCATGGCAGACCAAACACAGATTACTGTGGTTATTGTTCGCCTTCGCACAACAGGGCTAACCGAAGGTAGTACTGGGACATCTTTTCAGAGTGAAGGAGTCATAAGAAAAAATGAGTGAAAATGATACCGCAACGCAAGAGCAGATGTTTCGTGTCGTGTATGCAGCAGAGCTGAAGAAAAAGCGCGATAACGAACTGAATGATGAAAGAAGGAGAGTGAATTATCAGGAGGGAAAAACGCCAGGAAGGATTGGAGAAACGATAATGCAGGATGAAATCAGCAAAGAAACCATCAGACGCTATTATTTGAATCAGAAAAAAGGCTCTAATCTCCATTCGGCTATACGCTTCAATCTACGCACTTAGAGATAGAGAGAAGCAAGCTCTTATTGATGTGAATAACTATAGCTTATGCAATTAGAAAACCCTTTTATTCTGCGATTTTGTTGCTCAAAGGTTATTTTGCTATCCTGCTCGCTCCTCTCTTGCCAATTGCCTAATGCAACAAGTGATTGATGCAGCAATCTGCGTGCACGTTAAGTAGTCTAAGAATGATTGTATTCTTATTCATGAATATGAGTGTACAGCATTGTATCAATAACCATATGAGCGGTTGGTCATCGTGACGCGTTGGGTTTTTAATTCATATAGCATATTCTTATTGGAGCCGCTGTCGCAATATCGTCTATCGCATTATGAGCAGTGCGGTCCTGATTCCATGCTGCATATCGATACTTAGAGGCGGTTTGATTGAGTTATTATGTAGCATGTCTTAGGCGATAAGAAAAACAGCAAGAGAGAGCCACTCCTCTTAGATTGTTAGGTTTGAGGTAACATCTATTTTCTAGTAGTTAATTAGGTTGTGTTATTGCGCTAACGTGGCATCGTTATTCTAAACAATCTATTATTTCATGTATATAGTAGTTCTATGTATACACACTGCTATGTCCAAATTTCATTTGCCCACAGAAGGCCATGAGCGATCATATCTTATGGGAGAACTTGGATCATTAGGATTATCTCCAATTAGGATAAACCAACTAACGAAAGATAGCAATGATAATAATGAGCTTAGAAGTTTA
Source organism: Nitrososphaera sp. (assembly GCA_035562555.1). Lineage (GTDB taxonomy): Archaea > Thermoproteota > Nitrososphaeria > Nitrososphaerales > Nitrososphaeraceae > Nitrososphaera. The sequence goes on along the minus strand of DATMWK010000062.1, from coordinate 1,757 downwards.
TTACAAGCAACCAGGGACAGTCTTCTGTGGGAATTCAACGACGCTCACAAATAGAGAATGATATGTTCGAATAAGCCAAATGCTACAATTGAAATTCTGTTCTTGATTTAAGTCTCAAGTAAAAGCGATCTTTAGGCTCAAGCTTCCATTATCTGATGCCTTTGGAACAAAGACTTATCTTCAGCGTTCGTGACTCTAATGATTATGGCTGAGTGATGTCACATGCATACACAAATACACTACGTGTACTGTCCCTCAACAAAGCCCAACAGCATACCTGTGAATTTTTAGTACATATTGTGAACAGACCATTTTTTTATCCTAATAATTACTTGGCTCAAATTAAATGAGAGAAGGGTTTCTGCTTAATCATGTACCCGCTTTTAACAGATATCTGGGAATATTTTCAGCGTAGGGCTCTTGCTTCCAGTGACAGCTCCAGCAAAAGCCACATCTTACGCAAGCAAATTGACTTCTCTTCCCACACGACTTACACTCTCCGTACTTGAGTGATAAATTATCCCTCAGAAACTCATGCATAATTTCTGCCACTCTTCAGTAATGCTACTATTATTGTCATTAATAACATATTGTTTGCTTCATAGTTATCGAACAGCCATCTCCCATTCCTCCAAAATATGTCAAGAGCATAGTGTATGCCGGTATTCATAGTAGTGATTTTGAAGTAAATGTATTTCCTATCGTAGCAAACTGGAAGAGAGAAACCAAGAGATACTTCCTATAAAATGTCCCCTTCCTGCAACCGAGGTTTGGTTACAGAAGCGAGAGAACGCTGGCAGATATCAGTGCCATTTAAGCGTAATAACAGGAACGTACTTAACTGGTTGACACCGCTTGACATTATGACCAATTCTAATAACTGCGTTCAAAATAAGCATGATTCCTGCGATGGTATCGTCACGACCCAAATAGATGGTTCAGACAAGACCAGAATGTGTACCTGTCAATGTCATAATAGCAGCTATCAGCTGACCAAAAAGATGTTTGGGGTAATTAACCAGAAAGAGTAACAGTACCAATTGAAATAAATGCATCTTTACATACAAGGCAGATAATATACATCACGTGACTTCCTAGAAATTATAAAGGCAAAAGTAGCCGGCTCTATGCCGACGCGTTTAGCTTTTCCTGAACAGGTTGCGGAAGGTTTTCAAATTGTGTTCTTGACCACTCTTGAATCCTTGATTCTTCGACTTTTGCATTGTGTAATTGTTTTGTCCTTTCTTCAGCATTAGCGTTGTTGTACGTTATTTGTGTCATGACATATCTACACACAACCATAGCATTTAATCAATTGGCTTAAAGTATTCCGATTACTGTTATGAATGATTTGAGCAGATATAACAACCATCAATTCTAAATGCTTACATGGTATCTAAATGCAGCAATAGTCTCTCCCTTCGAAATGTTATATAGGCAACAGCTCAAATGTCAGCTCCTTTTATGTAAAGGCACACATGAAACTTGTTAAGCTGCAACAATGCAACGAGTCAAGCTGGAGATGCGATATATATGCGGTTTATCTTGTTTACCATTCTGCAAAAAAGTAGAAGCGTGGAAACCTTCTAGTTCTCATGCTTTTATTCTTCTTCTGCGTAAGTGTGTTCAATGCCAAAAAACTTGATCTCATGTGATTGCGGAAATGTAATGGAATGCATCGAGGAGGACGAAGTGATAAAACCAAAATATAGGAGTATCTCTGGCAATCTCCGACTTCGATGTAACGACTGTGGAAA
>DATMWK010000061.1:0-11421 GCA_035562555.1 Nitrososphaera sp. | reverse complement strand
CTTCAAATTCCTAGGTTTAGTCCTCAGCCTATACCCGCAGCATGGGCACCAAAGGCCGTCCCACTTTATAAATATCTCGCATATCTGGCATCTCTTTTGCCCACTGGCATATCTGCCTGAGCCAACAGGTTTTTGAGCCTTGTGGCGTATACATATACCTTTACAAGTCATTTTTTCTGTCTCACCTGGTAACAACGACTAACATATTAGTCGAGGCAAACTAGCCTCAGTTAGCCATATACCAGCAGCAATTATGCATCATATCTATTTAAGATTTATACGATTTCTTTACTTCAAAAATGCTGAATTTTGCAAAATTTATATATTCTTTGCAGATCCTTTTTGTAAAAGATCAGAGTAGAATCTAGTTCATGTGTATTTATTTGCTGTATATTCTTCAATTCTCAATAGATTTACCATATATTTTTCTAACAAAAAGAGATTTTATGCTACGAATTCACATAGAACTTAGGAGGCATAGCTGAAGTTAGAGCCAATGTCGAACCTTAAGAAAGTCATCTATAGGCTGTTTCTTAAGTAGCTTAATAAGCGAAAGGGCTTGGGGGACTGATAGCATAGGCTTTTTGAAATGGTTGTCAGTGCCTATTCTTGGGCATGCAACCTGCACAAAGGCGTCTATGCCTTTGAAAATCTGGATGCGTTCCTCGGTTATCTCAGTCAAGGCTATGATCTGGATCTTTATGTCCAATTTCTCAAATTCCTTCTTCAGTTCGAGTCCTCGCATATGAGCAAACTGGCCTTCTTTCAGGCCAATGATTATTCCTATCTTTTTGGCGTCAAGAGCCTTATAGATAGACAGCACTGCTTTCTTTTGCATGCCTTGCGCAAATTCATTTACTTCAGTATATTCTTCAAAATATGGGTCAAGCATGAACGTAGGCTTTTCAGTGGATAAAGCCACGCTAGCAGAGTGAAACATGCTTTGTCCTAGGAAAATGTAAGCGTCAACTTGCTTTTGTACATTATAGGCCGGATAAAATTCGCAACCAAATACCTGCGCGTCACGAAGCTGGCCTCTGCCTCTTCCAATTATGACGTTGTAGCCCTGATCTTGAAATATCTTTTTCACACTGTCTATTTTGTGGAGGTGCTGGCTGTCGGTTACAAGTGAGACGGTCTTGTACTTTACTGCAAGGTCTCTTGCGCACTTTTGGGCTACCATGTCAAAGCTGATATCATCAAATGCGTCTATCATAATGACCTTTTGGCCAAAAGTATCCATTGCAATTGTATGACCGATATTGAACAGAATGTCTGCGCCCAACATTTCCGCAGCGTGCGTGTTAAGATCACATGAGCCCCAGCATGTGTCACCTATAATATAGACCTGAATGCCAAACGTTTCGGCTATATGGTCTGCCGCATCTTGTAATTTTGGGATCAGGGCTTCGGGACCATTTAGTGCAACTGATCCGGGTTTTTTATCCTCTATTACTTCGAAAATCCTTTTCTCATCTATTCTGATTGTCATGTTTGCTGCTTTGTCACCCTTATTGCGAATTTTGGGCAGACTGCTTCACATCCAAAGCAATAAATGCAGTCACGTTCTCTTATAGGCAAAGCTTTCCTGTCTGCACTGCAGCCATACCAATCAAATACATTTACAGGACATACTTCAATACATGCACCGTCGCCGATACATGAATCAAAGTCGACTGCCACATCAGTGCCATAAATTCCTAAAGTACTTGACGCATTTTTCCACACTTTAAGTGTATTATAAGTTATAGGAAACCTGTTTGCGTGAAAATTAGGATCAGTAGGCAATATAGGAAAAAAGATTTTGGCAAACTCCATTTAAATCATGCTATAAAGATAGGAGGCAGCCTGCCGGTACCACCGTCGACAAAAGGTCCCATTTCAAGCCTTGCAAGATCCACCACGTAGACGTGCCAGCAGGGTCATGACGCCTTAGGGTTGCTCCCTCCCGGACCTCACCCATTTCGGCGATTTGCGGTCGAGACTCCGCCTTCGCGTAGACCGCCGCTCACAACCATCCAGCACGGCATGATTTCATTTCAGCAGGACAAGCGGGTACCTCCCGCCAACGGATTTACCCGGCAGTTACTGATCCTGGCATAAAGCCGATTTCCAGTATGGGGCACGGCTGGCGCCCCGATCCTCCCTGCCTCTATATACCTAGGCAAAATGACTATATTTGCTTGTTGGATGCTATAAGATGTTTAATGTTTTACACACCGAGCAGATATCGCCTGTCGAAACATGTCCGCATCTTGAACACTTCTTGGTTTCAGAAGGCGGCATGCTGCTGCGGAGAACTTTTGAGATTTTCGTCATCGACCTGTACGCATTATACTTGATACCAGGATGATCCCCCTCAAGTTTATTAAAGAATTCGCGCAAATCTGTGCGTATGCTTTCATTCATATAGGGACAATCCTCTGACTGAAATGGAATCCCGCGCTGTAGGGCATAGAATGCAATATCGTATTCATAAATTTCGACAAAGGGCTTGACTTTTTTCATGCCGGCTTGTGTGTACTGTACAGGCTCTGGGTAAATCCAGCCTATGCGCTCTACATCTCCTGCCAACAAGTTGATCATAAATGTCTGCAATTGATCGTCCATGTTATGTGCAGTAGCAACTATGTCAGCTTCTACTGTCTCTGCAGCAATATCTATTGCACGTCGACGGAATGTGCCACACATTGAACAAGATGACATTTTTTGTGATGATCGCTGGACCATGGCTTGGTCCATGTCTATCCCAAAGAGTGATTCGTAGCTGAGGATCTTGCTTCCTATCTGAAGCTGTGCACAAAAGTCCTTCACAATCTGGAGCGATTCATCACGGTACCCATTAATCCCTTCATCTATCGTGATTGCGACTAGTTCATTGCCGTTGTTCGGATGTTGATCAAAAAGCATCTTTAAGATATACAATAGACACAAACTATCTTTTCCACCAGAAACTCCTACCGCGACCTTGTCACCATACTCTATCATTGAATACTTCGAAATAGTCTTAGCAACCTTGCTTTCAATTGATCGCAAGAAGCACTTCTTACATAGGTATTCACCAGAATATGCTCTGTAGTAAAGGCTTTCCTCTTTTTGACACTTGGTACAGTAAGGCATGTTTGGTTGATAGCGAAGTCTAACAGTTATTAACCATTCGAGCAAGAATCGTTAATAAATCCAAGGCCTGTACCCTTTTTGTGCTGTTACCCTCCGAGTTATTGGATGAGATCAATCTCCGGATATTGGATATCTTGAGCCGTGATGCATCCCGTCCATTCGTGGATATAGCTAAGGAGCTTGAGATCTCAGATGCGACAGTACACATTCGGGTCAAGAGGCTTCTGGCAGCTGGTATCCTTCGTAAATTCACGATTGCAACGGACCATGTCCTCTTGGGCTATGACCATCTTGCCTTCATAGGAATAAATATTAACCAAGGTTCAGCAGACCAAGTAATTCCCGTTCTATCACAGCTTGAGGAAATATTAGAGTTACACGAAATGTACGGGCAATTTGATCTGCTTTTGAAAATACGAGCAAAAAGCCTTCAAGAGGTGAGAGATATAGTAGCAAACAAAATATGCAGAATTCCTCAAATAACAGAAGCAGTACTGATGACAGTCCTAAAAACTATCAAGGAGGAGCAGATGATTCCGTTAAAAAAGGATATTGCAGATGCTGCAAGTACAGCTGGTATGTAGCTGTTCATACTTACTTTTGCTGTTTGTCTTTTTTTGAAGATTGCCACCAGTCAAGGTATTCGTCATGATGCTTTCTGCGAGGGTCTTCTCTTGATCTCTTGGCTCTGTCGCGCAACTCATCTATCTTTTCAGAGGAAGCAAAGAGCCCACAGCTTTTGCATATAAAGCTCTTGCTGGTAAGGTCATACTTTAGCTCTCCCCCACATTCAGGACAAAAGCTTGCCAATTACTAGCCATATTTCAGTTACGCCAATAAAAGGTTTTCAAGTTGGGAGAGGTGACCGGGGTATGAAGCAGTTCGCTTGTATTCAGTTGATTTGTATTAGACCGGCCATCAAAACCCCACTAAGATTCTTCTGGCATCGGCCTCAACTCTTGCCTTCAAGCCTTGTTTTAATGAAGATAATGGTGTCCAGTTGGGCAGGTTGACAACTGGGATACTGGCTAGTGCACAACCAGAGGCCGTAGTGATATCCGCTTTAGAACATACAACTGCATTTGGAGCATTACCATATTCTTTGAGGGAGTATATTGAATACGCACCGACACTGCTCCCAATTGCACATGGAAATATAAGGACCGATCCTTTGACTGACTTGCCGTATAGCTGATGCAGCGGATCTGTTATTGTGCCAGTGTTGGCATTAACCATTGCAAGAAAATTTATTGGCTGGCTCGTGACTAGTGTTTTTCCTTCGCCAGTACCCCCCACAATTCTGCGACAATCAGAAATTATCACTGTGAATATTCCTCAGCAATTGTCCTAATGTCTTTGAGGGCGACTTTTACTTTATTGGATCTGGATAGGTAGTACGCTCCCTTGACGCTGTTTGTAATCACTGCATCGTAACTATCTTTAGTAACGTATGGTGTAAGACAAGTGCATGAATCGCATCTAAAATCGGCTCCTGACTTTTCGATCTGGCCTGCAAGACCTATTTTCGCCGCGCTATTATAAATTGCCTGTGAACAAAAGACGAGACAGCGTCTTGTAAACTTTTTGCTCTCAGTAAGCTTGGCAAGCAAGTTCAACTCATTCATTCCAAGCTGGGGGCTTCCAAGAGCGATAATGTCGCCATTATCAGCAGTGCTCAATTCATCCATAACTGCCTGGGCCTCTTTTTTTCCAAAGGGAATTTTTTCTTTTGCCTTCTGTCCGATAGTGAACATGCCACAGGAACCAGACGTGCCCATTGCTGCACAAAGTGCCTTTGACTTTATCATGTCTACTTTGTTGATGTTGTTAAGTGCGACACAGCTGTCTTTGATTGCCTTGCCTGCGAAATACCCTAACAATCCATAGTCAAGCTCAGTTTCAAAATCAAAGTCACTTTCGATCGCAATTTTGGGCTTTCTTGCCTCTTCAAGCCGCAAGTCAGAAAGTGGCGTTTTGCCTGTAATAGAGCTGGCTAGAGCTGAGAGAGCACTTTCTTTGTTTGTCTTTAGTCCTAAAAGCGAGTTTGAAAATACCGCAGCATTGCTCTCTGCAAAGCTAACTACTGAGCCTCTCTGGGGGAGGTCAAAAACCTCATATGGCGTACATGTAAAAGAAGGCGCGGCGCCCATTCGTTCATATGAACTAGCTATAACTTCTTGTTTCTCCTGAAAACTTTGCGGAATATCCTCAGGTTCGCTCCTGTCATATCCCATTGGATTTATCGTAGTCTTTACTGCGAACCTGGCGGAAGTGCTGAATCTTTCTAGGAACCGCATGCCACCATCCCCAATTGTGTTGTAATTCACGCCAGAGATGTGGGCCCATTTTACCGGGATAAGCTTTTTGGCGTCTGCTGCCTCGCCTATTGCAACGAGAATCCTGTATGCAGTAGCAAGTGCTTCACCACAATTTCCCTCAAGTGCTTTTTCCTCATCCCTTGCAAGCTCCATCCACCCATAATTTTGATTTATTGTATAAGAACCATTAGCTCTTTGGGTAGCTGTTGAATACAGCAATTTAGCGTCGTATCTGTAAGCAAAAAGAGAATTAGCAATAGCAAGCTTACAATGAGCACACTACATATCCGTGTAACTGGTATAGTATAGTTTCAAGAAGAGAAAAGGAATAACATCTAAATTTTAGCTCTTCGTTTAGCAACAACTGACGCGGTCATGTACAATACAAATCCGCAAGCTACAATTATTACACCGTAAAGTGACAATGCGCCTCTCTCAAAGTACTGCCCAAATGCTGCTAAGAGGGCACCCATAATTAAAAGACTAATGCCTGCGCGTGCGGCGCCGGGCATCTGCATCCTCTTCTTCTTCTTTTTCGACAAGACTCCTGCTTAGATTTTAGGAGTAGATAATGTTATAGTTTTTATGGTATCCTTTGGCTAGATAGAAACAAAGGCATGAAGATAGCGGTAGTGGGAATCGGCGTAGCAGGTGCCTATCTTATGAATAGGCTTAGCGATGACCACAACATCCATGTGGTTGGGTTTGAGCGGATGCAAAAGGATGAGCACGATGCAGTGTGTGCTTGGGCCACATGTGAAAACGTGATGGCAGGCCTTGCAAGAAAGTGTGGCCTTAACTTCGAAGACTATGTCTTGCATAACGGCAAGCACATGCAGGTAGACATGGCGAAGAACGAAACCGTCGACATAAGACTCAAGGGAATGGTGAGCTATGACAAACTGCGTCTGATTCAAGATATGATAAGGGGCACAGAAATAAGGTTTGGGCGTGGTCCAAGAAAGGATGAGCTCGAAGCTGACTTTGATCTAATTATCGATTCAACTGGCTTTCACCGCAACTATCTGCCAAGAGTTGGAAATGAGACATGGATTCCCTGCGTACAATACAAAGTTCGATATCATCAGGGCAAGGAGCCGTTTGACGATTTTTATTTGCGAGCGTTTCCTTCTATGTCCGGTTACTTTTGGTATTTTCCCCTGGGCAACGGCCTAGCACACATAGGTGCAGGAGATTTCTTAAAAAGCCACAACCACTTTCTATATGAATTTTTGAATAAGTACGACTGCGAAGTAATAAAAAAGGTAGGAAGGCCTGTAAGGCTAACCCCACCTGAAAACTGCGAGCCCTTTACTGATGGTCGCAAATCGATAGGAGCGGGTGAATCCATAGGTACCGTATATCCTCTACTCGGCGAGGGTATAATTCCGTCGACTTGGTGCGCCGAACTTCTTGTCCAGAACCTTCATGATACGGCAGCATATCGGCATGCAGTGCTTGAAAAATTCAAGATATATTCTCTTGTCTTCAAATTCATCAAGCTGAAAATAACAGGCAGGTTCAACCTCATAAAGCATGGAATGGACATGCTCAAATTATACAGGCATATGAAGAGCGAAGAGGAGCGCTATGGCATGAACGTCAAGATAAGCGATATGCTAAAGGTATCAAGAATCTAAAGCTTTAAAAATCTATCAATGACAGTGAAGCTAATGAGCGCAGCAAGCGATCAATCGAGGCAGGAGGAACTGGCTGCGATGGAGCAGAGGATAAATGAATTGGTCCAGCAGTCAAGGATTCTTGAAGCATATATGAATGACATAATGACACGACAAGTGACAGTAAGCAAGTTAATGGAAGAGGCGCATTTGGCTTCAAATACGATTCAAAACATTACTTCTGAGTCTGATGTGGAGTCGCTAATGCCTATAGGCATTGGTGTCTACGTCAAGACTACAGTAGCTCCTATAAAGAAGTTGCTTATTAACTTGGATGCTGGGGTCGCTATTGAAAAGACTAGAGAAGATGCACTCAACTATGTGGAAACTAGGATAAAGGAGTATGAAGTAGCAGCAAGGCAGCTTGAAGCTCAAAGACAGGAAATAACAATGCGCATAAACCAGCTGCAATCGCAGATAAACCAGATGATACAGGCTGCGCAGCAGCAACCCGGTTGATGCCTTTGTGGTAGAAAAAAATCATGTTTGATAAACTGAAAAAGGCCTTTTCCAAGGCAGCGAAGGGCATAGCTCAAAAAGAGCTTACTGAAAAAGTTCTTGACGATGTGCTGCTTGATCTCCAGATCTCGCTTTTGGAAAGTGACGTGGCGCAGGAAGTTGTCGACGACCTCTCTACCAAACTGAAAAAAGAACTACTCGGGCTAAAGTTGGAAAAAGAGCAGGAAGCAACCGAGATAGTCCAATCAAAATTGCGAACCGCGGTGGCTGAGATTTTTGCACGGACCGGTAGCTTTGACTTGATTGAAAAGATAAAGGCAAAAAAGGGAGCCAAGAGCGAACCCTTTGTGATTGTTTTCCTAGGCATTAACGGAACTGGGAAAACAACTACTGTCGCCAAGATAGCAAACCTCCTACGAAAGGCAGGCTTTTCACTGGTAGTAGCGGCAGGTGATACTCATAGGGCAGGCGCTATCGAGCAACTCGAACAGCATACCAATAGGTTATCTCTTAAGATAGTGAAACAGAGATATGGAGCAGATCCATCGTCTGTAGGCCGTGATGCATACGATCACGCGAAAAAGAATCATATCGATATAGTTCTCATGGATACTGCTGGCAGGATGCAGACTTCAAAGAATTTGATGGATGAAATGGGCAAAATAGTAAGAGTCGTCAAACCCGATGTAAAGTTGTTTATAGGAGACGCGCTTGCTGGGAATGACACAATAAGCCAGGCAAGGGAGTTTTTCCATTATACCAATTTTGACGGTGCCATACTTACCAAGGTAGATGCGGATGCGAAGGGAGGATCAGCGATTTCAATTGTACACATTACTTCAAGGCCAATTATATACATTGGCATGGGGCAAGGCTATGACGATATTATACCTTTTGATTCTAACAAATTCATCGAGTCGCTATTTGAAGGCGCGGCGCAGGTAGGCGAAAGTATCGAGCATGTAACATCGGTGCATAAGATTTCAGAAATAGCAGTTGAAAATCCTAAGTCAGAAGATCCACAAACCGTCAGGGAAGAAGAAAAAGATACAGTACTGCTGTCCAAGCCTCCAGTCAGGACATCCAGCCCTATGGATCAACTTGCCCTTCCGGAGCAGCAGCAAGAGGCCAAGGAAATTGCACCAAAAGCTATTGTAGATCGGTATGAGGCATCTGAGATTAAGGAGCAACCCAAAGAAAAGAAAAGCAGGTTTGGATTCTTTGGCAAGAAAAGAACTGAGCCGGGTCGCGGCAAAGAAGAAGGCGATAACAAGCAGAAGCCCAAGCTGGAAGAGAAGTGGACAGAAGAACAAAATGAGATGGCGAGGCTGAAGGAAGAAGATGAAGAAGAGGAGCAGTCGAATGAGAGGCAAAGAAACGTACGAGAAGATAAGGACACTAAAGAGGAAGAAGAAAAAGAAGAACAAGACAAAGTAGTCTATCTAACAGATGAAGACATTGAAGATCTCCTCAAGTAAGAAAGACATCCTAAGTATCGCAGATCTGAGCACAAGTGAGATCGATAGGATCCTAATGCTTGCAGGCAAGCTCAAGCGTGAGCAAAAGAAAAGCAAATCTCGGCCATTTTTGCGCGGAAAAACGCTTGGAATGATCTTCCAAAAACCGTCGACTAGAACTAGAGTCAGTTTTGAAGTTGGCATGTATCAGTTAGGGGGAGATGCTGTTTACCTAGGTGCAAACGACATCCAACTGTCGCGAGGAGAAACGATCGAAGATACAGCCAAAACGCTTTCACTATATTTGGATTGCATTATGGCACGAGTCTATAATCACAAAGATGTCCAGACCTTTGCTAGATATGCATCAGTGCCAGTAATAAATGGGCTTTCAGACTCATTTCACCCATGTCAGGTTCTGGCCGACCTTATGACAATACGAGAGCGTAAGAAAAAGCTGAAAGGGTTACAACTTGCTTGGCTTGGAGATGGGGACAATGTATGCAATGACCTTATGCTTGGCTGTGCTAAGACAGGCATAAGTATGACTGTCGCCTGCCCAAAGGGTTACGAACCTCTTGAAGAGATTATCGAGCTTGCCAAGGCACAGGGCAAAAAAAGGGGGGTAGATATTGTGTTAACTGAGGATCCAACTTCGGCTGTGAGAGACGCCGACATTATAGCCACTGATACTTTTATCTCGATCGGCAAGGAGGGCGAGCGAACAATGAGGGAAGCGACATTTCTTCCGAACTATCAGGTCAATACAGATATTATGAAGCTTGCGAAAGAGGATGCAATATTTATGCACTGCTTGCCGGCCAGACGCGGCATGGAAGTAACCAGCGATGTTATTGACGGCAAATGGTCAGTGGTATGGCAGGAAGCTGAAAATAGACTCCACACACAAAAGGCACTCCTCTGCCTCCTCATGAAAGCAGCATTGTAGTCATTGCTTGGCAGAAGCTCTTTTGCGCATGCTGTACCAGTAACCAATGCCTGCGACTAATATTGCAATAACTATGAAGGTGACAATGGCGAACGCAGATGAGGCCTCCTCTGAAAACCTGCTCCACGCTTCGCCAAGGTAATATCCAGCAAGCGTCAAGATAATGCACCACAAAGCCGAGCCCGCAAACGTATATCCAACAAACTTTGCAAAATTCATCTGGGCTATGCCTGCAGGTATCGATATTATCTCACGTATGCCGGGCATCATCCTGCCAGTAAATACTGCAATTGATCCATACTTTTCAAACCAGTTCTCGGCCTTTTCGAGCTCGTGCTCGCTTATTCTGACTCGTTTGCCAAAGCGGGCGATTGCGGCTCTTCCCACTTTTCCAGATATAAAATAGATGAGAACTGCCCCTGCAGTCGATCCAAGTGCACCTACAGTCGCCATGCCTATTGCATTTTCAAGTCCAAGTCCTCTATTCTGGGCTGTGTACCCAACAAGCGGAAATATCACTTCGCTCGGAATAGGGGGAAATATGACTTCCAGAAAGGCTGCTGCAAAGACGGCGGGGTAGCCATACACTCCTATTAGGTCAGTTATGGCTTCAAGTATGCCACTTAAAATTCCCGCTGACGCAAAAGCCGCAAGGATCACAATACCCATTGCTACCTCCTATTGGTATAGGGCATATATGTAGTGTATATAGCACAAGACTTCTTCTTCTTCCCCCCCTCCCTACAGTGCCTGCCTAGTTATAAACTGCCTCTTGTGTCTTTAACAATATGACCTGCAAGAATCTATGCATTAGGTTAGTCCCAGATGGAGGCAGAGTGCAAAATCCATATCAGAAAGGGTTAAGATATTGCCGCAGATGCGAGGTATATTTCAAATGCAATGATAGACACTGTATTTGCTGCGGACTCCACCTTCGATTTACTCCAGTACATCCGCTTTCAAAAGAAAAGCTGCGGCCTTACAAAGGCGACTAAAAGTTGTTGTCCTTCTTCTTCCTCCTTTGAAGTATTCACATGCTAGTAAATCGAATCTCAGAATCTGGATAGGTTTCTTCCACCGCCACTGCCGCCATAATCCCAATCCTCAAGCGTAAAGATAACAGCTAAAAAGTACCATAAATACCGCTTCTGTAGAAAGCAGCTACTAAAATTCTGCGGCTGCGCATCTGTGTGTATCTCAGCAGCCGACATCTCCTGGGTCCATTCTGGGGGGAACTATGCAATCCTCAAATTCATTTTCACTGCCTTGTTCTCCTTCAGCTGGTGATACGCCTTCTCCATTGTCGTTAGCAGGAGGAGGTGGTGATAATCCTCCTTCACTGCCTTGTTCTCCTTCAGCTGGTGATACGCCTTCTCCATTGTCGTTAGCAGGAGGAGGTGGTGATAATCCTCCTTCACTGCCTTGTTCTCCTTCAGGTG
>DATMWK010000060.1:0-10418 GCA_035562555.1 Nitrososphaera sp. | reverse complement strand
CGATCAGCTCTCCGAGGTAGAGGTGTACCTGCTCGTAGCTGAGATTCGCCCTATACATTATGTGAGTCTTTTTTATCCCAGAGGTGGCAAGCCCTAACACGTCGCCCATTATCTGGATCTTTCCCCTATTGTTTTTGCGTTCGTACATCATTTCTATATTCTTTAGATTATTAGGTAGATTAGGTGTATGGTGGAACAGCCGTTTCAGGCTCCTCTTGCATCTGTTAATGTAGAAGATTTAGATAGATATTTATTACTATATAGGATTCTGAGTGTTACTTACTATATATTTTCTATCACGCCAGCTAACTGCGCCCTTCTTCTTTGCGTCAGCAATTGCTGACATAAAGCTCAATGAAATGAGGCCACCACTCAAGGGAGCGGCAAATGCATACACAGGGCTTTCAAATCTGGCTAGCCTACATTGTACAGCAGTAGTAACCATTATCAAAGCAATGACGGATATTTGCAGCCCAAACAGTATCTGGAAGGATGTATTTCCAGCAAAGCTGGCTACTGGCAGATATGGTAGAGATGCAAAAGGTGCGAAAAGGATGAAAAATACAGCAGTGGCCATCATATAGGCATTTACTTTGTCTTGATAGTAAAGTGGTATCATAAGGCGGCGAAGACCTTGCCAAAGAGTTTGAAGGTCCCGTGCCCATACCGCATCTATGTGGGGTTCGCCTCTGACCATCTTCATTCTGAACTTGTGGGCCTTGACTTTGCCGCCAAGTGCTCCGTCCTCGACCAACTCCTCCTTTACTCCTTTGTGAGTGCCGATGGTCTCATAAGTACTTCTTGTGATGATGAAAAAGCTGCCAAAAAAATAGCCGATCTTATTGTTTGGGTCGTTTACTCGGATTGGTGAAAAACGTGTATGCAAAAATATTGCAAGAACGGGCAGGGTCATCTTTGTCCAAAAGTCGTTGCAGATGAGCCGAGGAACAGCTGTCAGTGCCTCAAGGTTCTCGGATATAAGATGTCCAACTGCAAGGGACATTGTGGTAGGCAAATGTTTGCTATCAGCGTCTGTGAACATCAAGAGTTCGCCCTGGGCTCGCAGAAACCCTTGGTAACATGCCCAGTTCTTGCCAGTCCATCCCTCCGGCTTAGGTGATGCATCGATATGTATGATGCGCAAGTCATTAGCTGCATAAGCCTTCATTATTTCACCCGTCTCGTCGGTTGACGAATCGTTGATTGCGATTATTTCAAAGTTTGAATAATCCTGCCCAAGCAGGCTATCAAGACAACGTGCAATATAACGTCCTTCATTTCGGGCAGGCAGGATCACGCTTACTTTCGGGGAGCCGCTTACGCTTGTTTGGTCAAACGATTCAAGCATTGGAGATTGCCTAAATGACTTGATCATGTATGTAAGGAAGTATAGCCAAACGCCAAATATGCCGGCCATTATAGCAGACAGCACTAAGTTCATTATTGTAAGGGCAAGCTCCAATGCATCATTTAGGAAGAAATAGGGCTATTTATTCGGCTGCTTTTGCAATGCTGGCAAGCGCTTCATCAGTTCCTTCGGCAATGTGTCTTTTCACCATGCCTGTGAAGAGACCTAGGAACCCGGCCAGCTTGATATTCCATACTACATCGATCCTTGTCTTTAGATTGCCTAAAGGGCTCAGCGTCACAATCTTGGTACCCCTAATGGGTCCCTCTGTTATCATTATTTCAACCGACTTTTGCGGGTTGAGCAGGACTGTCTGAAGGCATTTTGAGTCTCTAAACGCAATGGTGACCTCGCGCTCGATCTTGTTGCCAGCCTTGCTGATATTTTTTACAGTCTTGGTGCCATGCCAGTACTTAGGCTCATTGTCAACGTCTGCAACAATGTCCCATATCCTGTCAACGGGAGCAGAAACCTCCCGGCTTGCATTGATGGTTACCATTGGCTTGAATGATAATATGTATAATCTAATATAAGATTGTACTTAATATCCTAGTCCCCCTCACCCTCACTGATGAGGCATGACTAAGAGACGGATTATTTTGTTTTGTTAAGGAAACAAAAACACACACACACAAGCCCTCTGAGCTTGATATCATATAGTATCAGCTCACATCTGGGTGAAGGAGACAACGAGATGGAGACATTAACATCCGACATCTCCTAAAATAACATGTAAAAGCCGTCTCGATTTCCTTTCAACTGCTATTGCAGTTATGCCGAGCTGCAATCTTGTTACTAATAAAATTGGCTTTATCCCAAAAGGTGCCAAAAATGACGCCAAGCAGAGCCCAGAACATACCAATGGTGATTGCGCTTGTTATTCTAAAGCCGATGACCAGATCTATTGGCGCATTTATTGGGTCAGGGTTTGCGGGCATTGCAAGATATGCTCCTACCATTATAGCGGCATATGCCGAGGGAATTATTATTATTATCATCGCCTTCTTTGTATTATTTGAAGATGCCACCACCATCTTCCGATACAAGAATGCAAGCCCAAGCGCGCTAAATCCCGATATCGCCAAAAATGCAACATAAAGACTCTGTCGATAATAGATCGTTTCAGGATTTCCTACTGCGGGAGGGTTTGGGGGGTATTTGAGTGCAGGCATCAAAAATAATACGAACCACATGATGCTGGCAACAATGAGTGCCTTCCTCTTGTTGTTATTGGTGCCAGAAATTGAGCCGTGTGTATACGCAAAGACAATTCCATACAGCGATCCTATCGATAATCCCAAAATGGTGCCAGCAATTATTTCGCCTCCTTTTTGCCAGAACCGGTAGGCTGCAAATTCAGAGGGGTTGTTCATTACTTGGCCGCTTTGAGCAGCGTTCCGCATTTCAAGTTCTATTGCGCGCTCGATATACGGCTCAACTGCAACCTGGTTGATAGCACCCAGGATAGTTCCTGCAATCGCTCCAGCAAGGAGAGTAATAGCAATAAAAGTGATAGCTTTCATAAAGGACCAGGAAGGGGTTAGTTAGTGGCACGGAAATCCTGCTGCATGCCTCATGTCATGGTAGAATTCATGGGCCCAATTTGTCCCCCGCTCGCCGCCTCCACTGCCATCAGCTGGCACGGTAAAGCCAAGCATTTCGCCCTGATCGAATCCAACTATAAAGACTCCAAAAGCAAGCACTCCAAGAAGAATACCTACTGCAATCCTTGGAACGCCTCCTGAAGATGTTGTTTTTTTTGTTGTTATCTGGTTACTTGCTAGCATTCACCTCGGATACAAGCGGCCTCTATATAAAGAGTCGGATGGTTTATCCAACTCTTAGCTAATAAATATTGTATACGCACTATCACTGTCATTTATGCACATGTACATCATGACGCTTGAAAAGGTTGCAAGCAGGTATGCTCCAAGCAGGTCACTTTCCTTTGGTCTTGTACATGTGTTTGCAGCTCTGCAAAGAATAGGAAACAAGGGCATAACGAGCAGGAATGCACTGTGTAGAGCATTGGTTCTCGGCGAGGGGACAGTCAAAACGCTTGTAAAACATCTAAAGATGCAAGGCTTTATTGAAACATCAAACAGGGGCACAAAGATGACTGCCAAAGGAAAGAGTGTATACGAGGGACTGCTAGCAGCAATTCCAGTAGAAATGAGCTTGCCTAAATGCTCAATCGCCCTTAGCAGGTTCAACTATGCAGTGCTCGTCAGGGAGTTTGGTTTTGCAGTGGGATTGGGCATTGAGCAGCGGGACGCTGCCATAAAGATGGGCGCAATAGGTGCCACGACTCTGCTTTTCAAGGACAACAAATTTGTTATGCCGGCAAGCAGCAACGATTCACTAAAGAAAGAGCGAGAGGTACGCAGGATGCTGGTTGAAAAACTAAATCCAAGAGATGGCGATATAATAATAATAGGGAGTTCAGATAGCAATGAAAAGACTGCCGAGCTTGGTGCAAAAAATGCAGCGCTACTGACAATACTTAGTCATGAGAGACATCATCACCAGCATCATTGAACTTGAGGATCATGCTATCCTGTTATAGATAGAGTGAGGGACCTTTACTAGCCAGCATATGAAAGTCATTAAGATGAATCTAGTAGTAATAATAATCTGGTGCTAAGCTTGTTTTTCTATTGGGACTAGTTTGTGACTACATGAGAAGGCAAAATTTCTCTTTTATACTTCCCCATATCATTAAAGTTGTTGATTCCTTTTTGCATATATCGCAGAAATTTTTCCTGCCGTACCGACTGCAAAGATAATATGTAAATCCTATAAGACATATGCAAACCTCACATTGATCTTGCCATATGTCATATTTTTTTTCCTGAAAATAAACCATACTTTTTCAATCCTTATATCTTTCATGATGCACAACTTTAGCTGATGACTTTTGCAATGATACTTGTATGTGTGGATGGTTCAGAATCTTCGATGAGAGCGGCCGACTATGCTATCAAGATGGCAAAAAAACATGAGGCCCAGCTTATCTCGTTATATGTTGTCGTGTCGCAGCTTGGGTATGCATATTCATCTGGCGCTTTTGGACTTGTTACACCAAGCGCAATAAATGAGCTTTTGGACAAATCAAAGCAGGAAGCACGCAAGTGGTTTGACGAAATTGAGAAAAAAGCTATGGCACAAGGAGTCAATGTCAAGGTAGAAATGGTGGCTAGTCCCACTTCTGTAGTACCTGCAATAGTAGACTATGCCGAGAAAAATAAAGTCGATCTCATAATAACTGGCACAAAGGGACGGCGCCGGTCCGGCTTGGCCAAACTATTACTCGGCAGCGTCGCATCAGGCGTAGTGACATATGCTAATTGCCCTGTCATGGTGGTAAAGTAATTAATTAATCACTATGCTACTTTATCAGCCGTCTTCCTTTTATCCTATCATGGGTACTTGGCTCAGCATCGTTAGACACAGGAACTGAGGGGTTGCTCACCTTTCTAGTGGGCTTGGGAGTTTCATCCAACTCTAGCTCCTTCGCTTGCTCGGTATCTAGCGGATGCTCGATCTCTTTTTTATGGCTCATGTAAGATAGTGGTTTTTTTATGCTAAAAGGTTTACAACAATGGCAAAATAGCCAAGCAGTATGCCAGGTAATTGGTAAAAAGGTATGGTGTGCAGATTCAGCACGTGGGTCATCAGAATTCTTCTTCTTCTTCCTCTTATTCAGAGGAACATTCGAATGAAAGACTTCAGATGCTAGATACCCTCAAGGCACCGATTATCCAGATGGCCTGCGCGAAGAGTCTCGATACAAAGCCTGTGTGACCCGCAATTCTCAAAGGATGCAGTTTTTAGCGCCACCAGAGTAGCGTTGACAGAGAACAGCAATCGATCTGAAGATTATTCTATAGGCTTTATCATAGATTATGCATATACCCAGAGTAATGAGCAATTCTCCTAACACAATCAAAAGGAGAGAAAAGTTGCAAAGCAAAGGGCAGCAGCAGGAAAAAGCATACAAGCAAGACATACACGGAATGGACACAGAGCTGAGCAAGGGGGCCGAGTCAGAGAGGGAGCGCAGCACTAAAAGGCCAGGCACTGGAGCGTGAACTGCATGTCCACAGCTGATCGGAATTATACTGATGTGGAACAATCAGGCATCTACTCCAAAGCCGGGCGCGTGGGGGATATTACTGGTGAGCCTCCAACTAATGAAGCCAGGGATCGCAATAAGGCATCCAGGCTGGCAAATTTGCTTGAAGGCCTTGAATTTCCGGCTACAAAAGAGGAAATAAGGAACCATCTTAACGCAAGATCGCCGAGTATGGCTAATAGAATCAACGATGTAGTTGAAGCAATCGAAAACAACCTTGATGAGGGCAGAGAGTATGGCAGCGCTTATGATGTGGAAGTTGCGGTGGGTCTTGTAAAAAAGAGAGCTGAAAGCAAAAGACCTTATGCTAGAGATAGCGGGCTAAACAGGGCCAACCGTGAAAGAATGGGAGAAAGTGAAAGACAGGATCCATACAGTCACCGCGAAAGAATCTCAGGCGCAAGCTCTAAAGATGTCTCGCCCAATACCCCAAAGGGTGAAGATGTATAATCTCATTTTTTCAAAAGGTTTTTATGTTATCGCTCTTCAAGCAAGTTTTTTCGCCTTTTCCGGCTCAACACTATTACACTGATAGATTCCTTAGACGGTCAAAA
This sequence comes from Nitrososphaera sp., assembly GCA_035562555.1. Classification (GTDB taxonomy): domain Archaea; phylum Thermoproteota; class Nitrososphaeria; order Nitrososphaerales; family Nitrososphaeraceae; genus Nitrososphaera. The sequence goes on along the minus strand of DATMWK010000060.1, from coordinate 4,321 downwards.
GGATGAAATATATTGTCACAGAATGTCCCCTAGTAGGGTCAATGCGCCATATACCGCTCTGATGTAATATTCAGAATTTCCTGTCAAGATATTCTGAAAATATTCTCAGCACTCAAAAATTTTTCTTCTGCAAAGAATGTAGTAGGTAGTCGATAGATATTTGGGCCCTACTAACTATATAATCAGAGCGCTTACGGTAGGATAGAAGGGATTTTGCAGGTGGCAAAATCCCTAGTCAGTTTTTAGATCACCCTTTAATTTGGCATATTCTCTTGCGCTATTGAGCTGAATGTCATCGCTTCTTGTTACCATCTTTGAAAGTGTCGGTTTGGCATCCTTGCCAAGCCTCACAGCCTCCTTGCCTTTTCTAAGAAATGAAAGCGTTACTCCGTTATCGGATAGCTTGCGGGCAAACTCTGATGCAGTTTTTAGCTTGTCAAACATTCCAGTCTCATCTTCCGGTATTCTAAAGATAGTAGGCTCTAGCAGGTCTACTGCCAACGTGCCATTATTGATCGCTATTTTCACTGCAGGCTGATTTTCAAAGCTAATCGCAAGCGCACCTTCTTTTGCAGATCTAAGCGCTTTGCTTAACCAGTCGCTCAGCTGATCGTTCTTGTCAATATGCAGGTGACTATTGCCCAGCATGGCAGCCAACTGATCCTTCTATGTCACGGTCGATACTGATGCTCTCTGGCGTGCCTCCTCAGAAGTTGGATGAGCTTCCCAAGTGATCAAAATCTTGCCGTTAATAGTCCATTTTGCGGATCCCATATCGCGTCCGCCAGGCCCTTGCGCTTTAGGGATATCAATCACAAGGTTGTCGAAATCATAAGTTACAGAAGCACCCTTACCTGTCAGCCTATCAAAAAGTTGTCCGATTACTTCTGCCCATTGCGAACCAGTTTTCTGCATCGCACTCTTATCGTTTGTATCTTGACTCATATGCTGGCTTAGGCAACTTTAGATATAGCAGGTTATACACATTTGCGGTGAATCTAATTCTACTACAATAAGCTATAAAAGATACGTAGACGTAGGCATTAATTCCAATATACATTCTAATATGAATTGTCTCTCGCATGCCTGTCTATATCATGGCAACTAAGTGTGGCAGTAGAGCTGTAGTGATGGCGGAGTCAGTATTATATACAACATGGGACGACTGCACCAGGACTACTGGAGCCAACGTGACATACAGGCGCTTCTTTCTTGCTTGCTTAAGGAATATCTGGAATTTCTCGTCGAAAATGAAGATTAAACATAATAAGGCAAGCGCGCACTTAAGAATCTCAGAAAAGGTACTCGCATGAGCACTATCAACAATTATTCGTTGCCTGTTCCAAAGGGTAAGTTGCAGAAAATCGATAGATTATCTTCGCCAGCGCATATCGGGAAATTAAGAAATGCAATTGATTTCATAGTTGCAGAGAATACCCCTGTGCTTGCTGCAGCAGATGGCACTATTACGTTCGTCAAAGATGACTCACATAAAGGCGGCCCAAGCATAGAATATTGGCATGACAGCAACTTTATAGTCATAGAGCATCCAAATGGCGAATATTCTAGATACGACCACCTTGCGCATGCAAGCGCAGTCGTAAAGACCGGACAACACATTAAGAGAGGAAAGGTTATTGCACGTGTTGGCATGACAGGATTTACGTATGTGCCTCATCTTCATTTTCAGGTATTTATTTTCACAGGCAACAATATCTGGATAGACTTTGATACCCTCTCAATAGCTGAATTTTTGCCATAAATGACAACAACAACGACAATATTCAGTAGAAATAATTTCAAACCATGTAGTACATAAATGCAACTTCTTCGAAAGAACATCATGCTGAGTATAGCACATTATGCATCTATAATGAAATTTGTCACACATACAAATATACACCGAAGAAAGATACTAATATTTTTACAATCCTATTAATTATCTATTATCTATTAGCAAGCCTAGTTGTTCATGTCGTCTGCTGTACAAAAGCTGGTAGGGTTCTGGTACAGATACGAGAATCTAAATCTAAAGATAGCATTTGTGTTGATTTCACTCCAGCTGATCCACCTCTATTGGCTTACCGCTGACGTAGTCATACAGCGTATAACAGGAAAAAGCATTCTTGTTGTACAACATGGGAGCCCCCTTTTCATATTCTTTATAATCATAGATTATGTCGAGATCCCGGCACTTATTGCTGGCCTTACATATTATGCACTTAGTATATACAAGCACGAAAAAGGCTCTGCAAAAAATGCACTATTGCTGTCAATGTTGGCTATTCAAGTGTTTCATATATTTTGGATTACTGACGAAGTCGTTTATGGTACCTTTTTTGGATCACCATCCGGAGCGGTAGAAATCCCGTATTACGCTGCATGGATAGCAATACTGATTGATTACCTTGAGCTGCCAGTCATCGCAGATCTCTTTTATAGAACAATTATAAAAGGCGAGCGGCGGTAGTTACCTGCATAAATTATTTGTTGAGCAATAACAGTCGATGTTACAATTACTTGCAATTGTTGTTCTGATAAGTACTACTACTATTACTAGTGCTTATGCACAAGATGTAAACGACACCCAGGAGCAAAAGCCTACAGAGGAAAAGCAGGGAGGAGAGTATAGTGGTTTTGAGGAAGCAGGGAAGCAGACACAGGGAATACCAAACCAAGAGGCCAACCCTACACCTCAGGCACCTATAAGTGACATTAATGTTCAGCAGGAAAACCAGACTACCATTGCAGATACTACTGGGGTAGCAGCTGAACCCGCTAGTACACCAGGAATAGCGATGCTTGCTGGAATTGGTGCTGTCATTGCAGCAGCGGTAGGTGCTGCAGTTTGGTATTTCAAGAGGGGTAGGAGTTAGGAGTTAGGTGATGCGAGCAGTTTTTGTGGGGTCTGTTTGCATCTCTCTGAGTGTAAGTGCTATTTCCTGTGAGAGGTTGGCAGGCGAGGAATGTTGTTGATAATAATAATGATAATATGTGCTTGAGTTACTTCTTCCTTTTTTATCTCCCACTATTAGATGATGAGACTAAGAAAGAAAAGAAGCACCTTGCGACATAGCTCTCCCCTAATGCATGTCGGGTTATATGTTGGCCACAACCCATAACCTGTTGACTTGAGCTTCCTTCAACTTGACAGCAGGAATAGAGCCACTAGGACTTCCATCAATTGCTTGCAGCGAGTGGATTAGGCCCTGGCTCATCTTGGCTAATAATTCATCTATCACTATTCGTACAGTTACTATAGGAATTCATGCTACTAGCCATACATTCCCAAAAACAATTCAATAGCTAGAACAAAAAGTACACACCATGATGATAATAATAAAGATAATTCTACCTATCAGTTCAGCTTCACTAGGTCTTCCTTCTAGAGGTACTGACAGGCCATGAAATGGAATTAGCAACAGTGGCAGCACCACGCGATTAGTCATTCTGTAGTAGGAGGCATGGCTTTGTCTAAAGGTCAAACTGCAGACCAAAGGTTATAACACACAGCAAAGTTTAGGTCAATTAAGGATCCGCGTGTGAGAGGGATTCATAATCAGAAGAGCATGTGCTGTACTACAACAATAGTAGTAGTTTGCAGTACCTTAGTTGCTGTTGTTGATCCATCATCTTTAGGCTCAAACAGTATCACCACTACTACTACTGCTATCACTACTAGCAGAACGCGCAGGTATCGCTCCAATCTGCTGCATCAATCCCATCATATCGGCAGTTGCCCACTCTTCTGTGACCTTGCCATCAATGATAGTTAGGATATCCATTGCGGTGAAAGATACCTGCTTGCCAGTCGGTGGTATACCCTGAAACTCTCCCTTGTAAGTGCCAGTAACATTGATACTGACCGCGACTTTATCTCCCTCTGCCACCAGATCTACAATGTTACGAGTAAGATCGGGAAATGCTTTATTGAAGGGAGCAAGGAATTGTTTTTTGTTTGTATTCCAATCCATAGGAGGCATTCCTGAAAAGTGAATAGAGTAATTGGTGCTTGATACTAACTTGTCCATCCCTTCTGTATCTTGTCGATTCAAGGCCTCAAAGAACTGACGAACTACTCGCTTGTTTTTTTGTTCTACTTGTGTGGATGCTGATGACACCATTATTATGTGTGAAGGGCCTGGGCGCAACTTAAGTATTATTCTTCTTTAGGAGATCCTAGGTGGTTGAATGAGGATGATGATTAATATTATATCACTCATTGCCGTATCGCTCCATCACTATAACATCGTCCAAAAGCAATAGGGTGGATCTGCCCGTATATGTTGCTAATGCTAATTTACCAAGAACAGTTCGAGAT
>DATMWK010000059.1:0-5823 GCA_035562555.1 Nitrososphaera sp. | reverse complement strand
AACGGTTATTGCTATTCCAACCGCAAATGTGCCAATTGATTTTTTGGAGTTGAAAATTTCCCTGCTCATATTACATAGGTCTGCAATAGCAGTGTTAGATGCATTAATCAGGTTCTCGGCTCTTTTTTTTGCCAAGAACTTTTCTACTAGCTTCTGAGAGAACGAGGGAAGGCGAAGAGTTCGTTTGGCAGAAAATAGGGTAAGTCCCAACCAGAATGCCAAGGTTGGGATTGTTACCAAAATTACGGCCAATCCAACAACGCTTCCGCCTCGGTAAATGGCCAGCGCGCCGGCTATAAACGCCAGCACCGAGCCAACGAATACATCTGCAATTATCTCCATGGTCGTTACCCACGCGGCCTTGCCTGCCGGAACGCCATATCTTGACAGCCATGCTATCCTGACCAATTCTCCACCCACAAAAGATGGAGTAGTCTGGGTAACGAATTCGCCGGCTAATCTAGCAGCTACAGTCTTGCCTGTAGACGCAACGTCGTAACCAAGAAAATGTCTGATAAAATACTTGAATCGTATTGCCTGCAGCAGCATTTTGATGATCGCTGCAGCTGCCGCGGCCAGAAAGGGTACAAGTCCAACAGCAAGAACATCCTGAGGAGAGACATTAGTAGTAACCATCAGGATAATGAACGGTACCACGCTTGCAGGTATGGCAACAAGTCGCCAGTTCAACTACTATAACTCTGCCTTTGATACAAAGCAGTACTATAATAAGGAATGTATATTCGTTAGCATGTTTATGCACAATTTAGCGCAAACCCGATTTGGCAGATCTATAAAGTAAACACATCGTGAGATGTGATGGATATATACATATCACATATGATGAAAGTGTAGCAAACAATTATCAATCGCTTTTATCACGGTAGTATTACTTGACTACTGCCTTTCTAGCTGCCTATTAATTGAGAGTTAGATTGGGAGCCTGATGATTAAAGATTATATAAAGGTCTAAAGATGTTGTGTGCTTTTAACAGTCATCAATCGTCAGATACTGTGGTATTGTATGGTCTAACACTCAGAGGAAAATAAAAAGGAAGAAAAAAATAGAAAAAGAGAGTCTTATGTCTCCCTAGTAGAGCAGTATGTGTTGTACTGCTCTATCCCTCTTCTTATGGTGTTATTGTTCCTCCTCCAAGGGTCGGGGGCGGAGGTATTGTTACTCCATCGTCACCTGTTGTTAGCGTTTCATTCTCTAATGGAAATACTTCTCCTGGATCAGGAAACAGCTGTCTTCCTCCGTCTCCTGTATCGTTAGTTGGTGGTGTTATCACTTCTCGTGACGATGTTTCTCCTCCTCTCCCTTCTCCTGCCACTGTTGCATTGTCTAAAATTCCTTCTCCTAGATCTTGACCGCTAGGGGGTCGCGTTCCTCCCGTGTCATTACCTAGTGGTGTTGTTCCTCCTGTCTCGTTAGTTGGTAGTGTTGTTCCTCCTGTCTCGTTAGTTGGTGGTGGAGGTGTTACTGGTCCAGTGGTGGTCCCATTCGTTGTGACGTTGTTTATTATGTTAATTACATTTTCAATATTAGTTACCTGAGTATTTTGTATGGTGATAAACTGCTGAATTATATTGTTTATCTCTTGCTGTTCTTGTGGACTTAACACACGTGCCTGAGCATCATTTGCATCTGATGAGCAGATTACACCTGCTGCAGCTGGAAGTCTAATATCCTCATCTTCATTTTCCACAACCATGAACCATACCATAAGGTCATTAGTTACAGCTAGTGAATAAGATTCTAATACTTCTAGACCAGAGCCACCCAATATCTCTTGTCCCGAATCTGCAAATTCACCAGGTAGACAATATACAAAGAGTATAGATAAAGAGTTAGGTTCAACCCATACAGGATTTGAAGACCATCTTGGAGTATATACAACTCCATCTACCTGTTTTTGTCCTTGCTCTAAGTTTCTAGTTGTAGCAGCTATTACATTTTGGAGTCGGTTTTGCTGCTCCAGCTCTTGTGGTGTTAATGGTATTTGTTGAGCCATCACTGACGGCGCTGCAAACAAAACACCTGCAACCATCAGCATTAGCATTGATACTGACGCTTTTCCTCTCAATGATGACAGTTTATGGGATGTTGTTGTCATTTCTATCCAGGTCCTCCTACTCCTCTCCTCTTCCCATTTGCTGTTTTTCTTGTTACTGCTGTTACTACGGAATTATTCTTCTTTCCTTCATTGTTGTTGAGATTATACATGATCTCTCAATTGCAAGCTCGAATACAATGGATAAAAGACTTCCTGCTCCCTAATTGAGCGAGAGAAAAAAACGATCAGTAGCATTCTTCTTACTATGGTGGATATGGAAAGGAAATTGAATGTTAAATAAAGAAATAAAAAAGGTAAAGAGATACGCTTACAAAAGTTCCTATTCGATGGGAGCTATTATCAAAGCATGCTTGAGGTGATGAAGCGTTACCGTTACAAGGGAGTATATACACTTTCAGCGATTTTATTGTTAATAATATGACTATCTAAGGTCAGGTTATCCTTCTCATTAGAAGGGGATTTCTTTTTCTCCTCTCCTTTTCTTCTGGAAAAACTTTTTTATGACTTACCACAACCTTTTTCTGCCTTTGCAATTATTATTGTAATTAACATAGCAACTACGGTGGAAAACAAAACTGAATGTGTTACGGAAATAGAAGAAGAGATTAGAAGTTATTGTGACCTCTACTTGATCGAAGCACCCAAAAAGAACTATCAATGCATCGACATTGAAAACCCTTTGTCCATTGTTTTGGAAGGCGTGATAAGAACTGAGATCTACCACCTTAGCAGCACAACTAGCCAGGAGATTTCTCCAAGGAGATCTTAAAACGATGCAGAGAATCTTTGTATAAAAGATGATGAATACGAACTTTGAGTCCCGCTATAATCCACAGAGACAGAAATCCTACAGATGTGAAGTAATGCAAAGATGAGGCGCAAGACGAAAAAATTGTTGCACCTATGAAAAAATTTAAGAGTCTAACCAGCCAAGAGTTAATCTTAATTTTTCCTGATTTGCTTTGTTATTGCGTTACTCCTACAGTCCTTCTCAATCTTCAATTAACGATGTTGTCATACGCTGTTGCTCTTAGTAGGTGTTGCATGTGTTATTTATTATACAGTCACTGTATATCTATAAAAAGTAGATATACAGCACCACTCTGTTTCCAGATGGCAATGAAGGCGATATTTATAACAGGAACTGCAGGGTCTGGGAAATCCCTCCTTACTTCTAGGTTACTCCAGTGGTACAGAGATAATGGCGCTTACCCAGCTACGCTTAACCTTGACCCTGGCGCAGTCAACCTACCTTATGAGCCAGACATTGATGTCCGCAATTACGTTGACATTGCTACTTTGATGGAGAGCTACGGCCTTGGTCCCAATGGCTCACTTATAATGGCAAGTGACATGATTGCCACAAAGTTGGATGAGATCCAGAAGGAGGTGGATGAGCTCAACCCAGACTACCTGATAGTGGATACTCCTGGCCAGATAGAGCTCTTCGCATTCCGAGAGAGTGGTCCATATTTTGCTGTAAACCTCCATGCGGACAACAAGGCGACGATATTTACCTTCGATGGGATGCTAGTGTCATCCCCGATCAACTTTGTGTCTATATCGCTTCTTGCATTATCTGTCAAATTGCGGTTGAAAATGGCTCAGATAAATGTGCTTACAAAGCGCGATCTTGTAATAGACAAGCTAAAAAATATCATGGAGTGGGCGGGCTCGAGTATGGCACTTGAATATATTCTCAATAGCGAAAAAGATGCCGAGTATTCTCTCTTAAGTAAAGATCTGGCGCGCAGCATAAGCAAAGGTGGCTTCGCCCAGAGCCTCATAGCTGTTTCCAGCATCACGATGAGTGGCATGGTCAACCTGGCTGCCGCCCTTGCTCGATCCCTTAGTCAGGGGGAAGACATTTAGGTGACTATGAAATCGTGTAGTGCTGCCGCCCCATGCTCAACTGCAAACTTAGGGCCAGGATACGATGTGTTTGGCCTTGCGCTAGATGCACTTGAAGACAAAGTCAAAGCAAGTAGAACACATACTGGCGGCGGAAGAATAATTATCAAGAACAGCGATCAAGCGATTCCATCAATACCTGAATCAAACTCTGCTGGCCTTGTAGTAAAAAAGATAATGCAGGATTTTGAGATCAGTGACAGCATAGAGATCGAGATCACAAAAGGTGTGCCGTCTGGCTATGGTGTTGGCAGCAGCGCTGCTTCAGCAGCAGCTGCTGCCATGGCATTTAATGCACTTTATGACTTAAAGATTGACAGAAAAAGGCTTGTGGAATATGCCGCAGAAGGCGAGGTGGCAAGTGCTGGCGCAAAGCACTATGATAACGTCTCTGCTTCTTTGCTTGGGGGATTTGTGATTTGCCGTATTGCAAGTAACAGGCTGCAGTTCACAAGGCTAGAGCCTCCCAAGGACCTGGTCCTTGTTGTTGCGGTTCCATGCATAGAAGTGCCAAAGAAAAAGACAGAGGTGGCAAGGAGTGTCCTTCCAAAGATGGTGCCGCTCAAAGACGTTGTTCATAATATTTCTGGCGCAGCTACAATAGTTGCAGGCTTTGCACTAAAGGATGTGGAAACAATAACTAGAGGAATAGACGATGCTATCATTGAGTCAGCAAGAAAACATCTGATACCCGGCTACGATATAGTCAAACAGAATGCCCTTTCCGCAGGTGCGCTTGCAGTCACAATAAGTGGTGCTGGGCCTTCCATGATAGCATTTCTGAAAACAAACAAAAATGCAGAGATGGTAGTCGCAGCCATGGCCAAAGGGTTCAAAGACAAGGGCGTAGATAGCAGGATGTTTGTTTGCCAGGCTAGCAAGGGTGCCCGACTTCTGGCATAATAAATTCTACTTTTTGCCCTTGTTGAGGAAAGCGGACATCATTTTCTGTCTGTCCTCGTGCGCAAAGCAGAGCGCCCAACCATAGATCTCAAGTCTAAGCCCTGTCTCTAGATCTGTGTCCATTCCCCTGTTTATCAGCTTCTTACTAACCTTTACTGCGACGAAACTGTTCTTCGCTATCTCCTTTGCAAGTCCAATGCACTCATCCATCAACTTCTTGTTTAGTATCTTGGCTATTTCACTCGCCCTTTCCTTTTCCTTTACTGGGTCATCTTTGGGCACTTCTCGAGGAAGTTTATCATCAGGTCCTAGGCTAATTACCTTGTTAACAAGCCCTATCTGGTAGGCCTCATCTGCATTTATCATTTTGCCCGTGAATATTAGCTCCTTTGCCTTCGCCGGACCTATGAGCCGCATCAGCCGTTGTGTTCCGCCCCACCCCGGAGGTATGCCTATTGTTACTTCAGGTTGTCCTATCTTGGCATTGCTTGAAGCGATCCTGATGTCACAGGCCATTGCAAGCTCGCATCCGCCGCCAAGGGCAAAGCCGTTTACTGCAGCAATGACTGGTTTTTCCAGCCGGTCTATTCTGTTTATTACGTCTTGAGCGGAAGTGGCATACCTTTCTGCCTGCATAGGATCGATGTTGACCATGTAAGAAATGTCTGCGCCTGCACAGAACGAGCGCTCACCGGCGCCGGTAATGACTACTGCTTTAATGCTGTCGTCAGCTGCAAGAATATCAATCATCTTTGAAAGCTCAGATATAACGTCCACATTCATGGCGTTGAGTGCCTCTGGTCTATTTATTCTTAGAATTGCAATGTCACCCTGTGGTTCAAGCTGAATGTACTTCATGGTAGACATATTGTGAGAGTAGGCAGCATTCCTTTTCAATAAAATCTTATTGGTCTTGACAAGCAAGCTATGG
>DATMWK010000058.1:0-5014 GCA_035562555.1 Nitrososphaera sp. | reverse complement strand
TTTCAAGCTCAGAATTATTGTCTTTACGGGCGTCGTCTATGTATGTGTCAATAGCCGAATACAGAAACCTTGCCTCTTTGCCGAGTGCTATCATGATGTTGTAGGTAGAGTTCTCTAATTTGGTAGTTTCGTCCTTTGTTGAAGACATTGTATTCTTAAAGGCACAAAAGAGGCTAAAAGGGTTGCATATTAATTCCTAAAACAAGCTCAAAATAACGCCGTAATTCTATAGCAGGAAAAGATGGACAGGGTGGGATTTGAACCCACGACCTCAGCACACTATTCTAGTTCTATCAGCTGCGAATGGAAACAAGCTTGTTCAACTCCCACCCAGTCCCCCCACACAACTATTCTCGGCTTACAGAGGGTTTGCCGTTAGTCATAACCTCTCATCGAGAACAATAACACGTCTATGATGATCTGAGTCTTTGTAATGTTAATAACTTTAGAATCTCTATATGCACACATATGATAGAGAAATAAGTTGAAAAAAGGCAATGAGAACTCGCTTTTCTTAAGCTGAACACCTGTTGGGACCCATTTCAAGCTGGTGTATTTCCTTCAGTGAGGGTTTTTCCTTCTCTCCTTCATTCATTGGCATTATCTCTTTATAGCTTGGGGGAGTTGGCATTGTGATTGAGTTCATCCTCTGAACAAATGGCTCTTTTTGCAGTCCAAATATTTGCTGCAGATTCTGCTGACTCTTGACATCTCCTAATCGCGCTTCGATAAATGTGTCAGCCTCGACTGGTCTGTCATGATGCGCAGATAGGATAATTGTTTCGTCTGGCAGCCTGAAAATTCTGCCTTTGATTGAAGCATGAAGCTTCAAGGCTAATTTTTCTGTCTGTTCTTTCAAGTCAGGTCTTCCAATATTGTTGACAAACAAAGTGTCGCCTGTAAAGAGTAGCTTATTTCCAAGCCAAAGCGAAACACTTCCTTGAGTATGTCCTGGTGTATAAATGACCTGCAGAAGAACTGAGCCAATCCTAATAACATCCCCGTCATTTAATCTGCTAAAGCTACCAATCTCCTTGTAGTTTTCATAGGGGCTAAGATAGAGTTGCGCTTCCGTCTTTTCAGCAAGCTCTTTTGCGCCTGACACATGGTCAGCATGCAGGTGAGTGTCCATGACCTTTATGATTTTTGCATTCATTTCTCCCTCTGCAATTATTAGGTAGTCTTCTATAGGCAGCAGTGGATCAATGACAGCTGCTTCATGGCTAGATTCGACAATGTAGGACAAGCAGCCTTTCCCAATCCTTCGTAGCTGGACAACCTTGACCCTTTTATCCTGCCATACTTCAAAAATATGAGCAACATGCTCATAGGCAGCAGACCATCCTGTCAGTCCGTCTTCCAAAGTCTTGACATTGTAGCCAAGTCGCTGAATCATCAGTGTGACCATTCCAGACCTATATCCAGCTGGGCAGATAGTGACGACTTCCTTATCTTTTGGGATCTTGTCTAGATAATGTGGGACTTGTCCAAGAGCAATATTTTCACTACCCTCAATGTTCCAGTTCCTGAACTCGTCTGGTTCTCTTACATCCAGCAAGAAGATATCCCTATTAAGCTTGCCTTCATCCAAGGCGCGCTTGAGGTCATTAGGTGTAATTCTTGGATCAAGTTCCGCAGTCTTTTCCCACTTCCATGCAGCAAGACCACCTTGGAGGTACCTAGTTTGCAATCCTGATTTGTCCCTTGCCATCTGAGCCATTTCCTTAGTGTAATTTTCGTCTTCTCCAACAAAAACAATGTCAATTCCTTTTGGCATCTTTGGAAGCATTGTGCTTATTGTTTTGTCATCGCAAACCATGAATCTCGAGCCAGGAATATGTTCTCTTTTGTGGCGGTTTTCATCGCCAATGTCAAAGATCATGATTGGTTCATCCCTTGAAGACAGCTTTGACCTTAACTCGTCTGAAGATATTGCAAGATCATGATATTCTTTTACGGCTCCTGGTTCTGCTGATGACGTTTGGTCGACCATGATTTTGCATGGTCACAATTGTATTTATGAGGGTTAATAGATGCCTGCTATCATTCATTAAGCCTCCTTAACCACGATACAATTTTTGACAGTGATAGGCAATCCAGAAATAATCTGCTTCGCGCTTATTTTGCTGGTGGGTTTTTGGCCGACAACTTGCTAAAACAAGCTCAATTTAGTACTGTAATCCCCTTCGTAGTAAGAAATGTACCTGGTTGGGTTTGAACCCACGACCTCAACAGATCAGCAGCTTTCTAATGCTGCTACCCTTTGTACTTCCTACCTAAAGGGGCAGCAGCTACTGAATGAAGAAAACTGGTCAAACACGATGCGGTCTATCTTTTTCTTTACATAGTTCGTAACTCTGGACTTCTAGAATAACCGTTGAAATTATCTGGATCTGGTTCAAATGCTCTCCAAAACCAATTGTTGCATATTTCAAAATTAGCCAGGTAAACTAGCTATTGTGTCTATGTTCCTCGTGATGCTCAATGTAAAAAGTTCGTAATTGTAGATGCTAACTAAACAGAAACTATTTTTTAAACAAAAGTGTCCTTACAGCATTTGCCTTAAATGCAAGCAAGTGCATACTTGCATTATGGTCGTTAAAGATGAAGAAATTCTGAAGACAACCATGAAAATTATCGTTAGAGAAGGTTATGATGGTGCAACTACGAAATTAATTGCTGACGAGGCAGGCATCAATGAAGTCACCTTATTCCGCAAGTTTCATTCAAAAGAAAATATTCTGCAAGCTATTATTACACAACAAAGAGATAATGCACTTCAAGCACTCACTTCCGCCTTTCTAAGTCGAGGAGTTCATGAGGATGATAAGGGTAACGCTCCACGCATTGCAACCACGCTGACGGAATTAAGGGATCGCCTGATAGAATTTATGAAAACTAGTATGGACTTTATGATTCTGTTAATATCAGAGGGTAGAAGGTAACCATCTGTTGCAAAAGTCATGTCATTTATCCCACAAGACATGATAGTGCAGCTTAGAAAACTCTTTGAGGAACAGATACGACTTAAGAAGATCAGGGATGTCGATCCTCAACTTGCCGCAGTTACATTTCTCGGCTTTCTATTCTACTATAGCTTAATGAAAGAAATATTCGAGGATAAAGTTATCAAGGAAAATAAAAGAATTCTTGATGGGTTTGTAGACATTTTCCTAAATGGAGTTAGGATAGCTAAATGACAATGTCATTTGATATTTCTTCAACATTAATCATTTTATCAACTGCATTTAACGGCATCATGGCTGGAGCAAGTTTAGATCAGTCTATAAAACAGCTGCCTTCGCGCCATAAGATTGGACCAAAGGCATTCTCAGCTTACAGCCAAGCAGCAGACCTTGGTAATGGTATAATTTGGTATGCCACAATCGGCATAGGTTCAGCTTCGTTAACAGTCGCCGCAGCTATCATCATACTCTTTCAAGAGATAGGTCACTCTTATTATGCAATAGCGATCTATGTAGCTGCCATTTTATCAGTAGCACACTCTGCTGTAACAGCTAGAGCTGCTCAAACAAACTTTTCGCAAAGAAAAGTTTATGATGACGAACAGGCACTAATGCGCGTTTTTGGTCATTTTGAACGGTTACAGTTGGTAAGGGCGGTATTACAAGTGGGTACATTTGGAGCAATGTTAGTAGGATTGTACATTAGGCTCTGATCATAGAGATTCCCGTCAATCTTCGTCAGAGTTACTACTATATTAAAAATTTTATCACCAGTACTCTGAATGTGTGTTAATCACTACACTTGCCAATTTAGCAAAGTTCTCTGGGCGTTACGATGTGCGACTAGCCCTTAGACAAAGTATTATCTATAATGGACATAAGAGAATGAATATTTACAGAGCTTTGCGCGGTTCTTCAATGACAAACTCAACTGTGATGTCATGCTTCAGTACGTTAAGCAGTTGATTCAAAAGCTACCTGCTGCTTATGGCAATTACATCAAGTTTGACTGTTTGATTGGGCTAAGACCAGCTGAAGCCGTGGCGGCTGTCGGGACTCATTGATGACAAGGAAGCATTTCAGAAGTACTACAAGCCTGATTTAATGCCGTAGTTCTATAGCAGTAAGAAATGGATGGGGTGGAAATAGAATCCACGATCTCATGCAATATAAGGGATATGACTCTGCGCTTGCTAGTTTTCTCTTGCTGTGCCCCAGGGCATAATAGGTTTGTTTCGTTTGAATAACTCTTTTGTCAATAATCCAAAATCAGGATAAGAGAGCATATTTACAATAATGAAGTCTTCTGTTGAGTCTCACTGCCTTTTTTGGCTGTTGAATTTTGTCAAAAGAAGTAAAATCAATTTTCAACTACTCAGCCTTGCCGAAATCCCATGCAGAGAAAAATTTTGGCGTAATTTCAATAACAACTTGGTTCCCGTTTCTAGTATTTTCCATTAGCCTCTTAGCAAGAGGGTGTTCAAGAGTACCTAAGTACTTTAGGTTTATCTTTTCCAATATTGACAAGTTCTTCTGTATATCTTCTGATATTCTTGCATCTGCCCTTCCCTTTACTCCTTTGTATGGGTAATTCTCGTCATCAATGGAAAAGTAAATCCTGTGAGGATTTTTCTGAATATTCTGAACCTTCCTTGTCATTTTTGCTGTGGCTGTGTATAACTTGCCAGAGTCACTCTCATAGAGGAACCAGGTGGGTTGAATGATAGGATATCCTTCTTCGTCAATGGTGGCGATCTGTATGTTGAGTTTGCTTTGGAGTAAATTGTTAACTTCTATCTCAGTGACAGGCTTTGGCATGCCTGGAAGGGCTTGTATGACTTTCAATGATGGTTCTGTAACGCCTACTGTTGATATAAACATTGAGACTAAAGGCACATGTCGCCGCGCTACTCATTACAAGAATTAGGCAGACACATCGGTTCGAGATGTGATCTCGCTTAAGACAATTCGAGCGTGCTACAAAGAATAGGGACAAAATGTTAGACAAACTGTAGGATACGGCATTGGCATTGCTAGCAGTCTTATAC
>DATMWK010000057.1:0-6237 GCA_035562555.1 Nitrososphaera sp. | reverse complement strand
TTTCTTGCCGTTGTCTCCCCTATCCTTGACGAACTTGACAAGGGACGAGATATAGCATAGGTGATTATCGAACCAGCCGTAAAACACCTTGCCTTTTGCGTCTGGCAGGGGTATTGGCACGCCCCATGAAAGGTCACGGGTAATGTCCCAATCCTGCAATCCTTCATTTATCCAGTTTATGACATAGTTCTTAACATCTGGCTGCAAGTGCGTGTTAGACAAAAGCCACTTTTTCAGTTTACCTTCAAAGCTTGATAGACGGAAAAAGTAGTGTTTGCTCTCTCTTTTGACAGGTGGCCTGCCACATATTGCACACTTAGGCTCCAGTATCTGATCGGGTACGCGGCCACACTTTTCACACAAATCTGAATACTGGTTTTCTGCATTGCAGTAAGGGCATCTGCCAATTACATATCTGTCTGGTAAAAATTTGTTGTCATAGGTGCAGTAGAACTGAATTACGTTCTGGTCGTAAATGTGGCCTTTCTCGCTCAACTGTTTGAAAACATACTGGACAAACTCAACATTTTCTTTGGAGCTTGTATTATAAAAAAAATCAAACGAAATACCTAATGATTCAAAATCTTCTTTGTCCTGCCTGTTCCAGTATTCAACATAATCTTTGGGACTTTTTTTCTCTTTTTCTGCTCTTATCAAGATCGGAGTTCCAAAATCATCAGTAGCACAGATATGGTACGCCTTCAAGCCGCTGAGTCTCAAAAAACGTGTGAAAATATCTGCCGGGAGATATGTGGAGGCTATGTGGCCTAGATGTATCTCACCATTTGCATAAGGGAGCGCGCTTGTAATGACTGCGCTTTCGCTACTTCTATCCGGCATCACACTTGCAATCAATGCACAGCATTTTAACCTAACTGGAGTGCTGGTAGCGCTCTTGCTTCTCTATCAGTTGATCTATCTTGATGCCCATTGAATCAAGTGCATAGCTCCCAACATCTTGATCTATTTGTTCTGGCACGCTATGCACTTTTACTTCCATCCTGTCATGGTTTTTTGCAATGTACAAAATAGATAGCAGCTGGTTGGCAAATGAGAGAGCCATTACTTCCGGCGGGTGGCCTTCTGCGGCAACTAAGTTGACAACTCTCCCCTTTGACAGCAGGAACAACCTCTTTCCATTAACATCAAAGCGCTCAATATTTGTACTAATCTGCACCGGTTGGCAGCGGCTGATGTCATAAAGGGTCTCAATATCGATCTCGACATCAAAATGGCCTGCGTTTGCCAGAATGGCAGCATCTTTCATCTTAAGAAAATGCTCCTTCCTTATCACGCACGTTTGTCCAGTGCATGTAACAAAAACATCGCCGGTAGGCGCAGCATCTGACATTCGCATTACCTCAAATCCATCCATCTTGGCTTCGATTGCTTTGATGGGATCAACTTCAGTAACGGTCACTATAGCTCCCATGCCCTTTGCCCGGGTTGCCACGCCCTTGCCCACCCAGCCATAGCCGCATACAACTACGTTCTTGCCTGCTAATAGTATGCCGGTTGCCCGCAGTATGCCATCAAGAGTGCTCTGTCCAGTACCATGTCTGTTATCAAAAAGGTATTTTGTACGAGCATTGTTGACCGCTATAATGGGATAGAGGAGTATGCTTGCCCTTTCCAGGGCAACAAGTCTCTTTACCCCAGATGTTGTCTCTTCGGTGCCACCCTCTATGCCCTTTGCCTTTTGCTGATGGGCCATTGAGTGGAGATCACCTCCGTCGTCAGTTACTATGTCAGGTCTAAATGCAAGCACGCTGCTGATGCACTGCTGATACTCTGATTGTGTTTCGCCCCGCCAAGCATATACATTTACGCCCATTTTATACAGAAAAGCTGCAATGTCATCCTGTGCAGACAAGGGATTTGCCGAACAAATTGCGATGTCTGCACCCAAGCTCTTTGCAGCCATCACAAGTACTGATGTTTCTTTTGTAATGTGAAGACAAAAGCCAAGACGAAAACCTGCCAGCAATTGACTGCTATCATTCATTGCTCTTATCTTTTCAACTATGCCCATACGGCTGGCAGCCCACTCATATGACCGGCTTCCCTTGTCTGCAAGGCTGTTATCCGCTATTTTTCCAGCCACAATTTATGAATGATGCGACATGCAATAAAAGCTACTGGTTTTCATACTCCTGTTCGCGGAATCTTGCTCTTCCCCTCCTTATGAGGACAAAAAGTGCAAGTATTATCGCTATCCATACTACGCTTAGCATGATGTTCGTAAAACTCACATATAGGTACGGCATTGCATCGATCATATCTTGCTGAATGATCTCTAGCGATCCATGAATGTCCAGCATGCCAGAATTATATTCAGCACTATAGGGCCCCATTGATGCTATTGAGTTGGCGCGAGTCACAATATCATTTAGACTTTCTTGTATGAGTGTCAAGTCTGTTTTCGCAGTCGGAAATACCCATACCGGATTGCCGACCTCTGGCAGTTCCATCTTTGCCTTTGATACAAAGCTTGCCAGAACTTCTGGAGTCTGGGCAGTTTGGGCCCTTTTTAGGTATCCAAGGGCGCTGTCGACAGGGTAAACTGCTTGCTGGTATCCGTAAAGGGCCATAGCTATACCAAAAATCATAAGAGCCAGAACGCCGGCCATCATGAGCCTATATGACGATGTCATGCCGGAATTGATATTGCTATAGCACAGGGGGAGATATTTAGATGTGGCGCGGAGAAGTCTGTAATGATAGCTCTGCTCTCCGATAACTAATTTATAGCTAGATTGATTACAATGTGATGGTAGTTGGCATTTGTTAAGGTCGCCCAACGGGGCGAGATTAAAGAGAACAGCGGTAAGGAGCTCTATATTAATGGCACAAGAATTGCGCTTTTCTATGCAAATGGCAAATACTATGCAGTTGAGGCGCTCTGCCGCCATCAGGACGGCTCACTTGCTCCTGGCAAGGTTGATGGCGAAGTTGTAGAATGTCCCCTGCATTCATGGCACTACAACATTAGAACCGGAGAGTTGCTCGACTACCTCGAAGGAGTAAAACTGATGACCTACAATGTAGACATTAGAGGAAACGACATTTACATTGACGCCTAGCAAAGTAAAAAGCAGGGGCAAGGCCACCCCAACTCGCGATAGTGAAATTATACAATACACTCAGCCGACAAGTAGAGGAGCTAAAGCTGAAGAACTATCTAGTGAGGATGTATGTTTGTGGAGTCACAGTCTATGATAACTCTCACATTGGGCATGCAAGAACAATCATCATATTTGATGTATTGCGTCGCTACTTGCTCTCAAGAGGTTATAAAGTGATTTTTGTACAAAACTTTACTGACGTTGATGACAGGATAATCAACCGTGCCAAAGCAGAGGGTAGAAAGGCAGAGGAAATATCGAGGAGATACATTGACAGATACTTCAACGACTTTGACGGCTTGAATGTAATGCATGCAGATTACCATCCAAAGGCAACTGATCACATAGAAGAAATGATTCAGTTAATTGATGGCCTGATAAAAAAAGGGCATGCATATCTGACGCCCAACGGTGTATATTTCAGAATCAAGTCGTTTCCAGACTACGGCAAGTTATCAAAAAAGCCAGTTGAAGAGCTAGAGTCAGGTGCGAGAATAGAGATTGATCCCTCAAAAGAGGACCCTCTAGACTTTGCGCTCTGGAAGTTCTATTCAGATGAGACGGTATGGCCAAGTCCTTGGGGTAACGGAAGGCCTGGCTGGCATATAGAATGTTCTGCCATGTCGCGGAAATATCTCGGCGATACATTCGAGATTCATGGTGGCGGACACGATCTAGTTTTCCCACATCATGAAAATGAGATAGCACAGTCGGAATCATACACAGGCAAGCAGCTTGCCAAGATATGGGTTCACTCCGGCATGGTTACTATCAATTCACAAAAGATGAGCAAATCGCTTGGCAACATTGTTACAATAGAGCAGGCGCTGAAAACCTGGAGAGCAAACCCTCTCCGGCTCTACTGCTTATCAGCGCACTATTCAAAGCCTCTTGATTATACTGACGAATTGCTAAAGGAGTCGCTCCAAAGATGGCGCCAGATAGAGACATGTGCCTATGAACTGCAGTTTGCAGTCGGCACGGGCGGCGAAATTGATTCTGTGAACAGGATATGTGATGAATCGATGCGAGCTTTTGAAGCTGCGATGGACGAGGACATGAACACGTCGCTTGCAGTTGCAGAGTTGGTGAAGCTTGTAGCAAAGCTCAATAGGTATATCGCAGCAGACAATCTAACAAAAGATATGGCTAATAGCGCATTGCCAACTCTTAACAAGATAATGGATATTCTCGGACTGAAAATTGTGGAAGCTAGCGACAAAGAAAGGAAAGAAATTGAGGAAATAGTGGTACAACGCAACAAGCTGCGGGCTGAGAAAAAATTCAAAGAGGCAGATGAAATCCGCAAAAAGCTATTAGAGCACTCTGTTGAGCTATTAGATCACAGGGGACGTACAGTGTGGGTCAAGAGAGAAAAGCCCGAATAGTCAGATTTTAGTTTTCGTGCATGCAAATATTCAAACTGATAAAAGCTAGTCTTAAGCCTATAGCCAGAGTAACGATGATCATGAAGATACAGAATGATATATGAAGTGATTCAGCCACAATCTTTGAGCATGTAATAACACTCTCAGATGGGATAGCTGGTGTACCTCCTCACTCACAGCGGCAACTTCAAGTTAAGGGGCAAGATTCTTAGCAGATTCCTCTTCGCAAAAATGTCTGCAGAATATTGGCAATAATAAGGGGCAATTTCGAAAATGAGACTGGCGATATCCCAGGTTCTTGGCACAATCTTGAGCAACGTTCTTACAAAAAAAATGCCTGCATCAACTGTCAGCCCAGAAGCAAGGCGGAAGCACCGGCGTTTAAAGTGCCGCCGCAGTGCTTCTAAAAAAGAAGAGATATGATCAGCACCTAGCTTTTTTTTCCTCTCTTATCTTTTCCAAGTCTTTTTGCAATAATTCAATAGTTTTTGGTATCTCTTTTTCTGCGCAATCTATGCAGATCTGCTGCAGGGAAAGTGGGTAGGTGAAATATTTCTCATTTAGTGCAATATCGCGCTTGCATGATACACATTTTTTCATCTTGTAAGGGTCAGTATTTTTGATGATCAAACCTCGACCACTTCGCCTTGGCCGGGTGCATGCGCCTCGTAGCCATACTTTGCGTTTATCTCTTCGGCAAACTTGACGCATGATGGGCCATCGCCATGTACAGTCAGCACCTTTGGGTTGCCTTTGACACGATCCAAGATTTCAAAAAGCTCACTCCTGCTATTGTGACCGGAAAATTCAAAGCGCTTAACATCGGCGTAGCATTTTCTTACCTTACCATCAAAGTTGGCAACACGCTTTTCTAGGAGCATTCTGCCAGGTGTCCCTTCACCTTGGTATGACACGATCGCAATACCATTCTTCTCGCTGTTGGCTATCTGTTGTGTGTAAAATACTGCAGAGCCTCCGACCAGCATGCCTGCCGGCGATATTATGATGCATGGTTCCTCTACTACTTTGCGCCTTCTGCTCCAGCCCTGTATCCATTCAGCCTCTCCTATGGCGCGTCTGAACATTTCTGCATCCTTGAGGAATGCTGGGTGGCGGCTCATTATTTGATTTGCTTTAAGAGCCATGCCGTCCATCACTACCTTGTGCTTGAAATTGTAGGCCTTGAGCACAGTTGCTATTTCCTGTGCACGCTCGACTGAAAAGGATGGGATAAAAAGAGTTCCACCGCGCTCTATGACTTCGTATGCGAATTCCATGAGCTCCTTTTCAGCCTCTTCGCGGGGTTGCTGTTCTGACTGCGAATAGGTGCTCTCTATTATCATCATGTCAATCTCGCCAAAGTCAAGGTCTGCAGGTCGCAAAAGCTTTGAGCCCCGGGTATTGATGTCACCACTATAAAACACTTTCTTGCCTTCATGTTCTACTACAATGCTTGCACCACCTACGACATGACCTGATTCATGGAGCGTCACCTTGGCATTATTTACCATGTAGGGTTCTCTATATTGCAGATTCTTGGAGCTCCTGAGCATCGTCATAACATCGATGTATTCAAACGGTAGATAGAATCCAGAGAGCTTAATCATATCTTCAATAAGCAATTCAGAAAGCTCAAAAGTTGGAAGAGTGCCAAGTGCCGGAATATTTGTTGAGCCGGACAGGTACAAGGAAGGAACAAAGCCGGAGTGATCAAGATGTGCATG
>DATMWK010000056.1:0-5515 GCA_035562555.1 Nitrososphaera sp. | reverse complement strand
GCCAGCACTGATCTTACAGAAAATACAGTTTGGATCTTGCATATCCTTTTTCTCTGCGTTAACATGATTTAATGCCTATTATCTAAGTTTGTCTGACCAAATATCTTTGTATTTTAAGTGCAAAAAAGTGGCTTCTGAAGCTGAAGTCATAAGCATTCAAACCCGTACTATTTTTTCTAAAAAAATTAAGCCTAATAGATAGCTGATAAAATAGATCCCTTAAAGAACAGCAGAGGAAGAAAAGGAAAAGAAATGCTTTCTCAGCTGGTTCATAGGAGAGACGATAGAGTTGTATCTGCCACCTATGTTCAAGGAGTAAAGGTTGACGGAAAGGATTAACAGTATCAGAATTGTAAAATTTGATAACAAAATATTTCTCGTGGCATTAGACACAGATGAACGAAATGCAGGAAAATATATGCCATTATAATAAAGTATGCGACAGATAAGAAACTGCTACTAAATATTGTATTGTTTGACTCTACCAGAGATGACCAGAGTATCTAATTCAACAGGTATCTTCTTATTATCTAGCCTGAAATGGAACAGGTAGGCACTATTATATTATGTTACACATTCTTGCAGTTAGACAGCGTAAAAAAATGACATGTGTTGTGACCCTGCCATTTGATTGTTGTTAGAGCCGAGATTGTATGTATATATCTCCATAGCTCTATATCCACAAATGAAAAGTCGAGCTAAGAAATTTTTTCTAGGAAACAGCTGATCCCTCTGAAGAAGTAGGGGAAGAAGGGGGAGCATGGGATGGTGGAGCAGGGGGAGAAGGCGGAGCAGCAGTACTAGTATCATGTTGCGGAGGAATTCCCACCAGCCTTGCAAGCTTGACCTTTGAAGCAACAAATTGACTAACATCTATAGCAAAAGTTACCAACGAAGAACCCTTCTTTTCCACAAGTCCAATTCTCTGTGGAGCAAAATTATGCTTACTTAATTCCTCTGTGATAAGGTTAGCCACATCCTTTGTTGCGATTATGATATGACATCCATTAAGTGATGCTGTTGCGTTTTCTATGAGGAATTTGTCTGTTGCAAATTTGGCGATCTCTTCATTTCTTACTGGAAGCTCATTTATCATCAGCTGAGCATTTGCAAGCTCTGCAAGTGCGCCAAGTGCAAATATTCCTTGCGATCCGACAGGATAAACTGCAGTGATGTGCGCTTGTTTGTCATATGCACTCCCAAAGTCTGGACAATATTTTGCAATTATTTTTCCAAGAGCAAAGTGTGGCTCACTTAGGTTCTTCAGTGCTTCATCCTTTGCCTGAGTAATGTTGGCAAATGAAATACCATCACCACCACCACCACCCCCAGCAGCATTCTGTTGTTGTTCATACTTGGTAATACTTTCAGAATCCAAACAAGCTAGAGTATAGAGGCCAAGCTCAGAAAGGCCTCCAAACTTGTTTGTGATTATAATTTCCATTCCTTCTTCGATTTGGTCGTATCTGGTCGGTAGTTCTTTTGTAGTAGTTGCTATAGCGCTTGTGCCGTAGAAGAGTTTGCCTAATTTAAGTGAGCTGTAATCTTCTAGTGCAATGTTGTAGCGCGAAGTAAAGGCATCAAGGTTCGATCTTATCTTGTCAAGCATTTCTTCTGATGGGGCGTCATAAATTGGAAATAGCTTAGATGACGGCGAAGATTTCATATCGCACCCAAGCAGGTTCAAAAGTTCAATAGCAGATGTCATCGCTATATTGCTGTGTAAGTCAGCATCTGGTGCTTTTGTTATGTCAGTTACCTGTGTTACTGAAGTTACTGCTGGCATGTATCCAATTTTGTCGCCTCTGTGGAGTTGAATGTAATCAAGCATTCCAAACTCTGCATCCTTGTGCTCTGTCAAGACTGCAGAGACACTTGTCACTGACACCTTTGAGTTAAAGATTTTAAAAAAATTCTCCAATGCCTGAGTTAACAAAGGCGCATGTTCTCCAGAGCCGGTATGGATGCGAAATACTGCAAGAGCCCGTTTTAGTTCGACTTCTTTGTCGATAACAGGATTGGCAAAGCTGTATACACGCCTTGTCAACTCTGGAATTTTGCCTTCAATATGGTAGAAACAGTCATACCATGAAGGAGATACCTTAATGCGAGAATGTTTCACTTCTGACAACGCGGCTTTTAGGACATGGATGTCCACTTCATTTGAGCAGCTTGGGATCCAGCGCAGAGGATCGAAGCCAAGTTTTCGGTATATATTGACATGTTCCCAAAAATTCTCAGACAATCTCGCACTATCTCTCCCAGCAATCACTATAGTTAATGGACTATTCTATAGAATATACAGAAATGCTTGTTAATAAATCAGTACTTTTCTGAGTGGTTATTGATGGTGAAAACTAATATGTTTTAACTAAATTATGTCTCAAACCCAAGAAGAAACAACTATTATAAGGAGTCTACTCTCAATTTCTCTGCATACATATATGAGCTCACAGAACCCAACAACAACAACTACGACGACAACATCATCATCTATGCATATTGAAAAGGTCGCAGACGAATTTGACAGCAAGACGGCCCAAGAAGTCTTGAAGTGGGCCCTTGACACTTTTGGAACTAAAATTGCTCTCGCATCAAGTTTTGGTGCAGAAGATGTTGTCATCATAGATATGATGGCTAACCTTGACAAAAATAAGACAAGGGTTTTTACCCTTGATACTGGACGCCTCAATCAAGAGACCTATGATGTAATCGATGCAATTAGAACAAGGTATGGAATTCCAATTGAAGTATACTTTCCGGATCAAAAGGAGGTCGAAGAGATGGTCAGGTCAAGGGGCATGAACCTAATGTATGAAAGTATAGAGAATCGTAAATTGTGTTGCGAAATAAGAAAGGTGCACCCACTTAACCGGGCACTCTCCACCCTTGATGGTTGGATTACGGGGCTTCGCCGTGACCAAGTTGTAACAAGGGCAACTACCAAAAAGATCGAGATCGATAGTGGCCATGGAGGAATAGTGAAGGTCAACCCACTTGCAGACTGGACGTCTGATATGGTATGGGAGTACATCCGAAAAAATAATGTCCCATACAATAAGCTTCATGATACAGGCTTTCCAAGTATTGGCTGCGAACCATGCACAAGGGCAATAAATCCTGGCGAGGATCCACGAGCAGGCAGATGGTGGTGGGAAAGCGCTGCACAAAAAGAGTGTGGCCTCCACTTTGACCCATCGAAAAAAAGAGTCCACCAGCAGTAGTAGCAGCAGTAGTAGTGTAGCAATAGTGTGTAGTAATAAAGAAGTAGATAAAGAGAGAGTAGTGTGTGATCCAGGGTGACCGGCTCTATTCCATCACCTCACGGAAATAAGCTTATAGACAGATTTGTGGTTTCCGATAAAAAAAATATGCAGGACATGTATACTCTGCAAGTAAGCAATGAGCTCCGAAATGACATCGAAAACATTGCAGATGGAATTTTTAGCCCCCTTGAAGGATTCGTAGGAGAGGATGACTTCCAAAGCATTGTCGAAAGAGGCCGGCTGAGCGATGGGCTTGCCTGGACAGTTCCAATAATTCTTGACACTGACGAACAAGAAGCACGCAAAATAAAGGATGCAGGTGAAATTGCCCTTGCAACAGATGGTAACGAAAAGAAATTTGCCATACTGCATATTGAGGAAGTTTATTCATTTGACAAGATTGCATGTGCAAAATCGATCTATCAGACTGATGATATCAAACATCCCGGCGTCGAAAAAATGGTCAATATGAAGGATAAGCTGGTCGGCGGCAAAGTCGATGTCATCAAAAGAATAGAGCAATCACCGCTGCGAAAGTACAGAATGACGCCAGCACAAACAAGGGCAGAAATATCACGAAAGGGATGGAAGTCACTAGTTGGTTTCCAGACAAGAAATGTGCCACATATTGCGCACGAAATGCTACAAAAGGCAGCCCTTAACCTCTACGACGGTCTACTTGTCAACCCTCTCATTGGTAAGAAAAAACAAGGCGACTTTAAAGATGAATTGATTCTTTCTACTTATATTGCGCTGATAGACAGCTATTATCCAAAAGAGATGGTGATGTTTGTTACGCTCCACACGGATATGCGCTATGCTGGACCCAAAGAGGCAATTCATCATGCAATAATGAGGAAGAATTTTGGCTGCTCCCACTTTATCGTCGGAAGGGACCATGCAGGCGTTGGCAAATATTATCAGCCCTTTGCAGCACATGAGATATTCAAGGATTATACCGACCTAGAAATAGAGCCGTTGTTCTTTCCTGCATTTTACTATTGCAAAAAGTGCCTCATGTACTCTAATGAAAGAAATTGTCCTCATGGACCGGAGTATAGAGAAGAGCTCAGTGGAACCAATATGAGAAAGATGGTAGGTTCAGGTGAGATGCCGGCGAGCCACCTAATGAGGCCCGAGGTTGCAAAGATAATCGTTTCCTTCAACGAACCATTTGTGTAGGCATAAAAAAAGGAGGAAAAGGATACAGGTGTGTATGTGTGTCTGTCTGTCTCCCTCTGTCGCTTGTACTAGGGGGCCTATGCAAGAAATATGGAGGGGAAATAAAAAACTTTTAGATAATTAGAGATGGATAAAGAGAAATAACCAGTCTAGCGCTATTTCTCTGCCTTTTCCGTTTCTCGCTTGACTATCCTGTATGTGTCTGAAGCCTCTCTAAATGTTTCTTCGATATTGTGCACAGTACCTGATTTTTTCGAGTCTGCTACTGTGAGGCTCAATTCCCCGGCTAGAGCCTTAATCGCTTCCAGCATTTCTTTGAATGAAGTGCTTAACTCTTTCAAGTCTTGACGACTAATACCTCCTCCTCCTCCTCCTCCTGCTGCTGTTCGTTGTTCTCCATCAGCACCAGCGCCAAAAGAATCCGTCTTACTTTTGACAGTATTGATTAGACCTTTAGCATCATCAATGATACCTGTTTCCTTTAGCCCTGCGGCAGTCTTATCCATTCTAGCAGATACAGTATTCATATTTTCAGATATGAGGCGTATGTTTTCCATGTTCTGTTGCCATTCTGGAGTCTTCATTGTCTCCATGATTTCTTGGGCTATTTTTGCTACCTCCCTTATCACTTCAAATGACTCTTGGACACCAGGTGTCCCCAGCTCGCGCATTATGGCTACTGCGTCAGAAGCAGTTTCTTTGATATCATGCAGTTTACCTTCTTTCTCGGACATGTCCGCTAATACTAATTCAATATTGCATGTAACAAGTTAAGTGTAATACGACAAAATTATATGACTACAAGATTGCAATTATTCTTATAGAATTAAGTTAGGTTACAAATACTTAGACGTTTTCACTTGATGGCCAGATTCGGCTATTGGATATTCGGATCAGCTTTTTGTTTATAGCTTCAATTATGCATGTCAGTTTACAGCCATTTTTTTTGGTAATGTCTAGATGCTTGTCGTGGGGTGGTTTATCAGGCAAAAGGCTACTTTACCTCTCACGATATATGTAATCAAAACTCTTGTTCTTGCTTTCTAGGATCGATTCTCTCTATTCAC